>NZ_JBLKDA010000041.1:0-33579 GCF_047530215.1 Enterobacter sp. 01-M-03-SI-ECC
GCAGCACCTGGCACGGCTGGGACGGAAGTCGCTGTCGTTCTCAAAATCGGTGGAGCTGCATGACAAAGTCATCGGGCATTATCTGAACATAAAACACTATCAATAAGTTGGAGTCATTACCCGATTTCACAACCTTTTTCGTTGTTTCCACCCTGTTCATAACCAGGTACATGAGTGCTAAAATGACTGTAAATAAAACCAGTGTATCCCGGTGAGCAGGATGAAGAATCAATCAGTGATCAGACAGTTTTCGGAAAGCGAATTGCATCAGCAGCTGGAAACGTTCGGCAACCATGATAAACAGCTTTCACGCTTGATCCGTTACTTTTCCCATCTGAGATACAACACAGCTAAAACCTATCTGCACTGGCTACGAGTATGGAACGAATGGTATCAGGCGAATGCCCGGTTGCATACAGACTGGCCAGTAAGTTCGCTCCCCGTGTCTGAGGAAGCTCTGCTGGCGTTTATGGGGCATCTTGAAGGCAAATTGTCACGAAGCAGCATAAACAGCTGTCTTCAGGCCTTAAACAGTATCCATAAAAAAGGGCTTAACCTGCCCGGGATTATTACGTCTGAAGCATGGTACATGCTGGAAGCCTTAAAACAATCGGAAGCCCGGAAGCGAAAGACGACTAAACAGGCAACTCCCTTTCTTATTGGCGATCTCAAGGCTCTGATAAAGTTACGCAGTACTACAAACTCAGTTCGTAAGCTTCGTGACCTGTGCCTGATCTGGACAGGCTTTGAAACACTGCTCCGTTCATCCGAAATTCGCCGTATACGTCTGAAAGATCTGTCTCTGGATAGTATGACCGGTGAATTTAACCTGACGGTATACCGTACAAAAACGAACATCAGTACACTTCTTACCTACCGGCTGACACGTCAGTTAACTAACTGCCTCTTGAGATTGATGAACCTTGTGAAAATGGATCAGCACAGTCATCCGGATGAATACCTTTTCCAGGCCGTAAATTTCCATGATACAGGCTATATGCCACCCGGCTGGAAGCTTCGGAGTAAAGGGAATGAGCTATCTGAGCTTCTTAAACGGCATAACCTGCCCTACCGTGCTAAACAAAGTCTTCTGAACGATGAAGATGAGGAAGACACTGTGGACGATGCCGGTATGCTCAGCAAAAATTCCCTTTTACGGGCATTTAAAGAAATGTGGAATGAGCTTTATCCAAATGAGACTAAAACCCGTTACTGGACAGGGCACAGCGTTCGTGTAGGCGGTGCGATACAGCTGGATATTGAAGGTTACTCGCTACCACAGATTATGGAAATGGGGAACTGGTCGAATGAAGAAATGGTTATGCGCTACATTCGCAATATTGAAGCTGGTAAAAAAGCCATGATCAAGCTTATGCGAAATGCCTTTGATGAATAGCGCCCTCACGGGCGCATAACTTTATTTTTTCTTGAACGGGTTAAGTCTGGTGAGATTAGAGAGTGCCCCTCCCGGAGGCAAAATTCCCGTCCTTTTATATTTGTACACGCCATTTAATTTCATTGTCTGGATTCCAAGATTAATAAGCGTGACAAGTTTAAGGGTATACAGGAGTGTAAATTGGGGAGCAACCTGAATAAAAACTAATAACAAGCCTGCACACATTACACGTAGCCATGCCGCGTACTCCATGCTCAGCGGACGCTTGAAATAGAATCTTTCGAGCAAATCAACTGTCTTATTACTGATCCACGCCGCCGCCACTGAGAGTAACAACACGATGCACACCATAATGCCCAGTTCCATTTTCACTCCCTTCTCTTTTAGTCTGTTTAAGTTGAGGCTTAGCCACAGTAGTTTTGTTTTTTGCTTTTTTCTTAGGTTTGGTATGGTGAAACAGAAAACAATCCACCATTACCCAACCATTTTTATATCGAGCCACCAGCATCTTCTGGCTGGGGTAATGAGCATGAAACAGCATTTTCACGTCCATGGTGCCCATCAACGACTGTTTGCGCTTTAGCTCATCCTCAGCCATCTGAAATTCTTGTAAGAATTCTGAAGACAGACGCTGACGCAGAATTCTTATGGCACTGGAGTTTTCATCATTCTTTGCCAGGTGCCCGAAGCGTACAAGTGCCTTGTGGGTTATCTGGATGGGTCCCAGATGAGAGCTGAGCTGTTCGTACTGCCAGAAGTAGGTCAAATCCACCTTAACCCAGCTGATGCTGTCCAGCAGAGCCTCGTTCATGATGGTTCCGGACATAGGTACCATTGTCAGCCTGGCCAGACGCATATGTATGTAGTCCGTAAGCAACCTCAGCGACTCAGGAACGTTTTTATTGAGTAGGAGATGCTGAAGCACCGGGGTTGCGGTCTGCCAACACAGATTGCGCCCGTCAGGCAGGAAAGCAAACTTTTGATCGTCAGGCGCAGAGTTCGAAGCGTTTTCCTTACGAAGCAAAAAATAATGGCCGCACAGCAGCTCTGCTCTTACCTGGTCCTCGTCAGGGTCATGTCGGGCTTTACTTAGATCAACGGTTAGCACAACGCGGTTAATCGCATCAGCGTGATATTTTTTTACCCAGACGCAGACACGATAGAGACGCTCATCGATTTTCTGGCTGGCTGTGGAAATCCATTGCATTGTTGTTCCTTAATTTTCGGGGCTGACAATGAAAATGCCCAGCTCAGCCCCCGGCACGAGTTCTGTATATTTCAGGCTCAGCTTCCGTTGGTTGGACGGACCCTGGCTGTTTTCAGGAGCCCAGTCAGAGAGCGTTTTTAATTGAGGTATGTTGCCTGCTGCGAAAATGGGCAAGGATGCTTTTACTACTGAATAATCAGTCTCAGCATATTTATTCCCGTTTCGTTCCTGCCCTTCAGGCCTAAATGCAAAAATGTGAGCAATCGGAACAGGGAAAGAGTTAGTTCGACAAAGGCGATAAGATTCGCCCTGCTTCAGTGGGTGAAATTCAAGACGGTGTAAAGCCTTATCGATATTAGACACGACATTCAAATTGGTAGTTGCTACATTTTTTACTTCTGAGGCTCTCCTGCGCTCCAACAAACTCACAAGTTGCTCTGCTGTTTTAACTTCCTGGTTTCGGTTTAGCCGCCATGAAAAAGTAACTTTTTTAAGCTGGGACTTGATGAAAAGGATATTTCTTGTTGAGTGCATAGCGACAAGGCCCGGGAGCTTCTTGTGCACTTTATCAAAACGGACATTCTTTTTATTATCGATACGCCTCATTGCCGCAGCAAAATCATTTTTTGCTTCGTTTATAGAAGTGATCAAGCTTTCGAGAAGATCTGCTCTTTCGGGGACAATGATTAGACCCGGGTATTTAGTGGTTACTTTGGTGGAATCATGACTTAATGACTCTATGTCATCCACACAGATGTCAGTAAGTGCCTGAATAATTTCCTCAACCGAAGCATCGTCTTTAATACTAACCCTGATGGGTTTAACCTGCTTCAAGCGCTCTTCTGTTCTAGATACGGTGGAGACAGTCATCAGGTTTGCCATCATCGGGGGGGTGTTCGAAAGAAAACACTTGAGCGAGTCGATGCGTTCCAGAATCTGGTCACGAAAATAGGGCAAATCGTCATAACTCATACGTTTCTCCAGGCTCATGTTATTTCCAATCAATTTTGCTGCCCAGGCTGACCTTGCAGAACATAAATGTCATGTAAACCTCTAAAGAAGTCATTTTGAAACAGCTTTCACAGCATGCGATTTATGTTCGATAGGGCTCATGAACAAAGGATGATAATGGAGACGCCATGGATAGTGGATAGTCTTACCCACCTGGGTGATCCGATTGAGGCGAAAACGACCATTTATACAGTCAACTGACCAAAGCCCGGGAGAAACTAACCTCTTCCAGCGGTAAAAAGAGAAACCTGCAACACAGAGGTCATGCTCCAGGAAATGTTGAGTTTCGACGACGCGAACTTTTATCAAAAACCCCAGCATTGGCGAAAACCAGATCAACAACCATGTTGGCGGCAGGATGACTTTGTTCAGGAGATGATCTGTCATAAGCAAGGCAGATAACATCAGAAAACTGATAGTCAACCACAGGGCCATCCAACCGGCCCATACGCGGCTCTGACAGGGTTTCCATTCGAGAAGAAAAAGTTTTTTATGCATTCTGCCCCGCCTAATTTTAATGTATTGCCGAAGTATGCTGCATCATGATGGTGGTGCGGGGAAAGATTTCAAACTTCCACAATTCTGAAGCCGTGTTCCAACCATGAAAGATCCCGTCTCCACAGCGAGTGTTAAAAGCAAGAATTTCATCCCTGACCTGGTAAGCGAGCACTTCTGGCATATCAATAAACTCAGGTAAGGAAAGAAGAATTCCATGGATAACTTCTCCGGTTAACTTACTCATAACCTCTTCCTCAGACAGGGCAGCGTCCGGGAACAAACACAACGGAAGTGAAAAACAACATAGGTCAAGACCAATAGCAGCCCTTCCTGCGTCGTAGCCTTCTTCATTAACGACAAAACGAAAGAATTTTTCTGTCTCACCCCGTAATGATGACGGTCCTTCAGACGGAACTTCAATACCACTGAAGACTTTATCGGTCCAGTTGGTAAAAGGACTGGTGAAAACCCAACAAATTAAGGATAACGCCAGCTCTTCCTTAAACATACGTTCAGTGCCGGTAGTTCTGGAAAGTTGCTTTTGAGTACTCATGTTTTACCTGTTGCATGAAATTATTGATGTTATATAAACACAACCGGCATTTTATCTAATAGGTTTGAAAACACTAAAAATCGCAAATGCTGGTACCTTTCTGTTTTAAGAGATTTTCAAGGTAAAGTGAGGCTAGATCAATTGGCTGGTTCTCTTCAAGACAGGCTCGCACAAGATCTTCAATAGAGACCGAATCAACCCCCCTTCCCTGTAAAATTTCTTTAGCAGATGCCAGCGTTTTATGAACGCTTCGACTTAGTTGTAATCTGACTTGTGTGCGGGTATCAAAAAGACAATCTTCTGTGACACTTTGTGAAACGGTTCTACTCATTGAAAAATCACTCCATTTCTGGGATCGAATGAAAATTAACAGCTATAGATGTATCAGGTTTCCCATTTTCTACGATACTCAACCACGTACGCGCTGAGATTTGTTGTTCACAGACGAGTATGTAACCTGTTCCCTGTTGATGATGTAGCTCAAGAGCTTTTAGGATAGGCTCTGAATGAGGTCCGAGAGCATCACGCGTGTGAATAAGCGTTTGCTCTGGCAATACGTTGCTAAGCATAGACAGCAGAACATTACGCTCATCCTCATTATCCGACAAAACAAGAATTATACGAAAACCCGTTTTTATACGAAATCTGATTTCTGAAACTAACTTTCTTAATCTTAATTTATATATGACCAGGCGGAATCGAGTCATCAGTAAAGAGACCACTGTGAAGATAACGATTACTGCGCCATATTTTGACCTGTAGAACCACCAGTTAAGGCCTCCAGCAACTATCAGGATTAACATTAAAATTAAACTCCCATAGAAAAAAAGTGCTGGGTAGCGAGTTGTCTTTCCTTCAATTAGTGCTGAGGCAAATATCAAAATGGATATTCCGTAAATTACCCAGTCAAAAATACTTTCTCCAATCATTCTTTAGTGAACATCCTTAAAAGTGGAAATGTAGGTTTATGGGTTTATGCATTTTCCTGATGGCCTTGACAACCAAGGATTTCACAGAAATTGTCACAGTGTGAAGCTGTAACAAAGCGCTCTCCACGTTCGAATCGCTCAACCAAATCCTTTCTTACTTCACTTCCAGGTTTCTGGAAGATGTACTCAAGCTGGAGATCCTCGGCCGTTGAAAGTAGTCGTTCTATGCTGAAATCAACATGGTAAAAGCAAAACTGATTATCAACCGGGGGAAAGTTGCTTTTGGTACTGTTCTCGTTTTTGGATTTTAGTTCATTCATGAGCTCTCCTTGGTTGAGAACAGTATACAAATCTCTTTAGGGATTTTTTTTCGTTAATAGCACTTTTTTGAGTTTAAAGAGTATGTTCATACCAGAGCATTAGAGGCTACGAAAAGGATAATGGAATTAGAAAGATAGATTTTAAGTGGTGATGTAAGGTGGGATAGGTAGAAGAGGAGTAGACGCTTGTAAGCGAGGCAAAAAAAAGGCACGGAAACCGTGCCATAAGAGTATGTGAGAAAAAATCAAAATCAGGGAAAGAATCAAGCAGCTTGTGAAACTGAATCTCCAACTGCAAGATTTAAATTTCTTAGGTTATCGAAAACTTCAGATACTAAGTCATTACGGTCGTGGATTTTAATCCGCCCACCGGTTAACTCTGAAACATAAACGGTATGGCAGAGGTCAGTAACCACTTCGCCGTATTCATCAACGACTTCCAAAGATGCAATCATCGGAATATAAGAAGCCGCAGCATAGCTCTCATAAATACTTATTATGGAGTCATTGTTGCGTCGAGAAATTACCCTACCAGAAGGTAAAGCCTCATCTTCCATATAGCAATCAGATAGGTCCTCACAGAAGTCATTTTCTTTAAGTGAAATATTAAGGGTCAATTCACTGTTGATAGAGCGTGAATAAGAATATTCACTCAGTTTATAGCAAGCCAAACTTATATCACTAAAAGTTTCATAAGCTTTATAGAGGCTCGATGTTATAGACTCAGATACAAATGTTATTAGTCCAATAAAATGAGTATCCCAGAACTGTTGCAAAGCAAAACGGGCAATCATAACCTGACCATCAACCTGCATCAGTCTGTTATATTCATCCCGGTCATAACCTTTCGACTGAGAAACATCATTAGACATGCTAAGAACTTCACTACAAACATCATCATATTCAAAACGGCTAGTTGCAAAGTGTTTTCCTGAAATCTCAAGGTACTGACCAGAGACTGCGTCAAACACCTCAAGAAAGTAACAGAGTCGAGATTTTAAAGATTCTCTGTTTAAAGCTTCTATTTCATTCTCAGAGATACTATCGACATATAAATCAACAGCATTCTTGAGTTCAATAGCTTTGATATTACAGGTAAAAGAAAGCTCGTCACTTTGACAATGGCAAACACTTAATACTATATCCGCCTCATCAAAATCTATGCCAAGATAGCTCAGAACTGCTCGGACATAGTTTTTATCATCAGATGAATGTGTCATATACACTACCTCAAATTTGAGAGGAAGTGCCCCAGAAGGGAAGCGACTTCCCCACTGGGTTAGATAAAAGTTTGGTTAAGCTAAAAGAAGATGCCAGCGACAGATTTTACATTGTCATAGACAAGTGTCTTCAGCCAACCAAAGTTACTTTTTTGGACTGAAGCAAAAGGATCATTGAGACGCGTTACGAAAATCGTCAAAAGCTTCAGTTATTAGTAATGTGCGATCAGTTACTCTGTATCGGTCATTACTTTCGAGAGATACGTAAGTTGAATGCGAAGAATCACAGACAACACGCCCTCTTTTATTGATCAATCTTACTTCCATCATCACCGGCACATTGATAATTGAAGCAACATCGGTATAGAGGGATATGAGGGCATCATTGTCACAATATAACGCCCCGTTCCCATCAAATGTATCGTTAAACTTAATATATATATCTGGCATATTTGCCGGATAATCATCAGTATTGAAATCAATGCATAACTATAAGTCATCATTAATACGGCGATTAATCTTATGCTGCCCAACACGTACAAAGCCATGTTCAACAGCTTTGATAATCCTTAAAGTTTCATTAAGACAATCTGTAATTCTTTTCTCGACAAATGAGATAAAGTCACCAAAGTCGGAATGAAAAAACTGTTTAAGTGCAAATTTCGCAACTAACACTTTCCCATCCACCTTCATTTTATCGAGATAAAGATTTCTTATAGCATCAGTAGAAGAATTAGCTTTAGATAACTCTTCACAGTCATTAATAATCATTGAAACAATATCAATAACTTTAACTGGGCTTAAAGTATTACTATATCCGCGAATATCAAACGTAAAAAATCCGAAATTCTTAAATACTCCAAGAAAATAAATTATTTTTTGTTTCAAAAGAATAGAATCGGAGTAAGATGCGTTGTGCTTTATTAGTTCAGATATGTAGAGATCCAACATACAATTTAAATTATCGATATCTACATCGTAATCAAAGGTTACTTTGTCGAACGAAGTATCAGATAATTGAACGGTTATATCGTCAGCGGGAACATTAAGGCCTAAATTTTGATAAAGAAAGGCACTAACAAATTCCACGTGGTCAGATTCTTTAAACATTTACACTACCTCATGACTAAAAAGGAAGTGCTTCCCACCGGGAAGCAAGTTCCCGGATGGGTTAGATTAATTATAAAAGAGTTCTTCAGAAGGTACATGCATTTCTGGTTTGAACTGTTTTAAGGAGTTGTTTATAGCTTTTCGATATAACCCTGAAGAGTGTGGCTTAAACATTTGATATTCCGTAACGAGCAGAGGAGACGTAAAGCATCCTAAGTTCACTAGTGAAATATTTGATGTTTCTTCACAAACATCTAATTCAGCGTATATCCGCCTCTTCATTACCCTGCCTGCTAAATAGCGACGAACATGATTTATAAACTTGTCCGCATCTGATATAGAATTAACTATATAATCAGATGTGACTATCTGATTAGATACAGTTTCAGGTATAGCTTCGGCTATTATTTTTACGTTCATTTCATAATCAACACTATGGAAGCAAGCAAGAATTTGTGGCTTCGCGCTTTCTAAAATCTTTTCAAGAACAGAAAAAATCAGAGAGAACTCGTTTAAAATTCGCTTTTGTATAAGTCCATGTAGATGTTTTATGAAAGGAGAACCGTGTTCAACAAGGCCTAGTATAAGATCCTTAGAGGCCAAATCTGAGCGGTAATAAACGTATTCTAGATTATCCCGGTTAAATCCTTTGATAAGCAAATCAGGCTTCTCTGAGACCAGTCGTAAATGAGTTGAAGCTATAGAAACTTCAAAACGAAAGTTCGCGAGATTTACAGGGCCTGCTTTTAATGTAGCCGCTTCGGAAAAATAAATGAAAAGAGGATGCAAATCATCGTTACCACAGTAAAGATGGTCTGCGCCCTTAAGATATTTCACCAAATGAGGTAGAAAAGATATTACTGGAATATCAGCCACAAATCGAATATGCCGAAATGGTTTTGAATCCAAATATATATTTTCCACTACAGCGCCAACAAAACCCATTTTAACAAGAATAGATTCAACTAACTTTTGTATCGCATTCATTTAAATACCCTCTTAATAGAGGGATTTCTCCCAAAGGGAGAAATCCCTATGGGAGAAAATAATTTTAATTAATAATTGTAGCGAAGCGCATGTTCTTTTTCACTAAGATGGTTTTCATATTCCGACTTACCAGAACTTAAACACTCTTTGAAAAAGACCTTTGAAAAATTCTTCAAGTCACTTCGGTTGTTAATTTCTTTGTCAGACATCAACTTAGCTGAGTGTGAGGTATCCACAGGCCCCAACCACCATTCATATTTAATATAAACACAATTGGTTTTTGTATGTCCATTTAGAAATCGTTTTGCATTTCTAAGTATTTTTCTACAACCGTTAAGGTCTGAAAGTAAGATATCTGGAGCAATGAGCTCTTCCAGAATATGACCAGGTAAGCCTTTCCTAAAAAGCTCAACATCGTAACTACAATACCAGTCACGATAATTAAAAGCTTTAATAAGTCTTTCAGGTGTATCCAAAGATATCTTATTCAGGATTTTTAATGCAAAGCATACAGCATCTTTTAACAACTCGTGCACCTCAACATTGATAAATGAGAAAAACGAGCTTAATTCTTTCTCTAAGGAATTATACAACTTACCGTAAATATCCTGAGAAAAAAGATACTGCAATCTTTCTTTATTATAAGTGCAATTCGAAATTGAATAGACTTCTCCTCTTTCGATTTTGCACCCTTCCCTTAAAACTATAGGAAACCTCAAATGGTTAACAATGAAAGAATGATTCTTTCTTTGCTTCAAAGCATCTAATTGAAATTTCGTAATTTCCTCCAGATTTGCATCTTCAAAACCTGGAAAGGGAATATCACAGAAACAAGAACTATATGCTTTTGCTGATTCATACATAAACTCCAGTGAAACATCAGCATCAAAAGACATACCAGAGAACATGCCCTGCCCATTGTCTAAAAATGTAATGTTTTTAACCTGTATTTTTTTATGTTGAACAACCAAAAAGGCATTAATGATTTTTTCGATAATTTTCATGTGATCCTCTCTCAATAAAAAAGGGATCACTCCCATATGGGGTGTGATCCCCACATGGGTATAATTTAATTAAAAATCTGTAAGACCTAAATCTTTATTTCTACCACAAACTGTAGAAGATATAAGACGTTTTACTCGCTTTCGAGCACTTCGGCCTGACGTATCTTTCAAGTACATCGGTAATGACAATGATGAGATTTGATTACTTCGCTTATGATGGCAGACTATATAGCCCTGCCTCCACCCCGAACGCACAAACTCACGGATGCGGTTAATATATGCCGAAGCTTGAGATTTTGTACTTATCGATTCAGAACACTTTAAGTTCTGTTCGATAGAGTAAAGCTCAGCCGCCATTAATTTCACCTCATACAGGTCATCCCCATAACTTATAGTTTTCAACAGCTCTTCCTTTTCCCGAATGAAAAATACTTGCTGCATTCCAAGGATCAGGTCATAGGCCTCTCGAAAGAGGTCGATAAGCTTATTACGAACATAAATCATAAACTCCTCAAAGTGCTGAAGCCAGAAATAAGCCGCATTACTTATTTGTGAATTGTGAGAACAAACAAGCCCTTTAGCAAGCTCGACCTCTTCCTCCCGAAAAGTAAAGTTACTTTTCTTAAACCGACTTTGTTCAAAAATGCTTTGATGCATTTCTATCCATACAGAAACAAAACCGAGGGATTCAAATTCTTCGTTTAACAAATGTAAACTTTCGAAGATTTTCTGAATTTCGATCCCGATGTCATATGACAGTGGACATTCTTTTATAGAATAAACATAACCGGGTAGGAAGTGAGATAAATGCTCAGTTCGCAAATATAAACTGAATTTAAGTTCTGTCAGTGGTTGTTTCAAAGATAATTTAGATGATTCGCTTATATTTACTGGTTCAACACCATTTCTAATCAAAATAGCTTTTACCAGGTCCGTAGCTAACTTCATACAGCCTCCAGTCGTTATTGAGGCCTCCCTGATGCAGGTTGGCCATCAGGGAAAATATGTAAATCAATTAGCAACCAATCAGACCGTTGCCATTACATTGTCAATGTATCTGACAAGGGATGGGCGGTCGTCCTGTAAGGCAAAACGGCGAAGGTCATCAAGATTATACGCAGGAAGATAATCAGCGTAACCTCGAATACGAAGGTCCTCAACCACAACTTTTATATACTCAAATCGTCCAAGATTTCCTTTTAATGGGGGTTTTCCTGGACTAGACAGCATATCGTCTGCTTGCTCCCATGTGATTTCTTTAGCTTCACCACTATGTAGATCAAGATGGACATATATGAATGACTTATAATCTCCACGGCAACGAAGATAATATTTCGGATAGAAATATTTGTCACAACGCAACAAACACGTTCCTGAAGGACGAACTACGTACAACAGGTTTCTGTCATTTTCTAATATGCCATGTTTCAAAATCGTTATATCTATCTCATTATCATGCAGCAAATAGCATGACGATGGTTCATTGACGATGCGCGATTTTATAACAGCAGCAAATTTATTAAAAACTTCGTTAGTTTGAAAATTCATTAAAATGCTCTCCGATGTAAAACGACGAGCATCACCATAACGGTAATACTCCCGTTATGGGTTTTAATAGTTTATGGAATAACCATGTCATACAACCGACCATAGCCAGTAGTACCGCACATTTATTTAACTGAGCAAGCATCTCAGCCGTGAAAAGACCTTAAAGGCAGGTAATTATCACGAAGGAAAGCGGTTATCTTATCAATACAATTTAAAAAATAATATTGATAAGATAACCCCCCCCGCAAAATGCGGGGGAGTTATCGTTGTTACAGCTGATTAAGACATTCAGGAGCCCAGTGAATCGGGAATCCATCCTGCCCTGTTAACTGGAGAACATCGTTCCAGTCGATACCCTTTTTCCCATCAGGAATATCTTGTGCTGGTTCGAAGACTTCAATTGTCAGCTTTGATGCGGGATATCGTTTAGCCAAAAACTCAACCATGCGGCTTTGAAGTCGCTGAGCAGCTTCGATACCGGCACGAGTGCCTTGTGAGTTAGCAATATCCTTATCCGCCCAGATATAAAAGTTTATATATTTTACATCCGGCGGAGGCAGTAAAAAATCAGGAACAGTAACGTTTTCAAGGCACCATGCGGAGCTGGCTGCCCAGCATGGTGTTGAAGTCGCTTCTACAACAGAAAGCGCATTCTCGATCCCTTCAGCCACTCCCAGTGTCCAGGTCGAACTACCTGAATCATAGTGAGGGTCAAACAACTGAATTGAGCCACCTGTCATATCGGCAGGAGGCTTCATCATCAGCTTTGGATTTTCTACAGGTGCCTTATCACCGTTTTTGTCTACGTATGTTCTATGGATAGTCAGAGGCCGACCTCGGGTGTCACGATAGATTGCAATCATTCCCGGATAGATAATCGATTTCTGCTTATCTTTATCCCAATAGTAGATCCGGTTATTAAAGCCTAAATCCTTTGGTAAGTGACTCAGTAAGCGGGAGATCCCACGATTACGGAGGTACAAAGCAACAGGAGTATTAGGCTTTATTTCACCGGTATAGTGATACATCACATCAAGTTTTCGCATTCGCTTTGCCACTTCCTCTCGGTCAAGAGTTTCTGTGGCACGAACTGCTGATTTATAGCGTCGTTCATTTTCAATGTCGGCGTCAGTTAACGGAGCATGCAGATCCATCCCGAAAAAATCTGAGAGAATCTTTTTGCAAGTCTGCGTTTTACTTAATTCATAATATTTCGCCAGAACATCAATTCCGTCGCAAAACTCATTTACCGGAAAGTCATTATGGATCGCACATCCGGTATAAAGGTCTTTTTGCCGGAAACGAAACTTCGATTTCCCTGCGCCAGTAAACGGGCAAGGAACCTGGCTCGGGGCTTTTGCACAAGCGTCTTTGAAAGCAGGTATTCTTTCGAATATATACTTCCAGCCAGACACTTCAGCAATTCGAGCATGAACGAGTTTAATAAAGTGTTCAGATACTTCCTGTGGTTTACGACGAAGAGCCGGGGATGCATAAGTCATGATGATCTCTCTTATCTGGCATTGTGAGTTTCTCAATGCCTTCTGCGGTGCAGAAGACAGGGAGAAACCCACAACGCAGAATTTAAGAAAGAGGGCCCGGGGGCCCTCAACATTTATGCTTCAGTCGTGAAGCCATTATTCTCAAGACGCTGTATGTAGTTATCTACAAGTAACGCAGCCTGCTGGCTATTACCCTCCGCTATAGTGACTTCGCGGAAGATTCTTTCCTGAGGGCTATCATTGCTTATAACTTCACCAACACGTCCGAAAATACGGACTTTATGCATCGCACCGACTTTTTCATGTTCTACACGGTAAGTTTTTATCTGAGTCATATTTTGCTCCTTATTCCTTCATGGAGCAAAAAGACCCACCGGGGCCTTTTTGCCCCGATTGGGTAGAGTTTATTAAGAAAGTATTTGATGAACTAGCTTACTGACTTCAATAGACAATAAAGAAGTATCATCAACTGTTACGAAAGTGTCCGTTTCAAAACCAATTATTTCATCAGTCTTAATACCAACACCAACGATTTCTATTCCATTACATTTAGCCTTTTCCATAACTTCGACGATAGTAAATTCCGATTTATTCGGATAACCATCAGTTATAAGAAAAATTATTTTCCTATCGAATTGGCTGTCAAGTAACAGATCAACAGCTGCCATTAAAGCAGATCCCGTAGGGGTATAATAACCCTTACATCCAAGAGTGAATTTCGATAGAGATTCCTCAACGCTTTGATCAAACGTTTTGATAATCTCAAATTCACTTTCCTTGAAGGGAAAAACTATATTGGAGACATGCATTTTTGACAAACTTTCAGCGGCCATCGATAAAGCAAGATCTGACTTAATGGCATGAATATATCTTTCATCATTAGCCATTGACGCTGAAATATCACGAACTAATACGAGGCCAACATGCCCTCTATTTTTAGATTCGCTTTGAGCTCTGAAGACATCACGAACTCCCATTTGTGACAGAATTAATCGATTTCCATCGAAGGTAATTCCACGCTCATGAGTTTTGTTTCGGCCACGCATTTTAACCTGCTGTAAAACAGACAAGTCGCTACCGATTGAATGACTCAGAGACAAAGCCTCATTGTAAACATTCAAATCGATAAGGAGATCAGGGATATCCCATTCAGAAGCACCGAATTCGGCTTTCACGTCATCGGATACTTTTGATGCAATACCTTCAATCTCTTTAGCCAAAGCATCGTGATAATCTTCGCTATCCTCATCACTGCTAAGAAAGGCATCCAACAAATCTGCCAGTATCTCCCATTGAGCCGATGAAAAGTTACTTTCATCTTCAACGTTAGTCGAACTGGCTTCATCTGATTCACTCTCGGAAGGGTTAATCGCATCAGTATCGTCTTCAATAATGTTATCACCCGTGGGATTGCCACCGGTGGGTTCATTATTTCCCTCGTTATCTTCAGCAAGTTCTGAAGGCTCAGAACATCCCTCTTGAGCAAGATCAGCGTTATCGGAAGTATCTGCCTGACCTTCACTATCGTCCTCAGAATCATCCTCACGACTATCAGTCGACGTAAGCGATTTATCTTCTGATTCGGTATCGGTATCGGTCTCGGATTCATCATATGCCTCCTGCTCCTCCTGCTCTGTCTGCTGCTGTTGTTCCTTTGCCTCATCCCGCAGTCTCTCTAAAAGAGCCAGGGTCTTACGAGCAAGGGATTCACAGCCCTGAGTATTTTCACAACCAAGAGCATCATGAAAAATTTCCTCAACATCAGAAATTACTGGAGAAAGTATCTTTTGGGCATAGTCAAAAAACGGATCGAGGGTTTCTTTGTGACCTACCTGCTGAAGGACTTTTACTCGCAATGAGTTAAGCAGATACCACTCAATAAATAGGACAGGATTTTCCGGACGAGAAGATATATCAGGAGTCATCCTTCCGGCTTTAACCATCAGTGCGTAAGTGGCTGCAAGCCGCCGCTTTGCATCCGGATAATCGTTACCAACCTTCTCTTCCATCTGTACATCATCGAACAGATTTATAAGCCCGGTAAGACGTTTTGCCCTGCTATAAGCTTTACGTTTCTCAGCGAGGCTCTCAAACTCTGCATTCATTCCGTCATCGAAGCGTGTAAACCCTTCAGATGACATGAGAACACTATTAAAGGCGTCACTGTAAACCTCACTGACGGTATAGCGACCATGACCAGCTTCATGACAGGTAAAACCTTCAATCAGACTGACAAAGTCATCATCGCTATAATCGCCGTTTGGTAAAACACAAACTTTATTGACAGGATCAAAATACGGTCCTTTGGTATTGTCGTCTATTACAACTCTTACATCGCCTAAGCCGCTAATGACTTTTGCTATATTCTGTAAACGCTTAATATGGCGCGGCGATGATTTAAGATCTAATTTCATAGAATACCTCTTTATAAAAAAGGGGTACTCACCCAGATGGTGAAGTACCCATCTGGGGTTTTTAATAAAGCAAACAGTTACCAGCCTTTGAGCTCGATATCAAAACCATTTTCAGCATTGTCTTCCTGTTGCGAAACTGATTTCTCAGGTTCAGCTACAGAATCAGTGTTTGAAAACGTGCTGTTTTTTATATCGTTCTCTACGACAGGTTCAACCTGAAACACATTTGTTGAATCTAAAATAGCTTCAATACCTGTGTTCTGTAGCGCGTTCGGTTCTGTTTGTGAGCTTTGATTAAATGATCTGGTAATAGATTCCAACCAGTCAGTAACCTTTTGCTCTCCTGAAATAATACGCTTTAACATTGAAGCATCACTCATGAAATAAAACCACTGCTGTAACACCGCAACGTCGCGAGGTTCAGAAATGGCACCTTTAGGTAAATTATTCATTATGTGTTTTATAGCTTCTGCAAGTACTGCCGCCTCTTTATGTATAAACATGAAGCTAATGATCTTATTTTGCATTTGCTTCAGTCGGTCAATAGTACTTGAGCGCAAATTATTATTTTTACTAATTTTTTCATAAACCCTCATTGCTTCTTCTGCCAGATCTGTTATCAATTGTTCCTGATAGTAGTCCTGGGTTTCATCACCTTCAACGCTAATAGGCGTAAAAGGAATAAAGTGAGCAATATTAAATCTAAAGGATTTTATGAAATCATCTTTAGTTAATTTCAACTGATCAATCAAAGAAGACATTCTTGGGCTTCTATTTTTTTCAGCCTCAATATGCATCTCATAATTGTCTACAACGTTTTGAATACCTGCCTGAAACTCTCGTTCAATCTCTTGGGCCCCTTCCAGAAACTCTTCCATACTGGAAACTGGTAAAATCCACATATTGCTATAGCGGATGCACAAGCGTGAGCAAAGGGTTGATATTCTGCTGGTAATCGTACTTTTGAAGCTAAGGGCTTTTATGTCAATCCAACGTACTTCGCTTTTAGATACGCTTTTTTGATCCGTAATATCATCTCCATCATAAGACAAATCGATTTTATCGGTTCGACGCGATCCTTGACAGCCACTTATTTCAATTTTTGTTATAACTGCACCTTCCAGTAAATCTGGATATGATTTTGCAAAATTCTCAGAGATTTGTTTTGCAGATACTTTGTTAAGCATTGAAGTATTTAAAGTCATGGGTTTCTCCAAAAAAAAGGGGAAACCCTCCCCAACGGGAAAGATTTCCCGATAGGGTTGATATTAAAGCTTCTCTGGCGCAATTAAAAGAATACCGGGAAACTCAGCGGCAACATCATCATTGCCCATTGCTCCCTGATACATATAACCTTTTAATTCCATTTCTTTAATTATACCTTCCATATTTATTTTACCATCATGATAAAACAATAAAGAATAGTCGTTATTCAGTTGCATAAGTCCAGTAAAATTAGTTCCGTTTTTTGCTATAGCAATGGTAGCAGCACCATCCGTACTTAAAAACGCACTAAATTCAAGATGGGATAACTCTGAGATACAAATATCAGAGGTTTCATAACAAATCCCATCTAACTCGACTTTTTTGCTGTGAAATACTCCAGCGATTTATCCTTGTCTTCGCCAAGAGAAAGATCTATAGCTTGAAGAACAAGATCGACCACATGTAAAGGTAAAGCAGAAGCAAAAGCTATTTTGAAAGTGTCAAGAAGACTAAAGGTTTTTAACGTCATCGACGTGCCAACCCAAGCTACTAATTGACGAATATCCATCACACTGTCTTCTGTACCAGAGTCATTTACTGCAATCGCTACTCTTACGAACTTCTCAATGACCTGAAAAGGCAAAGAGCTATATCGTTTAGTAAGCACATTGGTTAAAGCAACTTTGTCGGGCTTCACCATTTCAACTATCAAGAACCGCTTTATAAAAGCTGCATCTTGACGTTGAGAAGAAACGAACCGGCGAGCGCCTCCACTCATGTTTGTGTTTGCAGTACCAATAAATCGCGTGTAGCCATTAGCAGTTATAACCTCACCACCATTAGCACTGAGTGACCAGGGCTTACGTTCAATGGGCATGTGAAGTTTTGCTGCCGTATCAGGATCGATTTTGTCCACTTCATCCAGAAGAATGAGGTGACCATTACGAAATCCCGTTACCAAATCGCTGTGTACAAAACCTGTATTACCACCATTAAGACTGCGCTCACCTTCAAGCTCATCAACTCGAATATTGCTGTTGATCTGCTTAATTGTCAGCGGCCAATTCATCATGTGGCTAATGTACATTACCATTTCAGTCTTGCCAGAACCGGACTCACCTTTAAGACACACACTTAAATCTATATCCGGACTGATAAGCAGTTTAACCACTTGTTCAAGTATTCGGGGATTTGGTATGTAGTCTTTGTTCAGCGGAGCTCGATACGAGGTTTTAGTTTTGAAAACAGGCACAGCCATCTTTGGATCCATTTCTGGAATACCAAAAAGGTCCTTTGCTAGAACTAAAAGATACTCACCTTTATCCACATAATGTTTTAACTTTATAACATCCGGGGAAAGAAGAGCTTCTAATTTTTCATAAGCATCAGAAGATGTTTCATTTAACTTCATAGCGGCATTAGACATTTTTAACTCCGGTAAAATGCAAACACCGCCCTCTGGCAGATGTTTGCCAGTGGCATTTTATTTGAGATTCATTTGGCAAATAGTTGCCATCAGTTTCCTGATTTGAGGCACATTATAACCAAGATGATTTCCCACTATTTCAAAAGCTTCAGACATGATCCATTCAAAATGATTTTCGAATATTGGATTTATTTCTAACTTGCCAAAAGCGTTTCGTTTAGTTAACAGATCACATGAAACAAGCTCGTCAAACAACTCTAATGTGGATTTAAAAGCTTTTATGTAAACATCCATAATTTCCCTGTCAGTCCATTTAACAGCCAGTTTTTTTTCTGACATTAAATAATCCTGATCAAAGAAGATGTCCCAGCCCATATCGTCATTGCAATCATGCAAAATGATTTCATCATCATTCCTGCATTCAGCTAATTTCGTGTTTTCACTAATCGAACGATGCGAATGATAATAGAGCCATGATTTTAATTCCGCTCTAAATTCACATGCATCAAGTCCATGAGATAAACAAGTGTATTCAAATGATTTTGACATATACCACCGTGTTTCAGCTTCTAAAAGTGGATTCACTGTGATATTACCATTGTCATCTTTGAAGAATAACTTTCTCCTCAACACTAGTTCTTTAATGATTTCCAAAGACTCTTCCATAGCGGATAGAAAAACAACATACACATCCTCAGGGGTCCATTCTATTACCAGACCACCCAAATCTGGGTTATATTCTTCAACCGAATATAGATAATCTGTTTCTGCTGCAAAATTAATTGTATGCAAAATCTGATTTTTAAGTAATTTGGATTTTTCATAAAGGTGATTTTCACGCCTTTCAGAATCATAATTTATCTCAGAAATGTTACTTTCATCTGATTTAAAGTTTAATCCGGACGTGTATGCATCATTTAAATGCTCTTTGGGTGAATCAACTATTTGCGTTATTTCATCTTCATCTATATCGAATATAGAAAAAAAACTAAGTTGATTACTACTTATTGCAGTAGCCCTAAATTTTTGTTTCATGGGGACTCCAAAAGGAGAAATCCCATGAAGGGATTTCTCCCCTTTAGGGTGGGTTTAATGTCAGATCTGATTAAAGCTACTTTGTCCAAAACCTTTTAGAGGTTTAGGTATGTGAGCCAACTTACTTGTTGCTACCACTCTCATGTAGTCAAGAGGATGTTCTCTCCCTTCAATCATAATAGTATCGACAACAATATAACCGGAGACCATCAACTCATCACCCTGATTTATACCAGTGAAACAGGTTGAATACATTTCAGGCGACACCTTGATTTGAACTGAAAATTCTCTCTCAGTGATTTCACCATCAACTTCTGTCTTCATCCTATTTTTGAGCTTTATTAACAAACCTATACTCTGGTCAGTCATTTTTTTCTCCACAGCACTGATAACTATCCCGGACACTTTTACTTCATTGATATATTCAAGATATGACATTTTCCGCTCCTCGATTTGTTCAAAGAGAAGCCCCGTTAGGGTTCCCCCTTAACAGGATTAAATAAATTTATTAGTTACATACATGAACGTGCAGACTACCAAACAGGCAATTCCGGCAATATGTAACCAATTTCTTGTTGGTTTAGTTGGTGCAATCGCTAAAGAGTTCTCCAACTTCTCTGTTACAAGACGTCGATTCTCTGCTTTAGCCGCATCATCTAAATATTGAGTTTCACGCTTAGCGAGAGTCTCAATTTTCGATTTTATTGCATGGTCCCATCCTTTAGTTTCAAAAACGCTTAACTCACTAAAGGTGTGCGTCATGAGATCTTCTGGGAAACCCAGTTTTTTCATTAACGGACGAATGGTATCATACATTTTTTCTACATTTTCGTAGTGGGCCTTTACTGCGACATCAAAACGCTTACGTAAAGTTAATTTTTCACGTTTGCAAATGATGTCCGAAACCCAATTTATTAACTGCTCATTTTTGAGTTCACTGGCTTTTTCAAGTGAGTAATCCAGATTATCCACGTCAAGAAATGAATTTAATCCGTATTTTTCAAACTCCTCAACAAGATATTTATCCAGTTCAGTTAAGCTTTTAAAAAGTGGTACATCTGGGGAAGCTTTAAGAAGCTTATAAGCTCCTTCGAAATCAATTTTCTTGACCACGAGCTCCACAACATCCACATGATAATAGCTTGAATAAGCAGAAAGCTTTTCGGCCAACAAAGACACAGGCTTAAGAGACTTAAGTTCAATGATATTTGGGCCGTCCTCATTCAAAATAACAATCAGTTCATTATCACGTTCTGTATATTTCATCAGAACTTCTAAGAGCTGTTTGTTTAGCGCCTTATCCATCTCTGGAATAATTTCACTAAAGGTTTGATGAAGGGCTTTACTGCGAGCTTTATTTTTAGACATTTGAGGTCACCTATATATAGTAAGAAGGAAGAAACAAATTTTTGTTTCAACACGAAGGCAAAGCCTGTCATTCATCTCCCGTAAGCTATGAACCGCCTGATTTATACTATCTGGCATTAGAAGTACGCAACAAAAATAGCCCCAGGAGGAGCTAAATTAGTTACGGTTTGGTAAATTCAGATTGCCTTTTGCAGGCATGGGAAGTGCACCAGCGACAAAGGTGACATTTTGCCGGTGGTGTCTTACAGCTTGTTTAAGCTGGCCGCTTTTCACGGCTAAATCAACGCTTAACGCGAAAGTAACTTTAAGCAAAGTTACTCAAATTTGGGAGCTGATATTTAAGCTCATTGTTTTTATACTATAGCTTTAAGCATAAGTAAATGCCCATATCGAATTATTCTGTATAAAGTGGAGAAATTCGAATATTAGCTGCTTCTTTTATCTTTTCTTCACTGCATTCTCTTAAAAAGAAAGAAGGATCACCATACCACATTACAAAAAGTTGCTTTTCTGCACGCGTAAATCCAACATAAAGCAAACGTCTTTCTTCTTCTATTGCCTCCTCCCCAACTGATCTTTTACTTGGTATCTGATCCGCATTACAACTCATTATTATTACTTTATTCCACTCAAGACCCTTTGAACCATGCAAGGTTGATAGGACTACTTTCTCTGGGCTGTATTCCTCGTCCTTCTTCCTAGGGCCTAATGACATTGCAGCAGCACGATTTATCATATTCATCCAACCAGTCTTTTCTGCCCACTGTTTACAAGTGTCTAAAGCAATTTTTGTTAAGGTTGCTGTACCTTTATTACTCCTCATCTTGATTGACGACGATTCCATCCATTTCGTAAGGTTGGCGAAACGTTTTGCTATCTCAACTTTATCAGAACTTTCCTGGGTAAAGCGCACGAAGTTTGAATGTAATGTTTTTGTTTCGAGAGAACTGTCCTCCGGGATGGCAAGGTCGCCAAAAGTAACTTTTCTTCCTCTCATACTCAATGCCACTTCATCCAAAACTGATTCCTGTTCTCCAAACAATGCCAATACTCTCTTCATTAAGCGAGGATCATTTGATTGTCGGAAAAAGGCCATAAGGCTTAACACATCGCTTGTTTCTTTTTCATCCCAGAATGATTTACCTCCGTAACGAATTACTGGCTGTTCGATCAAACTTTCTAGCTCATCCAAGTGAGCATTATTGCGGCTTAGAATTGCCCATCCATGTGGATCCTGATTTATAAGGCTTAAAATACCCTGTATCTGTTCCTCCATATCTACATATGAACGAAAAGTGACCTTTCCCCCTCCCTTTTTTGCCGAGCGTAACTCTTTGGCATAACGGTAAACATTCTTTCCTATCAGTGCTCCGGCCACCTCTAAAATTTCAGGTTCACACCTAAAGCATGTGTTTAAGTAAAATATGTTAGGTCTGAAGTGTTTTTCAAACTGTTGAAATATTTTGACTCCTCCTGAGGATCTGAAGGAGTAGATGGCCTGATCATCGTCTCCAACTATACTCGTATAGACTCCAGCTCTTGTATGCAATGCTATCCATGAGAATTGTATAGAGTCAGTATCCTGAACTTCGTCTACTATCAAATGTGTCAAATCTAACGTGCGCATTTTTCCCGAATGCATTTGACCGACAACAAATTTTGAAAGAGCATTGAGGTCCGCCACATGGTCTTTCTGGCATAACGCCTGATAGGTATTAAACAAATGGATCTGTTGTCTGTTATGCCGAACTGAAATCACATCCGTATCCATTTCTCTGCCGATAGCATCAATAACGAATTCAGCTTCAGCAAACTTCATCGTTACACCGGATTCTTTCAAAGCCCGGTGAATGACAGATCTCTGTGCTGGCCCTATCAACATCTTTCCCGGCCAGCGAATCATGTCCAGTTGCTTCTTAACGAGTCCGTGAAAAGTATCCACCAGCACCCGGTCAAGATCCTTCTTGCTCAATCGCTTTTGTAACTTTGCTGCAAGTGCGTTTGTTGCAGCGCGAGTAAAGGTCACCATCCCGATTCTTGCATATGGATACTTTTTGAGAATCGATATAACCGCTTCTATCATGGTGAACGATTTGCCTGATCCAGGCGCTGCTATCACCATATTGTTTGCGCTAGCATTCTCGATAACAGGTCTTTGCTCTTCTGTTGGCTTACCCATTTCAACCTCATTACTTCGTTTTAATAATTATACATTTTTATAAAAGCGCTTTTCTTGTGTACTGCTGGTTCTACTGGAAATCACTTTTTTTCCTTTTTTATGCAATCAGGTTGTTTGTGAAACGCGTGACTATGGAATAATGGTTCCATCTCCAAAAGACATTACAAAAAGGGCTTTAAATGAAACTTTTACGTTTAGTATCTCTGGTCTCTTCTGTCGTCATTGGTTTTTCCCTATCGGGTTGTGCCGGTGACACCGGCACTACGCCAGGCACCGCTCTGAATGCGTACAGTCACGGCCAGTACTGGCATGCTAATGCAAATGATTCTGTCGCCAAGAATGCCTATTCGTTTGCTGGTTTCGACGTTAATTTTAAGGAGCAAGAGGTTACTCCTGGAGGGGATGCCGACAACTTTCTTTCTAAGTATCTCATCAATAGTTCGATGGGCTACGTAACAGGCGGTCTAAAAGGTTTTGGGATCATGAGCCTCAGCTCTTTGTACAGTTCTTCTGACGCCGAATACATCCAGGTCAATCAATACCTAGTGTTCGTCCCCAATCCAAAAAAATTGCCTTACAATGATGAAAGTTTGGTACGTGAGGGAGCTAAGTATGTTTTTGAGCATACAAAAGCAACTCAGGCCTCATTTGGATACAACCCTGAAAAACAGAAAGCAGCTCTGGCCACATGTAAAATTGATATGGCAGTCGTCAATAAATGGAGTACCTGTGATCTGCCCTCTAAGCCTGATGCTGATGTTTTCCCTACAGATTCAATGTACAGCTTTCAGGCGATTCGCCCCGCAACAGGAACCGAAATTCCTGAGCTAAACCTTCCCGCTGGTGATTACGCTGTAATTCGTTATGTGTTCATCCCATTTAAAGGAAACGAAACAAGCGCTGATTTTTCGGGTATCATTTTCCGTTCTGATAGCCCAAATACAACAACTCCAGGGGGTGTTGCAGCCTCCATCAACGGAAAAGATTATTACCTCTTTACCGGTGAATACGGTAAAAAAGGCTTCCCAGAAAAAACATTGAAAGCCAAGTAATTAAAAAAGGGGCCTAACGGCCCCTTCTTCAATATTTCGGCAACTGCTTGCCCGTAACCGGATCCAGCGTAGTTGAACCTACCTCACATATGGCCGGTCGAGGTAAATAGCTACAATCTACATTTTCCTCTTTTATAGCCTGAGCATTTTCTTGTCTGGCCTTTATCATATTTTCTTCACCGCCCATTGCTTCCTTGGTACGTTCTGATGGAAGTTGATAGTTCTCATTCTGGAATGGTAAGTTTTCCACAATTGATTCTTCGGAGAATTTTGAATATTGATCAGGAACTTCTCCTACCTGAACTGCATCATTAATCCACTCCGTCAGATCAATTTTATCGAAATCCAGTTGCTGTATTTGCTTTATTGATAGCCCCACGCAATTAGAGGCGACAGGGTCTATTCCTAATTGCGGATAAGCTTGTTGCATAATAACGCGTGACAACATGGAATTATAACAGCACATGTCTGTTGCTTTTTTAACGCATTTCTTTGTGAAACCAACATTCAGATATTTGACGCATCGTTCCGTATCTAATGTAAAACAGGATTTTTGATTCTTATGAATAGAAGCTTCCATCTCTTTCTGGTCGCATGCTACCAACATTTCTAAAAGCATTTTAGTGACCTGATAGGCTGTATAAATCCAACCGATCACGTTTAATGCAAGCATAAAGTTTTGAACCGCAGCCGAGAAGACAACCTCTCCTCCGGTAGTAGCAACGTTCTTAAAGACAAAGTCACGAACTGTATCTGGTAGCAATTCGTAGGCTTTCTTCATTGCCATCTGCTTAAGCTGACCTATACCGAAGCTGGACATTGTTTCCTGTGCCAACTGGCCAGCACCTCCTGCCCCTCCAGAAGTTGCGGAAGACCCAACTGCCCTGCTTAGATTACCAGCGACGTTTTCATATACGCTCGTTAAGGAGCTCGTGACGTTGTTCCACATTTGCCCTACTGTTTTACCAGCTGATGCAGTCCACTCTCCGACCGCATTAGACATAGAAGCCCATGTACCTGTATCACCGCCGGTCCATTTTATTAGCTGAGCATTAACTCTGGTCCAGTTTGTGTTTCTGATCATAGATCCGGCAAGCATGATACCTTCAAGTGCTCCTGCGGTTCCCTGTGGTGCTTCGCAGCAGTCCGTCTTTGCCAGGCCATTTACAAAGCCTACTGAACGACCACACCATTCAGGTTTTCCTTCAAAGACGGAACATGAATTGGCATCGTTAGGGTCTTCGCATTTGGCTTCGCCCTGCATGTACTGAACCATGTTTGAATAAGCCGCAACTTTTCCAAAATCGTTGTTCTCTTCCTTTGGCCCAGTTTCGCATGTTCCACCTGAACATGGGATCATGCCAACACAGGCATTTGTAGAAGATTCAACCTCCCGAACTACATCCTTCCCTCTGTCACAGGTGTATTTCTGTTCATACATGTAGCAACTGTTAGTGCCCTCATCGAACCAACCCTCTGCACATGTTTGTTTATCGAGTACACATGCTGCATCATTTTTATAAGCACTACATGCATCAGGCATACTCTTTATTTCTTCATAGTTGTAACAGAGGTCCTTTCCATTAGCGTCTTTCATAATTTTTCCACTAGCGTCATAAGAGCAAATTTTGTCTTTGGCCAATGGATCACAAAAGTAGCCTTCAAGGTTTGTCTTCCAGGTAAGAAATCCTTTATCACCTTCATACAGAGGCTTTGCCAATGAAAGCACGCTTTCCGGAAGCCGTTTTGTGCCAACATCCATATCTTTAAACCGATCGAAACGGCAGAATGTATTCGGAGCTTGTACAGCATCGTAACAACCAGCTGGTTCCTGGACGTGCTTATCTTCGAGCTTCATATTTTCAAAAGTCAGCTCAACCTCAAAATACCCTTCACCCTTCCCACCAACCCATACTCTGGATGCCATTGTCACTTCTCGATCAGGCTCCTCATACACCGATTTTCTGACCTTATCAGTCACATCGTAAACCTTGTCGAGTTTCCACGATTTTTTTAACTCCCAAGATCCCTTAGGAGCCGGATAGTCACTTTCTCGATATGCACCATCTATGTGAGCAAAAATCTGCGTGCCATCAAGTGTTACCCGCATGTGGTCATCCCACTCCGCGTTAACAATCTTTGCTGAGGCCAATTTTGCATCCGGATGGAATTTTAATGTCAGTTCGTTATCATATACCCCGTCACTCCAGTAGTTGTCATCACGGCGACCAAACCATATACGCACACAATTATCGCCGCACATCGACATGTCTCCGTTTCCGCCTGAAATGTAAACAGGGACT
The DNA here is from genome assembly GCF_047530215.1 of Enterobacter sp. 01-M-03-SI-ECC. Classification (NCBI taxonomy): domain Bacteria; kingdom Pseudomonadati; phylum Pseudomonadota; class Gammaproteobacteria; order Enterobacterales; family Enterobacteriaceae; genus Enterobacter; species Enterobacter sp. 01-M-03-SI-ECC. Next base: position 26,269 of record NZ_JBLKDA010000041.1, read on the forward strand.
GAAAAATCACGGGTTATCGTGCAGCTGCTGAAGTTATCTTGCTTAGGCGAGTTACAGTAGAACTCTTTGTAATCAGGATAGTGTGTGGTTACTGTTTTTTTAGAGGTCTCAACATTACAGTTCTGAAGCCAGTTTCCAGTACCAGCAACAGCATTTGTTATCTCATTTCTCCCCGCAGTAAACATGGGATCGTTAGGCTTTATAGATGATGCCGGGTTGTCCTTGTTAGCATTTACGAGGGTGCGGTAGGCAACGCCATCATAACTTTGAGCATCAAATAACTGGCTTTTCCGATTCTTTATATCGTTTACAAAGCCATCCTCATCCCCATAACGATCTGCGGCATTGAACTTAATATCGCTGTGCTTTTGCTCTGAGCTGAAAATCTCTCCGGTATTTGTTTTGGTTCCAGGAGTAGTATTGGGATTACTGCTTATACCAATGTTGCCATTAGCATCCCGAGAGAGCAGCTTTGCCCCTTCCTTGGTATAGTTTGAATTGATTGTCCCTCCAGACATACTCGGCAGTTGTACGGCGCTACCAATGGACTTTCCATCGGATGCGGCATTTTTCATGACACTTTCATTTGAGTTCCCTGCCCCATACTTTCCGAGATTAAGATTAGCGGATTCGGCTTTACCCACGTATTTCTCGGTGATCTTCCCACTGACATTCTCGCCTGAATCCGCATTCTTGTACTTCTCAACAATGTCCTGAGCACTGGTTGTCGCATTGCGATTTGCGTTAGGATTAGCAAGATTAAAGTTACTTTCGAGCTGGTCAAATATAGCGTCTGCCGCATAAATACGAGGAGTCATTACCATATTTATGAGAGAGATATAAAAAGCCCAACTCATAGTATTGGCAATCATTGATGCAATAATAGTTGAAGCTATCGTTTTTCTAAGTTTCATTATTTTTACCCTTAGAAATCAAGCGCCTGGTATATATCTGACGCAACAGTCATTGTAACGCCACAACATATAGACATAATTATCATTGCCTATTTTTTTGCGCCCACCTTTAAGGGTTGACCAGTCATGTACCGAATCACCAAGACGATGACAGCAATCCGGCCCTTTCGCCTCAGGAGTTGGGAAAAGCATTGAAAGCCGATACTGGGAACGAGGTGTAAAGTATTCCCACGTTTTCTCACACATTGCGTCTGCTCCCATCGTTCGCATCAGCATTCCCTGGCGATGTAGTTTAGTCAGAAGACGCTGGGTTATCAGTGAACTCGTCCTTACAGCGTCATCATTTGCGTAAATGTGGCCGGTTAATGGATAAAGGTTGCCATCGCATCCGGCACAAAAGTATGCAGCGAGATTATCCTTTCCTGCTGTTACTGCTACACAGTCAGCAGCGCACACCATTGAGGCAATTGGGTTTGCAAAAACTACTGCCTCTGGATTCAGGACGAGTGTAAGCAGATCACTTTCCCACATAGGGTCCACTTCGCTTATATAGGTCAGGCTGGCATCTATATAGGGTTCAGCAGTGCACTCGCCAATAATCAGTAATTTGAGCATTGTCATGATTGGGAACTCCCAAAGATGAACATCGTAAAATCCGGCTTCAGTTGCTGTCATTGGCTGATTTGTGTTGCTTTTACCAATATCAAACTGCGATTTTTGAAGCATCGTGCCTTCAAGAAAGGGGCTGCACCAGGGGCTCTTTACAACTTCAACAATCTTCACCGGCTGAAAGAAGCTCAATTGCCAACCTATTTCCGGTACGCCGTTCTGATCTGTGCAGTAGCAACCCGGACGTGAAGGAGCAGCGCCTTCTGGAGCTGCCCCTATGCCCATTATCCTCATGGGAAAAATGCAGCTCCAACAGATATTCTTAATCAAGCCCTGCCACACTCCAGCTGACTGACACATAGCCCCAGGGACTCCAGCATCTGCTGCCATAGCCATACCCGGTATAGAAAGCGAAAGCATAACTGCTACAATGAACTCTAAAAGTAACTTTTTGAATTTTTTCACCATCATGCTCACTTGGATGTAATAAATGTTGCAACACTTTCGATATAGTCGACGGCTTTGGTAAAATAACTTCTCATCTGGTCCGGATAATTTAGCGTCAGCCATGTTGCAAAGAGAGCGCCTATAATAAATCCGAGTTTCATCTTATTTTTCCTCTGAAAGATTTGGGGCTCCGATACCACGGACTTCTGCCTCGCTAAACAGGGTGATCCGGAATTTATCTTGGTCAGTAGTTATAAGCGCAGGTGTGTTTTTAATCTGAAAGCGTGAGATGATCTGTTCGTTAACTTTAAACACCTTACCGTTAAATTTTTCACGTAAATCATTTAGGTGATCCCATCCATTATCTTTTTGGATACGGGTAAACATTGGCATTACTTTTCCACTACCCAGACGTTGTCGATACTGCTGCTCAGCCCATACCAGCTGGCCCGGATTGAGTGGATCGAAAATTATCATCGTCAGGTTTTGAGGAAATCTCGAAAGTGGATTAATCAACTCACCGGCGGAAGCTATTACACGGCCCTGCTTATCTTTTACGTCCTGAGTGACCCTCACTGTAGGGTCAATTAAAAATTCTTTGTGTTCCTGGGCAGGAGGGAGGTCGACCATCCATTGATTTTTCCATGTGTCAGAAACGGCCCTTTTTTTTGCACCTTCCCAGTCATATTTTTGTGCACGTTCTTCCAGTTCTTTAATGATGCTCTTTTCTTCAACGGGATAAGTGGTACCAGCAACCGGGAAAATATCCTGATCGGGTTTTTTAGCAAGTTCTCGCTGAAAAAACTCAACGTTGAAGGAGCCTACCATTTTTGCAAAACGAGCTTGCTCCCTAGAAATAATTGTCGGTACTTGAGTTACTTGATACTGACTGAAGCTATCAGGATCAATTGTAATCAAAGGAGATTCAAATTTTCCTTTGACAATCATTTGGTTTATTGCTGCCTGTGTCTCTGGTAGCCGAGTAGTTCCTTTCTTTAGACCATTGAAAACTACACGAGCTTTATGCTCTGAGGCCGTACGTAGAAGGTCTTCCAGTACATAATCCGGCAAGCTAAATGAAGCAAAGATCGTTATTCCATTTTCAGTTGATAGTGCTTCTTCACGTGTGCTATCCATTTTTCTTTCGAAGTCAGCAGCTGTGATGCCCGAGGAACCAAACAATTTTTCGATATTTTTAGATTGTCCTCGCATGACTTCCGGCTTATTTTCCACAGCTTTCAGAGCCGCTTCATTAAGGCTGGCGTTTTCTTGAATTTCATCACGTCTTCTAATTATATCGTTGACAGCTTCAGAGTTATTACTTTGGGCCCTGATAGCCTGGGTATGGTCTATAACTGCTTGAACACTATCCGCATTCATACCGGGGACGTAACCACGGTTTATTTGCTTGCTCAGGTCCTGGTTTTTTTGGAGTGCTTCAGCTTGCGCTATGTACTTCTGCACATCTGGTGATTTTAGCGTAGCATCAAGGCTAAGAGCCCCATCTGGCTGCTGTGCACCTTTAGCCTGTGCCCCAAGCCCTTTTGCTTGCTGAGCGATTAGGTCAGCATCATGTTGATACTCAGTGCTTGCATTTGTATTACTTAAAACTGCACATAACGCAAGTCCAGGAAGTATTGGTAAATATTTTTTATTTACATTAAAAGATCGCATATGTTTTCCCAATTACTGAATTCAGCTTTACTGTTCCCCAAAAACGGGAATCCCATGAGTGATCGGTTTGCCCAATTAGGAAAACTTCGCCTTCAGGAATTATCAATTCTTTTTCAATCAAAATGGACGGAATATTGTATTTCTTCGAAATACGACGTGCATTAGCTTCAAAAAATTTGTCCCCGTTATAAACCCCATCCATTGTTACTTTAAGTTTGTCACCGCCCACACCGGCAACAATTTTTATGACTCGTTCATTTTCTGGGATAAAACGTACCGATTTCGGCATGTTAAATGCTATGAGTTCACCAGTTTTAATACTTTTATCCGAATGATCAATCATATAAAAATCAGCAGGCAGGCACCCATTCAATAAACCGTATCCAAATGTATAACGGGTGAAAAAGACACACATAACGAGAATCAGCAATAAAATATTAAGGGGGACATACCAATCCAGTATAAGCAGCCCTCTCTTTTTAGGTATGTAGTCGCTCATATTTTTCTCACTGGCACTGAAGAATATTTTTACTAGGCAGATGCACCTCTATCCAAGTAACTATTATCCATGTTTTTCAACGCTCGGAAGTCTGCAAACTAACCTAATATTCACCTATAAGAATGTTAATTCCTCAGCATGTATACGCAGCTTTGTTAGCGGCCATGAAAGATGCCTTTGGAGCAAAGTTACTTTCCGACATTAATTTTTCAAAGGTCCAATTATTGGGTATAAAAAAGCCGGGACATAATGTCCCGGCTTTATATTTAAAAATTAACTACTCACTGCTTGGTATTGATACAGTGTTTTCAGACTTACTTGCCTCTTCAGCCGGTCCGAAAACTGTCACGTGCTGTGTTGCAAAGTCTCCACTATCATCATAAGCAATTACTTTTATGTCCTGCTTACCACGGTTAAGGTTTTTAGAAAGTGTAGCCGTACTACCGAAAACGTTCCTTAATTCGCCGTTGATGAACCATTCATATCTAACCATTTTTCCATCAGTATCATCACATTTATTGGTAAAGCTCCAGCTTAGGTTGGTTTCCGTGTAGCTCAATGTACAATTAGGCACTGCGTTTTTAACGACATCAAACTCAACAGATGCTGAACCTCTCTGTCCAAGTTTACTAACAACATCAATTGTAATCTCGTATTTCTTTTCTTTTAAACCCGAGATCAGTTGAGCCCAATAATTTTTGCCGCTGGGTATTACTTCACCGTTCACCTTGTATGTGACCGTATCTATCGAGTCCGCCGAATGAGATAGCTTGATGTTTGACCTTAAGGTTACATCGAGTGGAGCTCTCATATATTTGTTAGAGAACTTGGGTGTCATCTCAACGTTCATTGGCGTTTGTTCATCGACAACAAAGGTATTTTCGATACGCTGTTCATTGTTTCGGTTATCTTTGAAAACAACCATCAATGTATATTTGCCAGGATTTTCAATTGTAAATTCTTTGGTGTCACCTTCATCTTTAGTGATTACCAGATTCTCTTTGTCGTAGATCCATTCACGGGAATAAGTAACACCAGGATAGTCTCCATCCTTAATACCGCTCAACGCAACGCGTAGGGTGGTCGGTGCCATGTCGTATTTAAGTTTGGAGCTTATTTTCATCTCGGGAAATTTATAAACCCACGATTTGACAGAAACTCTACGGGTAGAAACCGTATTCTCCTTATTGTCCGCTAACCATGCACTGTATTCAAAAGCAGCATATCCCTGTTTATCCAACATTTGCTCAGTAAGGGTAACAGACAGTGAAGAGCCCTTAAATGTCTGGCCATCCGGTGTTTTCCATTCTTCAACTACGTTATTACCATTCTGGTACTTACTGTTAGGGTTCGTGAACTTACCTTCCAAAGTAACTTTTTGACCAACCTCTACCTTTGAAACCCCCGTTACCGAGACAGAAAGGCGCTTGGGTTTTGCGGCTGCCAACCGAGCAGACGTTTCCTTCCATGAAGACTCCTCTGCCAGTTCATCGGAATCAAGGTAACGCATCCGGGCATAAATCGTAGACGGTAGGGTATCAGCTGAAGCCACAGTGTAAGTTGTATCTCCCTGCACCCAGTTGACTTTATCCTCTGACCAGAGAACCTCAGCGGTGCCTGCTGGTATAGGTTCATCGTTATCAAGCAGGGTTACAGGTATATCTGAGCCCTGAAGAATGTCTGTAACATCTATACTGAGCTTAGGCTGCTTGTAGGTAACTACCGTTAAGGCATCTGTGTAGGAAATCTTGGATGTGAATTTATTAGTCATTTTTGCCCTATAAAGCCACTTTCCTACTTCTGTCTTTTTGATACTTACACTTCTCTTTCCGGTCATGTCGGAAAGCATGGTCCAGGTTTGACCATTATCAGAGGACTGCTGCCATTCGGTGGGGGCGAGTGCATCAGAGTTAGCCGTACTGGCAGATTTGAAGCTTACCAGAGTACTAAGTGGGATCCTTCCGATAATAAGGCTTTTCGACAGGTTACCCTCCAGTTCCTCACCTTTATAGATTCGAATGCCTACAGCACTGGTCTCACGTTTCATTTCAAAATCAGAGAATGGCGATCTGACCTTAGCCACACCAACCAGACGCATATTACCCAGATCCATATTTTCAATTTTAATCTTGGTTTCGACAATGCCCGCATCATTGACCGGCAATGCTTCAGTCAGCGCAGTTCTTTCGTATGTAGTTTTATAACGGCCTGTTTCTGGATCTTTGCCGTATACACTTTTTTGAGAGTATATCGTGACGTCCCATTCTCCCATTGTTTTACGGTCAAATGCACTTTTACGTGTGGAGTTGTTATAACGCCCCACTGTTACCTTTAAGGGCACTTCAAGAGATGTGGCTGTTTTTTTGTCATCCACTTCCATCGATGCTCGAATATTGAAATCAGGCACCGTATATACGTTGAGGGTGTCTGTAGTTCTTAATTCTGGATCCTTTGAGTATTCTACAGCTATGTCAAAGACGTTCTTTGTCCACAATGGTGCAGCAGCAACCTTGACCCTTTGTACAAAGGTCGTTGCATCGTTGTTTGAGGAACGATTTTTAAATGACGTTTTGACAGCCTCAGAGCCGTTTTGAGAGACGATCATCGTAACGTCAGCTGGTACCACCTTCGCTAATATTCGAGCGGCCTCCCCCCCGGTCGTATAAGCCAGAGCAGTGTTCGGATTGATGCCTGCTATGACTTTATTCTTTTTGTAAGAGATGATCGGGTTGTATGGTAATTGTGTGGTCAGAGTACGGCGATTCCTTGCGGAAACCGCTTTAGAGCCCTTCCCGTTAATCATATAGACTTGATAGTCGAGCAGATTCTCACCTGTTTTATTAAAGAATCCAGTTAGACCCGGGGTACGTCCTTTAAAATAGAACTCCAACCCATCAGGGACATTGTTCCACTGAGGGTAGCATGCTGTAACATCTGATTTTTCCCCATACCAGGCGAGGTAAGCATTCGCATTTTCCTCTGTGGTAAACAGAGTGCATTTATCACCAGCTGTTTGACTAAGCAGGTCCGTATACTGACGTACGCGCGTAGACTGGCCCCCTGAATCTCCAGACAGTTGGTATCACTTAAGTTAGTGATAGTCTTAATACTAGTTTTTAGACTAGTCGTTGGAGTCCGAATGATTGATGTTTTAGGTCCAGAGAAGCG
>NZ_JBLKDA010000042.1:0-33196 GCF_047530215.1 Enterobacter sp. 01-M-03-SI-ECC
GCTTGCGTACTACGACCGAAAAACCCAGAGTGTGGTGCGGATAGACTAAAAGTGTTACCTATGTTCCCGGTCTGATCTGTCACCTATGTATCCGGTCATACACTGCGCTTACCCGGCCTACGATTCGTGCCGTTGTAGGCCGGGTAAGGCGAAGCCGCCACCCGGCTTCGCCTACCGCGACCACCGATCCCGTCCGGCCTCTTTCGCCCGGTACAGCGCCGCATCGGCGCGGGCGATAATCTCGGTGCCCGCGAGCCCCTCCGCCATGCTCGCAATGCCCATGCTCACGGTGACATGGTCGCTGACCGTCGACGCGCCGTGCGGTATGGCTTCCGCGCGCAGGCCGTCCTGAATACGCAGGGCAACCTTTTCAGCGATGTTTACTGGGCAATTGAAGAGGATGACCACGAACTCCTCACCACCGTAGCGCGACACCACATCGTCAGGCGTTCGCACCGACTGCTTCAGCACGCGCGCCACGCGGGTCAGACAGTCGTCGCCCGCCTGGTGCCCGTAGGTGTCGTTGTAGCGCTTGAAGTAGTCGATATCCAGCATGATCACCGAGAAGGTTTTTTTCTGCTCAACCGCGTTCTCCAGCACCACCTCCATTTTTCGGCGATTGGCGGTTTTGGTTAGCGGATCCTGATGCGCCAGCGCATCCAGTCGCGATATCAGCAGCTGATTTTGCTGGTTACGCCGCCAGGCTTCGTCAAACCAGCTCAACAGGATGAAACGCCCGCAAATCAGGATCAGCGTAAAGACGCTCCAGATAATAATGAAGTGAAGGTTGAGACCGTCATTCAGGATCCCGTTTGCGACAGGCAGGGTGATCCACAGCGGGAGGATAAAAGCGAGTAGCCCCTCAGGATAAAAATAGAGCGCCGTTAAGCCCGCGAGTAAGAGAATGACGCACAGCGGCCAGACGTGCGGGAGCAGCAGCTGGGTAATAAACCAGAAGCAGGAGACCGACCAGATGGCGCTACAGATAAACAGCACCACGCTGATACCGGCGATGCGCCGCCAGGCCATCAGGACCAGCGCGGCAGAGAGGAGGATAATGCCGAGCATCGAGGCATCGACCATCTTCGTCAGCTGCGGCGAATGGGGATAAAGGGGATCGCTGGCCTTGAGCAGGATGTGGCGCAGCAGAATCATCACCGCGAAGCTGATATTCACGAAGGCCAGCCACGGCAGGTTCATCGCCAGCCCATGCATCACCATGGCCTGGCGCGTCGGCCAGGTTGCCCGTTCAAGCGTCGGTTTTTTTCTTTTTTCCATAAATGCCTTTCCCGTCCGGGGGATAAATCATGCAGGTGGGATATCAGTAACTATAAGCAAGCCCGGACGAAGCTCAAATGCAGAGGCAAAAAAAACCGGGCAATTGCCCGGCCGGTGGTTATTTATCCTCTTTTTTCTTCCCGAGCGTTGGCGTCTCGTCGAAGAAGTTCCACGGTTTAAGCAGGGTATGTACCCATTCCGTCGGCATAATCGGCCATTCCTCCGCGCGCGCGACGTGGGTGGTGCCGGTGGTCATCCAGACGACGTCATCCTGGTCGTTGAGCGACTCGTTATCTTTGCTGTACTGTCCCAGGCCGGTATCGTGGATGGAACGATTCGGGAATTTCCCTTCCGGATACAGCTCATCCGGGTGGTAGCGGGTCACCCACAGCTGTTTGTCCATAAAGCTCAGGCGATGGTAGATCCACTCGTCCGGGGCAAATTTCGCGCCGGTCGCCACCGGGTGCGTACCGCCCGCGTAAGGGATGATCTGGTAGGAGACCGGGTTGCCCATGCGGTTCTCTTTACTCGTGTTGCTCAGCAGGCGAATGGTGCCCGGGTCGAATTTCTGCGCCGCCTGCTGCTCGGTATCGATATCGTACTGGTTGACCTGCATGGTGCTGGTCCGCGGGCCTCCGGCGGTATTCGGCTTCACCTCCGGATCCATTGCCACCAGCTTGTTGTTTATGCCGTCCACGTCCATATCAAGACGGAAGTTATAGATGTGCTGGTGCGTGGTGCCCACGATGTTATGGTCGATCAGCGTGCCGTATTTTGTGTCGTCTTTGGCGGTGGCGTCGTGCATGGTTTTCGCCTGCACGCCTTTCACCGCTTCGATACCCGTCGCGCCAGCATCAATGCCGATGGTGCCGTTCTCGTGGAACACCCAGTCGAAGATGTAATCGTAGTTGCCCACGGTACTCACCCAGCGTACCACCAGCTCGCGGCGCTCGGCGCTGACGTTTGGCTGGCCCATCTCCTGATGCTTGTATTCCGGCCCCGCGTAGCGTTCGAAAATAGCGATCGCGCGCGGGATCTCCATCGGCGCGCCGGTGTAGTCCGGAATGGTTTCATTAAGCATCACGGCGTTGGACGGCACGTCTTTCCCGCGAACCAGCGGCGAGGTCAGGGTGCCCATGCCGTAGTCGCCGGAGTCAAGATAGGCCTTAAAGTACCAGCCCACGTCCGGATCGCCGTAGGGGACGATCATGCCGCCCAGCGACCCCTGGTACATAATCTGGCGTTTTTTGCCGTTGTCGTTATACGTGACGGTCGAAATCATCGGGCCGACGCGGGAGTCCAGGCTCAGGTGGAAATCCCAGTTCTGCCAGTGCACCATATCGCCGGTAATGGTGTAGTTCTTGCCCTCCGGCTCGACAATCTCCAGGGGTTTCTTCACCGTTTCTACCCGGTCACGGCCGTCATATGGCCGCGGGGTTAGCGGGACCGGGATGACCGGGCCTTCTTCGATCTTCTGGATCTTCTTCTGCTCAAGGTCGACCACCGCCACCAGGTTTTCAATCGGGTGCGCCCAGTAGTTGCCGTCGCCGACGTCCAGATAGCTCACCACCTTCAGCAGGCGATCTTCCTGCTTCAGGCCGTCTTTGCCGTCGAAATAGCCGACGGTTAGCGGCGTGGTAATCACTTTTTTCGGGTCGGTGATGCCGTGTTTTTTAAGCACCTCGGCGAACTCGGTACTTTCGTTGATAATTTGCTGAACCGCGGTGAAATCATCCAGCAGCACCATGCCGTGCGCGTCTTTTACCGGTTCCCAGCGCAGGATTTTTTTATCCTTCAGGTCCACCACGCTCTCTATAACGTGCTTGCCATCGAGCATGACGATCTTTGCCTGGCGAGGAGCATCTACTGCGGTACCGTTGAGCACAAAGTCCCACACTTTGGCTTTCTCGGGCTCGGCAAGGGCAATCTGGGTGAAGCGGGTATTCGGTTTAAAATCCGCCGAGGCTTTCACAATCTCAACGGCCTGCTTAATTTCGTCCGCCGTCAGCGCGTTTAGCGGGTGAGGGCGTTTTTCAACCTGGAACGTCTGGTCAAGGCCGGACTGGAAAACATCGTTGATAAACGTATCGGAAATAAAGGCTTTCTTGCCTTTCATCACTACCGGCACCTCAAGCGTGAGGGGTTTCCCGTTGACGATGGCGGTTTTCGCACCCGGTTTGACCTTCACAAAGGCGCCGTCTTTCGCAATGGTGAACATCTGTGCGTAATCATCCCACTGCACATCTGCGCCAAAGTCCTGCAGCGTCTTGTCCATCGGGACCATATGCGCCTCGCTGCCGTGGGCGAAAACAGGGGATTGCCAGGCGCAACACAGCGCAACGGCCATGGCCAGCGCCGTTCTACGGGCAGAAAAAGAAGAATTGCTTCCCATCGTAGACCTCATCTTGTTGTGTTTATTGTGTTGTGACAGCCTTATCCTGACAGGCGCCTGAGAAAAGCGTTTGCCTGCATCTGCCAGATTATTTGTCAGTCTTGCCAGGTTAAAAAAAGAGCGGGGGTAAGTCACATGCCGGGCCATTTCCTCTCCCCATTAAGGCTGAGGGAACCCCACAAAATAATGTCTGCACAGACGACCCCCTCTCCCTTGAGGGAGAGGGCTGGGGTGAGGGGGAACATACGGCTGTGGAGGTCATTCCGTTCACTTTACGTTCCTTGCTACTCTGTGACAACATGACTTGTGAACGTGCCAGGGTGGCTCAATCGCCACCACCCTGGCGACCCGGGCTCCCGGCGGTAAATCGCCGCTTCGCGGTGCCCTCAGCTTATTCCTTCCGGCTTATCGGGGACGGGCGGAGGTAACATCCCTGTAAAGCCCGCCCTCTCGGCGCATCCATGCGCCTCGCCCCGGCCTTACGGAAACGCCTCAGCGATTTACAGCCGGACGAGGGCATCGCTGAAGGCCCTCAGCCATTCTAAAAGCAGCGTTATTGCTTCTGCTTTCACATTACTTGAGAGCGCTCAGCCATTGCGGAGAGGATTAGGAGTAGGGACCTTAGCTGAATTCACCCCGCTGGCGCGCCACCAGCGTCAGAATGGAGTAGAGCGCCACGGCCTGCTGGTGCTGGTTGAAGATCTCAACCGCCCATTCCACCACGCCCGTCGGTTTTTCTTCCGCGGTGCGCTGTTTCTTCAGCGTTTTGCGTTTGCAGGTCAGGCGCACCTGAATGGTGTCGCCAGGCTTGACCGGCTCGATAAAGCGCAGGTTTTCCATGCCATAGTTGGCGATCACCGGCCCGACGCCCGCATCAACAAACAGCCCCGCGGCGGCGGAGATCAGGAAATAGCCGTGCACCACGCGCTCGCCAAAGATCGACTCTGCCGCGCCGATCTTGTCCATATGGGCGTAGAAGTGGTCGCCGCTGAGGCAGGCAAAGTTCACGATATCCGCTTCCGTCAGGGTGCGGCGCGGCGTCAGCAGGCTGTCGCCCGGCTGCAGCTCCTCGAAGTATTTGCGGAACGGATGCACGCGATCTTCCTGCACCGCTGCGCCCCGCACCCACTGCTTGCCGATGGCGGCCAGCATAGAGGGGCTACCCTGAACAGCGGTGCGCTGCAGGTAGTGCTTCACCGCGCGCAGGCCGCCCAGCTCTTCACCGCCGCCCGCGCGGCCCGGACCGCCGTGCACCAGCTGCGGCAGTGGGGAGCCGTGGCCGGTGGACTCTTTGGCGGATTCCTCGTTAAGGATCTGAATACGCCCGTGGGCGCGCGCCGCACCGGCAATAAACTGGCGGGCAAGGGCTACATCAGCGGTAACCAGCGTGCCTGCGAGGCTGCCGCCGCCCGCGCGGGCAAGCGTCATCGCGTGTTGCGTATCGCGGTAGGGCATCAGCGTTGCAACCGGGCCGAAGGCTTCGGTTGAGTGCACCGCCGGGGTTTCATCCGGCTGCGGGCAGAACAGCAGGGTCGGTGGGAAGAATGCGCCCGCGGCCTGCAAATCTGCTTTGCCACCCAGACGGATCTCGCAGCCTGCTGCAACCAGCTGCTCCACCTTCTCCTGAACGTCCGCGCGCTGTTCGGCGTTGACCAGCGCGCCCATCTTTACCCCTTCCTGCGCCGGGTCGCCCACCACCACCTTTTCCAGCCGGGCAATCAGCGCCTGGCTCACCGCCTCAATCTGGTTTTGCGGGACGATAATACGGCGAATGGCCGTACATTTCTGTCCGGCCTTGGCGGTCATCTCGCGGACCACTTCCCGGATGAACAGGGCAAATTCCGGCTGTTCCGGCGTGACGTCTTCACCCAGCACGCAGCAGTTCAGGGAGTCGGCTTCCATAGTGAAGGGAATGGAATTCGCCACAATATTCGGGTGCACGCGCAGGCTTTGCCCGGTGCTGGCGGAGCCGGTAAAGGTCACCACGTCCTGGCTGTCGAGCTGGTTGAGCAGATCGCCCGCGCCGCCGCAGATCAGGCTGATGGCGCCGTCCGGCACCAGCCCGCTGTCGACGATGGATTTCACCATCGCCTGCGTCACCTGCGCGGTAGCGGTAGCGGGTTTGATGATGGCGGGCATACCGGCAAGCCAGGTCGGCGCCAGCTTTTCCAGCATCCCCCAGCAGGGGAAGTTGAAGGCGTTGATGTGTACCGCCACGCCGGATTTCGAGGTCAGAACGTGGCGCGCCGCAAAGCCGCCTTCTTTCGACAGCGGGATTAACTCATCTTCCGGCCACACGGTATCGTCAGGCAGCTCGCGGCTGCCAAGGCTGGCGTATGTGAACAGGGTGCCGATCCCGCCTTCGATATCGACCCAGCTGTCCGCCTTCGTCGCCCCGGTCTGGGCAGACAGAGCATAAAACGTCTCTTTCTCGCTGAGCAGGTGCTTTGCTAACGCCTTCAGCATGGCGGCACGTTCAATAAAGGTCATCCCGTGAAGCGCTTCACCGCCGCGCTCAATCGCATACCGACGGGCGGCCGCCATATCCAGCCCTTCGCTGGTCACGCTCCACAGCGCTTCGCCACTGATGGCGTGATGAATAGTGCGTTCGCGGCCCCGGCCAGACTGCCAGGTACCGGACACGAAGCTGGCTAACTGCTGCATCGCTTATCTCCAAATGTTACGTAATTTCACTATTAATAGTTTAATCGTGAATCATAAAAATCAAGCTGAGTTTTAATGAATTGTTAACATTGTGATCCAGTCTTATGGATCTCCTCGTTAGAAAGCGCCCGTTCAGAGGTCTGAAATAAAAGCCTTGCGAGCAACATCACAAAACAAGGAAACAATTCTTGGGGTTATATTTAACCTTTGTGTAACTTTTAAAAAACAAAGTGATTCACAATTTCGCTTTAATTTGCAAACTAACGAATCATAAAGGTGATGACGTGACGCAAGAACAACGGTTTGAGCAGCGCATAGCGCAGGAGACGGCGATTGAGCCTCAGGACTGGATGCCTGACGCCTACCGTAAGACGTTGATCCGCCAGATTGGTCAGCATGCGCACTCTGAAATTGTCGGCATGCTGCCGGAAGGAAACTGGATCGCCCGCGCCCCGACGCTGCGCCGAAAAGCGATCCTGCTGGCGAAGGTGCAGGACGAGGCCGGACACGGGCTCTACCTCTACAGCGCGGCGGAAACGCTGGGCTGCGCGCGGGAAGACATCTACCAGAAGATGCTCGACGGCAGGATGAAATACTCCTCCATCTTCAACTATCCGACCCTGAGCTGGGCCGATATCGGCGTGATTGGCTGGCTGGTGGACGGGGCCGCTATCGTCAACCAGGTGGCGCTGTGCCGCACCTCCTACGGCCCGTATGCCCGTGCGATGGTGAAAATCTGTAAAGAAGAGAGCTTCCACCAGCGTCAGGGGTTTGAAGCCTGCATGGCGCTGGCGCAGGGCAGTGAATCCCAGCGGCAGATGCTGCAGGACGCCATCAACCGCTTCTGGTGGCCAGCGCTGATGATGTTCGGGCCGAACGACGACAACTCGCCGAACAGCGCCCGCAGCCTGGCCTGGAAAATTAAACGCTTCGGCAACGACGAGCTGCGCCAGCGCTTTGTCGACAACACGGTACCGCAGGTGGAAATGCTGGGCATGACGGTGCCGGATCCCGATCTGCGCTTTGACGAAGAGAGCGGCCACTACCGCTTCGGCGAGATCGACTGGCAGGAATTTGAAGAGGTCATTAACGGGCGCGGCATCTGCAACCACGAACGCCTGGCCGCGAAGCGTAAGGCCTGGGAAGAGGGCGCATGGGTGCGCGAAGCCGCCCTGGCGCACGCGGAAAAACAACGCGCCCGTCAGGCCGCATAAGAGGAAATAACCATGAGCAATGTCTACTGGCCGCTGTACGAAGTGTTCGTACGCAGCAAACAGGGGCTGTCCCACCGTCACGTGGGCAGTCTTCATGCCGCCGACGATCGCATGGCGCTGGAAAATGCGCGCGATGCCTACACCCGCCGCAGCGAAGGGTGTTCGATCTGGGTGGTGAAGGCGAGCGAGATTGTCGCCTCCCAGCCGGAAGAGAGCGGTGAGTTCTTCGACCCGGCGGAAAGCAAGGTTTACCGCCATCCGACGTTCTACACCATCCCCGACGGCATCGAGCATATGTGAGGCAAAGAATGAATTCAGTGACTGCCTATGCCCTGCGTCTGGGCGACAACGGTCTGGTGCTCTCCCAGCGCCTCGGCGCCTGGTGCGGCCACGCGCCGGAGCTGGAAATCGACCTCGCGCTCGCCAACATCGGTCTCGACCTGCTGGGCCAGGCGCGCAATTTCCTGGCCTATGCCGCGGAGATGGAAGGCCAGGGCGATGAAGACACGCTGGCCTTTGGCCGCGACGAGCGTCAGTTCCGCAACGTCCTGCTGGTGGAGCAGCCGAACGGCAGCTTCGCCGACACCCTTGCCCGTCAGTACCTGATGGATGCGTGGAACGTGGCGCTGTACGAACGCCTGGCCCAAAGCCGCGACGCCCAGCTTGCCGCCATCGCCGCGAAAGCGATTAAAGAGGCGCGCTACCACCTGCGCTTCAGCCGGGGCTGGCTGGTGCGCCTGGGCGACGGCACCGAAACCTCCGCGCAAAAGATGCAGCAGGCCATCGACAATCTGTGGCGCTTTACGGCTGAACTGTTTGAGGCGGATGACGTCGAGCTGGCGCTGGTGGATTCCGGCGTGGCGGTCGATCCGCGCCTCCTGCGCCAGCCGTGGGAAAGCGAAGTGTATGCCGGTCTGAATGAAGCCTGCCTGCAGGTCCCCGCAGAGGTGGCCTACCGCACCGGGGGCAAGCGGGGGCTGCATACCGAACATCTGGGCCCGATGCTCGCTGAAATGCAGTACCTCCAGCGCGCCTATCCCGGTCAGCAGTGGTAAAGGAGAAGGCTATGCAACGCCTCGTCGACATCGAGCCCGCGCAAATCCCGCAGATCTGGGCGCTGCTGAGCCAGATCCCGGACCCGGAAGTGCCGGTGTTAACCATCACCGATCTCGGCATGGTGCGCAGCGTGAAGGCGCAGGGGGAAGGCTGGGTCATCGGCTTCACGCCAACCTACTCGGGATGCCCGGCAACCGAACACCTGCTGGGGGCGATCCGCGATGCGATGACTGCGCACGGCTTTACCCCGGTGCACATCGTGCTCCAGCTTGAGCCCGCCTGGACCACCGACTGGATGACCGCCGACGCGCGCGAACGCCTGCAGGCTTACGGCATCAGCCCGCCCGTGGGGCATAGCTGCCACGCGCACGCGCCTTTGGCGGTGAGCTGCCCGCGCTGCGCCAGCACCAACACCGCGCTAATCAGTGAATTTGGTTCGACGGCCTGCAAAGCGCTCTACCGCTGCAATACCTGCCGCGAGCCCTTCGACTATTTCAAATGCATTTGAGGCTGCCATGACAACGTTTCATTCATTAACAGTGGCAAAAGTGGAACCCGAAACCCGCGACGCGGTGACCATCACCTTTGCGGTGCCGCAGCCGTTGCAGGACGCCTACCGCTTCCGTCCCGGCCAGCACCTGACGTTAAAAACGAAGCTGGGCGAAGACGAGCTGCGCCGCTGCTACTCCATCTGCCGCAGCGCCGCGCCGGGCGAGATCAGCGTGGCGGTCAAAGCCATCGACGGCGGGCGCTTCTCCCGCTATGCACGGGACGAGATCAAACCGGGCATGGCGCTGGAGGTGATGGTTCCTCAGGGGCAGTTTGGCTACCAGCCCCAGGCCGAACGTGAAGGCCACTACCTGGCGATTGCCGCAGGTTCCGGCATCACCCCGATGCTGGCGATTCTCTCCGCTACGCTGGCGACAGAACCCAACAGCCATTTCACCCTGATCTACGGTAACCGCAGCAGCCAGAGCATGATGTTCCGCCAGGCGCTGGCGGACCTGAAGGACAAATACCCGCAGCGCCTGCAGCTGGTCTCCATCTTCAGCCAGGAGCGGCTGGACAGCGATCTGCTCTACGGCCGCATCGACGGGGAAAAACTGCAGGCGCTGGCGAAAACCCTGATCGACTTCCGCCAGTACGACGAGGCCTTTATCTGCGGCCCGTCGGCGATGATGGACGACGCCGAAGCCACGCTGAAGGCGCTGGGGATGCCCGAAAAAGCCATCCATCTTGAGCGCTTCAACACCTCCGGCATCACCGTTAAGCGCGCGGTGCACGTGCAGGCACAAGGACAGAAGGTGACCGTGCGTCAGGACGGGCGCGACCGTGAAATTACCCTCACGGCGGACGACGAAAGCATCCTCGACGCCGCGCTTCGCCAGGGGGCGGATCTGCCGTATGCCTGCAAGGGCGGCGTGTGCGCCACCTGTAAATGCAAAGTGCTGCGCGGGAAGGTGGACATGGCGACCAACTACAGCCTGGAGCCTGACGAGCTGGCCGCCGGGTATGTGCTGAGCTGCCAGTCGCTGCCGCTCACCGCCGACGTGATCGTCGACTTTGACGCGAAGGGGATGGCATGAGCGAGCTGATTGTTACCCGTCATGGCCGCGTGCTGCAGCTGACGCTCAACCGTCCGGCGGCGCGCAACGCCCTCAACAACGCGCTGTTGACTCAGCTTGCGGAACAGCTTGAGGCCGCTGCTGTGGATGCCGACATCGCCGTCTGCGTGATTTACGGCAGCGAGCGCTGCTTTGCCGCCGGGGCCGATCTCAGCGAAATGGCGGAGAAAGACCTGCCCGCCACCCTGAACGATATCCGTCCGCAGCTGTGGGCGCGCATTAACGCGTTCAATAAACCGCTGATCGCCGCCGTTAACGGCTTCGCGCTCGGCGCGGGCTGCGAGCTGGCGCTGCTGTGCGACGTGGTCGTTGCTGGCGATAACGCCCGCTTTGGCCTGCCGGAAATCACGCTCGGCATTATGCCCGGCGCGGGCGGCACCCAGCGTCTTATCCGCAGCGTCGGTAAATCGCTCGCCAGCAGGATGGTGCTGACCGGAGAGAGCATTACCGCGCAGCAGGCGCTGGGCGCCGGTCTGGTGAGCGATGTTTTCCCGGCAGCGCTAACGCTGGAGTATGCCCTGAAGCAGGCGGCACTCATGGCGCGCCACTCGCCGCTGGCGCTGCAGGCGGCGAAACAGGCGCTGCGCCAGTCGCAGGAGGTGCCGCTCCAGGCCGGTCTGGCGCAGGAGCGCCAGCTGTTTACCCTGCTTTCCGCTACCGAAGACCGCCGGGAAGGCATCGACGCCTTCTTGCAAAAACGCATCCCCGACTTTAAAGGACGCTAATTGTGGAATTTATTCTCACCCATGTAGAACAGGGCGTAATGACCATTACGCTGAACCGTCCGGAGCGTCTGAACAGCTTTAACGACGTGATGCACCAGCAGCTTGCCGAGTGCCTGAAGCAGGCCGAACGCGACGACACCGTTCGCTGCCTGCTGCTCACCGGGGCAGGACGCGGCTTTTGCGCCGGTCAGGATCTGAACGACCGCAACGTCGACCCCAACGGCCCGGCGCCGGATCTGGGGATGTCCGTGGAGACCTTTTACAACCCGCTGGTGCGCCGCCTGGCAAAGCTGCCGAAGCCGGTTATCTGCGCGGTCAACGGCGTGGCGGCGGGCGCGGGTGCGACCCTGGCGCTCGGCTGCGACATGGTGATTGCCGCGCGTTCCGCCAGCTTTGTGATGGCCTTCAGCAAGCTTGGCCTGGTCCCGGACTGCGGCGGCACCTGGCTGCTGCCGCGCGTGGCCGGACGCGCCCGCGCCATGGGGCTGGCGCTGCTCGGGGACAAGCTCAGCGCCGAGCAGGCGCAGGCGTGGGGCATGATCTGGCAGGTGGTCGATGACGACCAGCTCTCCACCACCGCGCAGCAGATGGCGCTGCACTTTGCCTCTCAGCCGACCTTCGGGCTGGGGCTGATCAAGCAGGCCATTAACGCCGCGGAAACCAACACCCTGGACGCCCAGCTCGATCTGGAGCGTGACTATCAGCGTCTGGCCGGGCGCAGCGACGATTACCGTGAGGGCGTCAGCGCCTTCCTGGCGAAGCGCGCGCCGCACTTTACGGGGAAATAAGATGCTGAACATACGCACGGTCGCCGTGATCGGCAGCGGCACGATGGGGGCCGGAATTGCCGAAGTTGCCGCCAGCCACGGTCATCAGGTTCTGATTTACGACATCGCCGGCGATGCGGTTTCACGCGCCATCGACGGGATCCGCCAGCGGCTGGCCTCGCGGGTGACGCGCGGGAAGCTCTCCGCCGATGCCGGGAGTCAGATCCTCGCCCGGCTGATTCCGGTCACGGATATTGAGGCGCTCGCCGGGGCCGATCTGATCATCGAAGCGGCCTCCGAGCGGCTGGAGGTCAAAAAGGCGCTGTTTGCGCGGCTGGCTGAGATCTGCCCGCCGCAGACGGTGCTGACCAGCAACACGTCTTCCATCTCCGTCACGGCGATTGCGGCGGACGTGCACCATCCGGAGCGCGTCGCAGGGCTGCATTTCTTTAACCCGGCGCCGGTGATGAAGCTTGTGGAGGTGGTTAGCGGGCTGGCGACCTCTCCGGAGGTGGCCGACGCGCTGTGCGAGCTGGCGCTGAACTGGGGCAAACAGCCCGTTCGCTGCCAGTCAACGCCGGGGTTTATCGTCAACCGCGTCGCCCGCCCGTTCTATTCCGAAGCCTGGCGCGCGCTGGAAGAGCAGGTCGCTCCGCCGGAGGTGATTGACGCTGCCCTGCGCGAAGGCGGCGGCTTCCCGATGGGGCCGCTGGAGCTGACCGACATGATTGGTCAGGACGTGAACTTTGCGGTGACCTGCTCGGTGTTTAACGCCTTCTGGCAGGAGCGTCGTTTTCTCCCCTCGCTGGTGCAGCAGGAGCTGGTGCTGGCTGGAAGGCTGGGCAAAAAGAGCGGGAAGGGGGTCTACGACTGGCAGGGGGACAAACCTGAAGTGCAGTGGATTGAGTCGGTGAACGACAGCTATAGCCCGATGCGCGTGGAAAAAAGACGTGACGGTGTCACAGAAATTGATGACGTGTATCTGGTTGAAACGCAGGGTGAAACCGCTCAGGCGCTGGCGCTGCGGCTCAACGGGCCGGTGGTGGTGGTGGACCGCGTTGAGCGCGACGTGGCGGTAGTTGCCGCTGCCGCCAGCAACCCGCATACCGCGACGCAAAAAGCCATCCGCTATCTGCAGCAGCAGGGGCACCGGGTGGTGCAAATTGCCGATTATCCCGGCCTGCTGGTCTGGCGCACGCTGGCGATGATTGCCAACGAGGCGCTGGATGCCTTGCAAAAGGGGGTCGCCAGCGAGAAGGACATCGACACCGCCATGCGTCTGGGCGTCAACTACCCGAGCGGCCCGATCGCCTGGGGCGAGCGTCTGGGCTGGCAGCGCCTGCTGACGCTGCTGGAGAACCTGCAGCGTCATTACGGCGAAGAGCGCTATCGCCCCTGTTCACTGCTGCGCCAGCGCGCGCTTCTGGAGAGTAGCTATGAGTCATAACGCCTGGCATAACGCCCGCACCATGTACGAAAACGACGCCTGCGCGCAGGCGATGGGGATGGACATTGTCGAGATGGACGACGGCTACGCGGTGGTGACCATGACCATCACCCCGCAGATGCTTAATGGCCACAAAACCTGCCACGGCGGCCAGCTGTTTTCGCTGGCGGACACCGCCTTTGCCTACGCCTGCAACAGCCAGGGGCTGGCGGCGGTAGCCTCCGGCTGCTCGATTGATTTTCTGCGTCCGGGCTTTGCCGGGGACACGCTCACCGCCACCGCGCGGGTGAAGCATCAGGGCAAGCTGACCGGCGTCTACGACATTGAAATTCAGAATCAACAACAGAAAACCGTTGCCCTTTTTCGCGGAAAATCTCACCGCATCGGCGGCAGCGTGACAGGAGAGGCCTGATGCGTGACGCATTTATTTGTGATGGCGTGCGAACGCCTGTTGGGCGCTACGGCGGCGCGCTTTCCGCCGTGCGAACGGACGATCTCGGCGCCGTGCCGCTGCGCGCGCTGCTGGCCCGCTACCCGCAGCTCGACCTGGAGCGGATTGACGACGTGATATTCGGCTGCGCCAACCAGGCGGGGGAAGACAACCGCAACGTGGCGCGCATGTCGTCCCTGCTGGCCAGGCTGCCGCAGACGGTGTCCGGGACCACCATTAACCGCCTGTGCGGATCAGGGCTGGACGCGATTGGCTTTGCCGCCCGCGCCATTAAGGCGGGCGATGGTGACCTGCTGATCGCAGGCGGCGTGGAGTCGATGTCCCGCGCGCCGTTTGTGATGGGCAAAGCCACCGCGGCGTTCCAGCGCCAGGCGGAGATCTTCGATACCACCATCGGCTGGCGATTTGTGAATCCGCTCATGCATCAGCAATTCGGAACTGACAGTATGCCGGAAACGGCAGAGAATGTAGCTGAATTGTTAAATATCAGCCGCGCCGATCAGGACGCGTTCGCGCTGCGCAGCCAGCAGCGCACCGCGCAGGCGCAGCAGAACGGCATTCTGGCGCAGGAGATCGTGCCGGTGCAGATCCCGGGCAAAAAAGGGGCGGTCACGGAATTCAGCGTGGATGAACATCCGCGCGCGGACACCACGCTCGAACAGCTTGCCGGTCTGAAAACGCCGTTTCGCAAGAACGGGGTGGTGACGGCGGGGAATGCCTCCGGCGTTAACGACGGCGCGGCGGCGTTAATCATCGCCAGCGAGAAGGTGGCGCTGGCGCAGGGGTTAATGCCGCGCACGCGGATCGTGGTGATGGCAACGGCGGGCGTTGAGCCACGCCTGATGGGGCTTGGCCCGGTGCCTGCCACCCGCAGGGTGCTCGAGCGTGCAGGACTCAGCATAAACGATATGGACGTCATCGAACTGAACGAAGCCTTCGCCGCACAGGCGCTGGGCGTGCTGCGTCAGCTGGGCCTGCCGGACGACGCCGCGCACGTTAACCCGAACGGTGGCGCGATTGCGCTGGGCCATCCGCTGGGCATGAGCGGTGCCAGGCTGGCGCTGGCCGCGAGCAACGAACTGCACCGACGCGGCGGGCGCTACGCGCTGTGTACGATGTGCATCGGTGTGGGTCAGGGCATTGCCATGATCCTTGAGCGTGTTTGAGCATAAAAACAATGTGAGTACCCTACAATGACAAATACAACAAAGCTTGATCCGATTGAAACGGCCTCTCTTGACGAATTGCAGGCGCTGCAAACTGAGCGTCTGAAATGGACGCTGCATCACGCCTACAGCAACGTGCCGATGTACAAACGCAAGTTCGACGCCGCGGGCGTTCATCCTGACGATTTCAACGAGCTGGCGGATATCCGTAAGTTCCCGTGCACCACCAAGCAGGACCTGCGGGATAACTATCCGTTCGATACCTTCGCCGTGCCGATGGAGCAGGTGGTGCGGATTCACGCGTCCTCCGGCACCACCGGCAAACCGACGGTTGTCGGCTACACGCAGGGCGACATCGACAACTGGGCCAACCTGGTGGCCCGCTCCCTGCGCGCCGCGGGCGGCAGCGCGAAGGATAAAATTCACGTGGCGTATGGCTACGGCCTGTTTACCGGCGGGCTGGGGGCGCACTACGGCGCCGAGCGCTTAGGCGCGACGGTGATCCCGATGTCCGGCGGCCAGACCGAGAAACAGGCGCAGCTGATCCGTGATTTTCAGCCGGACATGATCATGGTGACGCCCTCTTACTGCCTCAACCTGATTGAGGAGCTGGAGCGTCAGATGGGCGGCGATGCCAGCACCTGCTCCCTGCGCGTGGGCGTATTCGGCGCCGAGCCGTGGACGCAGGCCATGCGCCGCGAAATTGAAAAGCGCTTAGGCATTACGGCGCTGGACATTTATGGCCTCTCCGAGGTGATGGGACCGGGCGTGGCGATGGAGTGTATTGAAACCGCCGACGGCCCGACCATCTGGGAAGACCACTTCTACCCGGAGATCGTCAACCCGAATGACGGCACGCCGCTGAACGACGGCGAGCAGGGTGAACTGCTGTTCACCACGCTGACCAAAGAGGCGCTGCCGGTGATCCGCTACCGCACCCGCGACCTGACGCGTCTCCTGCCCGGCACCGCCCGCACCATGCGCCGCATGGACCGCATCAGCGGCCGCAGCGACGATATGCTGATCATCCGCGGCGTTAACGTCTTCCCGTCGCAGCTGGAAGAGGAGATTGTGAAGTTTGAACACCTTTCTCCGCACTACCAGCTGGAGGTGAACCGCCGCGGACATCTTGATTCGCTTTCCGTGAAGGTGGAGCTGAAAGAGAGCAGCCTGACGCTGACGCACGAGCAGCGTTGTCAGGTATGCCACCAGCTGCGCCACCGCATTAAGTCGATGGTCGGGATTTCCACCGACGTGATGATTGTCAACTGCGGCAGCATCCCGCGCTCGGAGGGCAAAGCCTGCCGTGTGTTTGATTTGCGTAAAGTTGCGGCTAACGGTTAAATCAACTACCTCTCACAAAGGGCGAAGGGACTGCTCGGTGTGGCCTTTTCCCCTCTCCCCTTTGGGGAGAGGGTCAGGGTGAGGGGAATATGCTATGATTCATCCAGACCAAAAAACACAACAGAATGAATCACATGAATAAACTCGACGCCTTTATCCAGCACGCGGTCAGCTCGGTTCCCGTTAGCGGTACGTCGCTTATCTCCTCGCTGTACGGTGACGCGCTTTCCCATCGCGGCGGTGAGATCTGGCTCGGCAGCCTCGCCGCCCTGCTGGAAGGCATGGGGTTTGGCGAGCGCTTCGTGCGCACCGCGCTGTTTCGCCTCAACAAAGAGGGCTGGCTGGACGTCTCGCGCATCGGGCGCCGCAGCTTTTACCGCCTGAGCGACAAAGGGCTGCGCCTGACCCGTCGCGCGGAGAATAAGATCTACCGCGCCGAACTGCCCGCCTGGGACGGCAAATGGCTGCTGCTGCTCTCCGAGGGGCTGGACAAAACCACCCTTGCCGACGTCAAAAAGCAGCTGATCTGGCAGGGGTTTGGCACGCTGGCGCCGAGCCTGATGGCCTCGCCGTCGCAGCATCTGGCAGATGTACAATCGCTACTGCATGATGCGGGCGTGGCGGAAAACGTGATTTTTTTTGAAGCCCACTCGCCGCTGGCGCTCTCCCGCGCCGCGCTGCGCTCAAGGGTGGAAGAGTGCTGGCAGCTGACCGAGCAAAACGCGATGTACGAGTCGTTTATCAATTCGTTCCGGGCGCTGCTGCCGCTGCTGAAAGAGGCCGCGCCCGAAGAGATGACGCCGGAACGCTGCTTCCAGATCCAGCTGCTGCTGATTCACTTTTATCGTCGCGTGGTGCTGAAGGATCCGCTGCTGCCGGAAGAATTGCTGCCCGCGCACTGGGCGGGACAAAGCGCCCGACAGCTTTGCATTAATATCTATCAGCGTGTCGCGCCGGGGGCGCTGGCGTTCGTCAGCGAGAAGGGCGAAACCTCCGTGGGTGAACTACCCGTGCCCGGCACGCTCTACTATCAACGCTTTGGCGGTCTTACGAGCGCATAAGGAGGGAAGATGCCAGTTTATCAAATTGACGGCCTGACGCCGGTGGTGCCGGACGAGAGCTACGTTCACCCAACGGCGGTGCTGATTGGCGACGTGATTCTGGGCAAAGGCGTTTATGTCGGCCCTAACGCCAGCCTGCGCGGCGATTTTGGCCGCATTGTGGTGAAAGACGGCGCCAACATTCAGGATAACTGCGTCATGCACGGGTTCCCGGAGCAGGATACGGTGGTGGAAGAGGACGGGCACATCGGCCACAGCGCCATTCTCCACGGCTGCATTATCCGCCGCAACGCGCTGGTGGGCATGAACGCGGTGGTGATGGACGGCGCGGTGATTGGTGAAAACAGCATCGTCGGCGCGGCGGCGTTCGTGAAGGCGAAAGCGGAGATGCCCGCCAACCATTTGATCATCGGCAGCCCGGCCAAAGCGATCCGCGAGCTGAGCGAACAGGAGCGGGTCTGGAAGCAGCAGGGCACGCGGGAGTATCAGGTGCTGGTGGAGCGCTGTAAGCTGACCATGCATCAGGTCGAGCCGCTGCGCGAGGCTGAGCCTGACCGCAAGCGGCTGACGTTTGATGAAAATTTACGACCGAAGTCGGCGGTGTAGAGAGCATTCGCTTTTCGATTTAGCAGAACAGGGACCCCATAGATGACGCGCTTTTACCAATTTACAGCCACCCGCCTTGATGGCCGCCCGATCTCAATGGCCGACTATGCGGGTAAGGTGGTTTTGGTCGTGAATACGGCCAGCCAGTGCGGCTTTACGCCCCAGTATGCGGGTCTTGAGGCGCTGTACAAAAAATATGCCGCGCAAGGATTGGTGGTGCTGGGCTTCCCCTGCAATCAGTTTGGCAAACAGGAACCCGGCGGTGCCGATGACATCTCAAAGACCTGTTACGTTAACTACGGCGTCAGTTTCCCGATGTTCGAGAAAGTAGAGGTAAACGGCGCGGCAGCGCATCCGCTGTTTCATTATCTGAAAAACGCATTGCCCGGCGTGCTGGGCGGTCGGATTAAGTGGAATTTTACCAAGTTCCTGATTGGCCGCGACGGTAAACCCCTAAAGCGTTTTGCACCGATGACCAGGCCCGAGAAAATGGACGCGGCGATTCGTACGGCACTGGAAAGCAAAGCCTCTTCGTTTTAAGCAGACCAGAGGGTCTTTCTTTAGTCTTTTTTTCGACTTGTTTTCCCCTATTTGTTATATAGCGAAAGAGATTTTATATGGCATAAATGCACCCTCCGAGTGTGAAAGGGAACAACCTTATGTCGCTTTACGATCTAAAGACTGAAGCAAATACATTAAATGAGGCCTGGCGCTCCCGCGTATTAGGCAACATTGGGGAGGCAAATCTCAAAATTTTACGAATGGATGAGCGATCGGTCGCTGAAGAGGTGCATGAGTATGACGAGGGGTTACTGGTCATTGACGGACGCCTGGAACTGAGTGTTAACGGTAAAAATATTTCTGTAAGCGCGGGCGAGCTTTATATCGCCAAAGCGGGCGTTCCCCATACGGTGGAAACCGGTAGCGTTGGCACTCTGGTTATTATTGATCTACCCGAACCTGCAAATTGATATCGTTGCGAAATGTAGGCCGGGTAAGCGCAGCGCCACCCGGCAAAACACGGTTAGAACGTTGAGGGCGGGGCTTCCCCTGAATCAGAAGCGATATTGCAAACCCGCTGTAACGGTATAGTTGTGGTTAGAGATACCCGCAGCATCCCCGTCAATAGAGCCGGACTGCCCGGTACGGGTATCAATAATCTGCGTTCCGCCTTTACCTTCTTCGTAACTGCTATAGGTAAATTCAGCAAAAACCCTGGCGTGCGGCGTCACATAATATCCGGCATCCACGGATGCGCCATAATAGCGGGAATCCGATACTTTCTCGCGGAAGGTGAGATCGCGCATGTAGTGCTCGTCGTTATCATGCGCACGAACCCAGTCACTGAATTTAAACAGGGCATTAAACTCAAAATCATTAAAACGGTACTGTCCTGCAAGGCCTATATACGGCATGGAGAAACGCTGACTGTAACCAATACCGCGTTCGCCCGCCGGGAAGCTGCCCTGGTAGGCACCGTTCTCATAATTGTAAGAGCCGCCGGTTGCCGTCCAGCTAAAGCGGGTTTCCTGATAACCTGCGGTGACACCCGCTTTGTAGTTATCGCTCTGGAAGATCCAGCCTTTTACGTTGAGATCGTATTCATTGGCATAATTAACGTTCGTCGCAGGATGGCTTGAATGGTCTGTCCAGGAGGACTGTTTCTCATCCATCCAGTCATAGTCATCCATTTGACCTGAGCCTGATGCAAGGGACGTCCAGCCGCGGGCGTTCAGGGTCAAAAATGAGTACGCATCCCAGGAAATATCGCCTTTGAGAATAGCGACATTTTTTATTTTCCAGTCCAGCTGGCTAATTTTTCTTCCTGTGACTTCGTCGTAAACCATTTCGTGGGATTTTCCGCTCAGCATCCCGGCAGAGGCTGAAACCGATAAACTTTCCGGTGAAAAATCCGGTAAGACCTGTGCTGGTCCTGCATATACTGCCCCTGAAAACGCGGCCATCATCATTCCCGCAACAATATTTCTTGTCATTTTTATTTCCCTAAAACAAATTAATAAATGCGTTGCAGGAGAATTTTAAAATTCATAAAAATAGGTATCAACTGCCAGATTTGGTAATTTTTGATAATTTAACATAAGGGTTGATATTTAACTTTGGGCCACCTGAGGGAGGCCATATTGAATATTTAAATGATTACTGACTCGATATCAAATACGGTCAGCTGTGGATAAATCGCCGTTATTCACCGTGGAAACACACTGCAGACAACTTCCTTTTATCCCCGTAGCCATGGCGTGATCGTCAGTCCGGTCAACAGGCCCTCCGGGCTGAGCAGGCGGGTAACGGTTTGGCCCCACGGTTCGGTCCGGTTGGCCACCAGCAGGTGATAGCCTTTTTCACGCAGAATGCGGGTAGCTGAATCCAGGTCATGTACCTCATATTCAATCCATCCCTGCGGTATCGAGTGCTCAGCAGGCCATTGCGTTTCGCCAAAACAGGAGGCTGCCGCCTGAGAGAGTGGCCAGACGGCAAAATGCTTAACGCCTTCTAGCTGGCCCTCTTCAACGAGCAGGTAATCGGTATTGCCCTCCATCGGCTTCAGCGGAAGGCCGAGCGTCTGGACATAAAACGCGGTGCTGGACTCCGTATCCCGCGAAATGGGCCCGAACCCGGCGACAAACAAGACATCAATTCCCGGTAACGACTGCGACAAATCCCCCTCCTTAACTGGCTGAAGCTTCAGAAGTATAGTTAGATTCTCAAATTAGGTACCGCTTTCACCGCACGTGCACGTTCTCGACGGGTTTAAATCTCAGCGCGATGACCATCAGCACCACCACGCCCGCGCTCATCACCAGCCATGCGCTGGTTAATGAAAGCGAACTGTCACGAACGATCCCCGCAATTAGCGGCATCAGCGCGGCAATCGTATAGCCACCTCCCTGTACTCTGGCGAGAAGTTTCCCGGCCTCAGCGGGCGTGCGGGCGTGATCGAACGTGACGATAAGCGACAGCGGAAAGAGGGTGCCAATCCCGATGCCGAGGAGCAGCGTGGACAATATCGGCGTCGTGCCCGGCGAAAAGACCAGACACAGTAATCCTGCCAGCAGCAGCGAAAGCACAGCGAGCAGCGGCACTCGACGGTCGGGAAATTTACCGATCAGCGCGGAGACGGCAAACCCGGCGGCAACCTCGGTTAACGTCAGCCAGGCCAGCATGTAGCCGCTGCTGCGAGCAGACCAGCCTGCCTGAATATAGAGCGGGGGCAGCCAGGCCAGTACCAGCGTGTAGGCTCCTGTTCCTACGCCGAAAAAGAGCAACAGCAGCCCGGTGCGGGAGGAAGAGAGCGTCACGGTTTCGCGTGCGGCTTGTTCTTCTTGTGGATGCTTGACCAGGGTTAACCACAGTATCAGCGCCAGCAGCGCTAACAGCCCAGCCGCTGCCAGCGCGGGCTTCAGCGTGAGCCATGAAAACAACGGCTCGGCGCTCGCGGCGGCAACTGCTGCCCCGGCCATAATGCCCGTGCTGAATAGCGACATTATCGTGCTGGCCGTTTGCGTATACTCCTTTTTTATCAGGGCGGGCATTAACGCCTGGATCATGCCTATGCTGGCTCCGCCCAGCAACGCGGTGCCCATAAGGCTCTCCGGTGAGGCGCTAAAGCCGCGCAGGAAACAGGCCACAAGCAGGATGAAGAGCCCGAGCATAATGCCGCGGATGGCACCGACTCCGGCTAAAAGCCGGGGGCCACACAGGGCGGCCAGTCCCATCATCGCCACGGGCAGGGTGGTCAGCAGGCTAAACTGCGTAGCCGTTAGCCCCGCCTCGCGCTGCAGCACGGGAAACAACGGTCCGACAGAAGCCAGAATAGGGCGCAGGTTCAGCCCGACGATAAACGCGATAATGGCGAAGAGTACAGGTGGCGTGCGTTTCAAGATGAAATCCTTTTAGGTTGTGAAGGGCCCGGGCAAATCGTCACGAGCATTTATCTTAACGTTAAGATAAAGTGTGTTTTTGCGTAAGATGTACCGCACAACAGGATAAATACCCACGCCTCTCGGGAGGAAAATGAAAGACCATGTAGACTTCGTCGTCGACCAGTGGCGCAGCGCCATGCCGGAGCTTGACGCCTCGTCGATGAAAATTTTTGGCCGACTGCTCAGGCTGATGAAGCATCTGGGAAAAACGCATGCGCAGGTCATGGCGCAGTTTGGCTTTCGCGAGGGCGAGTTTGACGTGCTCGCCACCCTGCGTCGCGCCGGGGAGCCGTACTGCCTTTCTCCCACGCAGCTGTATAAATCGCTGCTGATTACCTCAGGGGCGATGACGAACCGGGTCAACCATCTTGAACAGCAGGGGCTTATCAGGCGAATTGCCGACCCGGATGACAAGCGCAGCACGCTCGTGAGCCTGACGCCGCAGGGCCTGGAACGTATTGAACGGGCGCTGTTCGTGCATACGGAAACGCAAAATGCGCTGCTGAGAAACTTATCTGACGCGCAGCGCGCGCAGCTTGAGTCTCTGCTGAGGGAAATGCTGCTCACGTTCCCGTCCGAGGAACCGGGTAACCCGCTAAAGCGTGTCGATAATAAAGTGCATGATTAACCCTCACCGAAAGGAAATGTATGTCTTTACCGCCACTGTACGCGCTACGCGCTTTTGAAGTTGCCGCGCGGCTGAAGCACTTAATATTACGCCTGGCGCGGTCAGCAGGCATGTCCGGACGCTTGAAATGTGGTTCGACTGCGAGCTCTTTAAGCGTCAGGGGCCGAGAGTCGAGATCAGCGATGCCGGGCGCGTTCTGGCCGGACATTTGAGCGAAAGTTTCACCAGCATTGAGTGGGCCTGTCGCGCATTCAAAAGTGAAAATCACCTTCTGCGCCTCAAAGCCCCCAGACCCTGGAACAGGGAAGCCGTGCCGCCATGAACGGACAAGGTGTTGCTATGGCCGATCTTCGTCTTACGCTTGAAGCGCTTGAGCGTGGGCTTCTCGCACTGCCTTTCAGGGAAGCTATCGCAACCGGGGATGGCTACTATTTTGTCTGGCCGAAAAATTCGCTCAGAAGAGAGAATATCGAACGCCTGATGGCCTGGCTTGATCTCCATACGCCGGTTTTTCCCTCTCTGGATATTGTTTGTCTCGATAAAGATAGGACACATATTTTAAAAATATAAATGCTGGATATTCCGGACGGAATATCCAGCATGATGAATGATTTTATGCGTAGGGTATATTTCCTTCTCTGTTGAAAGTAACGCTATCAACTCATGCACATTTGCATGGGCGCTAAATTTATGAGGCGAGATAATATTCATTACAGGGAATAAAACATCGAGTGTCATAGTTGCTCCATACAGGCTTGGTATTATTTATTTTTTCTTTCCCAGGGATGAATGGATGGTATTTCCGAGGGGCTCTTTTGAAAAACGATAAATAGTGGGAATCAAAGTGAGTTTTACTCAATGTTGCGCTTTGGAGTGCAATCACGCACATCCTCACGCTCGCGTTTTGTTTCACAAATGCCATAGCTCATTGGACGTCCTGAATGGTATAACGTTCTGCGGCAACTGGGTTGCCGTCTGCTGACCTCATTCATAAAGGTGTATATGAAACAAATTACGTTCAGTGACCTGCAGCAACAGAGCGAGCAGGCCGCAAATTCTCCTCGCTTACGCGCGCATCGCAATTTACATCCTGAGCTGAGCGACCCGGTGCAGCGCCTGGCCATCGCGATGGAGCCCGGCACCTACGTTCGTCCCCATCGCCACCCGCACACGTTTGAACTGCTGACCGCGCTGAGCGGCCGCTTTCTGGTGCTGAATTTTGATGAGCGCGGTACCGTGACCCGGCGCGTGGTGTTGGGTGAAGAGTGCAAGGTGCTGGAGATGGACGCAGGCACCTGGCATGCCGTGCTGTCGCTGGATAAAGGCGGCGTCATTTTTGAGGTCAAACACGGCGGCTACCAGCCCGTGGCTGAGCAGGACACCGCCCCGTGGTCACCGGCTGAAAACGCGCCCGGCACCGCGGAGCTGATGAAATGGTACGCCCGGGCGCAAGTGGGTGACGGTGGTTTTACCCTCTGATTGAGCTCTCAAGCTCCTGCAGGAAATCCTCTACCTGGGCAGACGTCGTCGTGTCTGCCTGGAAAAGAATGTCGAGCTTAACATTCTTCAGCCCGCAGAAGCCAAATACCCCTTCAATAATCTGCGTCTGAATCGCCGTTGAATAGCCGTGTTTGTCGAATCCGCCGGTATCGGTTCCGGCGGTGGCAATCAGGCGGACGGGAACGTCACGTAAGTTGCCCACAATTCGGCCGTCGTCGGCCACCTTATACGCCCAGTTCAGGGTTAACACGCGATCGAACCAGCCTTTCAGCAGCGCGGGGACCGACCACCAGTAAATGGGGAAGACAAACACCAGCATATCCGCCCGCTCGACGCGCTGCTGCTCGCGCAGAATATCGTCGGGAAGGGCGCTCGGATCGCCGTGATACAAATCAAGATCGGCGCGGGACATGGCCGGATTAAACCCTTCAGCATGCAGATTGGCTATCTCCACCTGCGTACCCTGTTCACGCAGCTTCCCGGCAATGCGTGCGGCCAGCGAATGGGATAATGAATTGTCGACAGGGTGAGCCGTCACGATCAGTGCGTTATTAATGGTATTTGTAGCAGACATAGCGACCTCGAAGGGATGGGAATTGACACCTATATTACTATTGGTAACTTAGCTGTCAATCCGCCCCTGCCGATCATTTTGTGCTATTTACGTAGGTCTCCAGCACGCCAATCATGGCGCCGCTGAGCGTATCTTCCGCCACATTCCGGGCGAGCACGCCGTTACCCGCGGCGGTACTGAGGGCGTCCGCCGCACCAATGATGGCCGTCAGCACCGCTTCTCCCTGAACGCCTTTCAGCACGACGAAGGGAGAAAGCGCGGTGCGCAGGCAGTCGGCACATTCGGCCACGCATGCCTCACGAAACGTCTGCAGCGCATGGGAACCGGACAGCGCCGCCGCAATCGGCCCGGTTTCCGGCCCGGCGGTAATCACGCAGTCGATATAGGCGGCGCTGATAAAGCGGATCGTCTTCTCCAGCGTTTTGCTGTCCACCGCCAGCGTCTCGCGGAATTTCGCCAGCTGGCGATCGCTATAGTCCTGGTACAGCGCCATCAGTAACCCCTCACGATCGCCAAAGTGATCGTAGGGGATAGGCTTGGTAACGTTAGCCCGTTCGGCAAGATAGCCAAGCGTCAGCGCCTCGGTGCCTTGCTGACGAACGATTCCGCGCGCCACCTCCAGCAGCTGCACCCGGCGGTCCTCTTTTCTTAAGCGCTTAACAACCATGCTTTCCTCAATTCTGTTATTTACTAATGGTAGTTTACACGTTTTCTGCAGGGCGCTGCACGCGCAGTTCCGCAGGGCGGATCCGGAACCAGATGGCATACATTGCGGGCAGGAAAATAAGCGTAATGAGCGTTCCTCCCAGCGTTCCGCCGATCAGCGTATAGGCCAGCGTGCCCCAGAACACCGAATGCGTCAGCGGAATGAATGCCAGCACGGCGGCCATGGCGGTCAGTAACACCGGGCGTGCGCGCTGGACCGTCGCTTCCACCACCGCCTGAAACGGATCGAGACCCTCCCGCTGGTTATGAGCGATTTGACCGATCAGGATCAGCGTGTTGCGCATAAGAATGCCGGAAAGGGCGATCAAACCGACCAGCGCGTTGATGCCAAACGGCTGGTTGAAAATCAACAGCATCGGCACCACGCCAATCAGCCCCAGCGGCGCGGTTAAGAACACCATCACCATCGCCGAGATTGAGCGCACCTGCAAAATGATGATCAGCAGCGTCAGGGCAATCATGATCGGGAACAGCGGAATCATTGCCTGCGTGGCTTTGCCCGACTCCTCAATCGAACCCGCCATGTCGATACGGTACCCGGCCGGGAGCGTATCAACTATCGGCTGGAGCTGCTTCATGATGGCGACCGACACGTCCGGTGGCTGAAGATTGTCGGCGATATCGCCCCGCACGGTAATGGTCGGGGTGCGATCGCGACGGCGCAGGATCGGATCTTCCATACCGACTTCAATCTTGCCAATCTGAGAAAGCGGCACGCGCTGTCCTGCACTGCCGACCAGGGTAAAGCCCTCGATTTTGGCCGGGTCAAGACGGATCTCACCCGCCGCGCGCGCAACGACGTCTACCGAGCGAATATCTTCCCGCACGGAAGTGACGGTCACGCCTGACAGCAGGAACTGAAGCTGCTGGGCAACGGCGCTGGAGGTTAGGCCGGTCGCCTGCAGGCGGTTTTGATCGAGGGTGAAATGCAGGACGGGAACGCGTGAACCCCAGTCGGTGTTGACGGTTCTCATCATCGGACTTGCCTGGAGTATGGCTTTCACCTTGTCAGCGATGTCGTGCACCTGTTCGACATCCGGCCCCGTCACGCGCCAGGCTACCGGGAAGGGCGAATAAGGGCCAAACACCAGCTGCGTCACCCGCACGCGCGCTTCGGGCGCAAGGCCGTTGGCGACGGCCTCTCTCAGCCGGCGCTTAAGCGCCTCGCGTGACGTCTCGCTGTCCGTCAGGATCACGATTTTCGCAAAAGAGGGGTCGGGCAGTTCAGGCGCCATCGCCAGATAAAAGCGGGGCGAACCCTGACCTATGTAGGCCGTGACGATTTTGGCTTCAGGCTGCTGGCCCAGCCACGCCTCTAGTTTTGCCGTGGCGGCGCTGGTTTGCTCAATTGAGGTGCCGTAGGGCATCTGCACCTCGACCAGCACTTCCGGGCGGTCGGAGGTCGGGAAGAACTGTTTTTTAACCAGCCCCATGCCGAGCACGGCCAGAATGAAAATGGCGACCACCGACCCGGCCACCCGCCATTTTCCGGCGATAACGCGGGCAAGCAGCTGGCGAAAACGGTTATAGCGAGGCGTGTTGTAGATGGCAGCATGACCCCCTTCGACTTTGGGTATAGCCGGCAGGATCTTCACCCCAAGATACGGCGTGAACACCACCGCGACAAACCATGATGCAATGAGGGCGAGACCGACAATCCAGAACATATTGCTGGTGTACTCCCCGGCGGTCGACTGGGCAAAACCATTCGGCATAAAGCCAATGGCCGTCACCAGCGTACCGGCCAGCATCGGCGCGGCGGTATGGCTCCAGGCGAAGGCCGAGGCTTTAATTCTGTCGTAACCTTCCTCCATTTTAACCACCATCATTTCGATGGCGATAATGGCATCGTCAACCAGCAGGCCGAGGGCGAGGATCAGGGAGCCCAGCGTCACGCGGTCAAAGTTAATTCCCGCGGCTTCCATCACCACGAAGACGACCGCCAGCGTCAGCGGTACCGCCGCTGCAACGACCACCCCAACGCGCCAGCCCATGCTGAGAAAACAGACCACCATGACCACCATCAGGGCAACGAAGAATTTGATCATGAATTCATCGACCGACGAACGGATGTTCACGGACTGGTCGGTGACTTTGGTCAGGGACATGCCAAGCGGCAGGCTATCATTAATTTTTGCCGCTTCCGCATCCAGCGCTTTCCCCAGCGCCAGGCCGTTCCAGCCTTCGCGCATCACGATGCCCAGCAAAAGGGCGGGTTCATGCTGATTGCGTATCAGCATCGTCGGAGGATCTTCGTAGCCGCGCTCCACCGTTGCCACATCGGACAGCCTGATTGTTTTGCCCTGCGCGACAAAAGGCGTATCGCGGATTTTCTGTAGTTCATCGAACGCGCCGTCCATGCGGATAAAAATCTGTGCGCCACGCGTCTCAATGGAGCCCGCCGCGGTTAACGCGTTCTGGCTGTTGAGGGCGTTAAAAATATCCTGCGGCAAGAGTCCTGTCGTCGCCAGGCGGTCATGGGAGAAGGCGATATAAATCCGCTCGGCCTGCTCGCCGATAATGTTCACTTTCTTCACGCCGGGAACGTGCAGAAGCTGCTGGCGCAGGCCTTCGGCATCGCGTACCAGCTGCCGCTGCGGTTCGCCTTTCGCTTTCAGGGCAAAGAGGGCAAAGGTGACATCCGCGAATTCGTCATTGATCATCGGGCCGATGACGCCTGCCGGGAGGCGTTGAGATTCATCTCCAAGCTTTTTACGCGCCTGATAGAACTCCTCCTGCACCTCTCCAGGCGGAGTTTTGTCCTGCAATGACAGCGTGATAAACGCCATGCCGGGACGGGTATAGGTTTCGGTACGGTCATACCACTTAAGTTCCTGCAGGCGCTTTTCCAGCGGTTCGGCGACCTGATCCTGGATCTCCTGCGCGGTCGCGCCCGGCCAGACGGTTATCACCGTCATCTGCTTTACCGTGAAGGGCGGATCTTCCGCGCGCCCGAGCCCGAAGAAGGCGTAGATTCCGGCTATGGTAACCAGAACAATCAGAAACAGCGTGATAGAACGTTCGCGAACGGCCAGCGCTGACAGGTTGAAGCGGTTTCCGCTCATGGCGCGTTCTCCGCCGGGGCGGCATTGCGTTGTTCTGCAAGCCTGACGACCTCACCCTCGTGCAGCAGATGTGCGCCTAACGCCACAATCTTCTCCCCGGGCTTCACGCCGCCCGTGACCTGCACCGCATCGTCACCCACGCTCAGCACCGTGACCGGCGTCCACGCGACCCTGGCCGGCTGGGCGGAAATGCGCCAGACGCCGGGACCTTTTCCGGCATCATAAAGAGATGCCAGCGGAACCTGCATGACCTGGCCTTCCGCTTTATTGTCCTGAATGTTCAGCGTGACGGTTGCCCCCAGCGGCGCGTTCGCCAGCAGACCATCCAGCACGTAGCGGGCTTCATAGGTGCGGGTTGCAGCATCCGCCGAGTCGGACAGCAGGCGCAGCGTTGCGGTGACCGGGTGTTTTTCATTGCCATACAGCGTGGCCTGCGCTTCGCTGCCGACGGCAGGGCGCAGCGTTTCAGGAAGCTGCACGAGCGCTTCACGCTGTCCCGCCCGGGCAAGCCTGATGACGACCTGTCCGGCGCTGACGACCTGACCCGGTTCGGCGAGCGTCTCCATCACCACGCCGTCCGCATCCGCCAGCAGTACGGCATAGCCCGTGGCATTTTGCGCCACGCTGGACTGCGCCCGGGCGGCGCTGAGATCGGCCCTGGCCGTATCCGCCGCGGCTTTGATCTGATCATACTCCGAGGCAGACACGGCGCCGGACGCCACAAGGCCGCGATAACGCGCCTCGTCGCTGGTCGCTTTTCTCGCCCGCGCCTGGGCCGCATCCACCGCGCGCTGCTGTGCCTGCGCCTGTAACTTCAGGTCAACAGGATCGAGGCGCAGTAAGGGCTGACCCTGTTTGACGGTCTGTCCCGTATCAACCAGTCGTTCAAGGATTTTACCCTGAACTCTGAAACCCAAATCGCTTTGCGTTCTGGCGACCACCACGCCCGTGAAGGTGCGGGCGGTTGTGTTCGCGAGCGCGACGGAGGCGGAGCGGACCAGCGGTGGCTTTGTGCGCGGATCGTCACTCGCGGAAATATCGCCGCATGCCGCCAGGGCAAACGGCAGAAGACAAACGGCAACGCGGGCTGAAGTAAGCCTGAGCATGGGAAACCTTTTTGACGTAACAGGACGGTATCCGCATTCTCTGACTAGTGACCAAAAATGTCAATGGTCACAACTCAGGGGGCCAGGCTTCTCAAAATCAGTGAGGAGAGGAGCACCGCCGCGGTGGGGGCCATTTCGAGGTTGTACTGCAGCTGGTTGGGATTGATAAAAGGACACATCACCATGTGGATAGCCTGAGTGACCTCGTCCAGCGGGGTTTTTCTTTCAAACTCCCCGGCCTGCCTGCCTTCGATGATGATGCTCTCAATCAGCTTCATCAGGCTTTCAGCATAGCGTTCTGTTGAAGGCCACTGCTCGCGGGCGGCGACGGCGGCAATGTCGTACAGCTTACGGTCGCGGAAAAACAGCTCGCTTCCCGCCTCGGTAAGCGCTTTGAAAAGACGACGTAATTTTTCGCTTGCTGAGGGCGCACCCTCGATGGCCGACAGCACCGCAGACATAATCAACTCCAGGCGGTTAGCGCAGATCACCTCGCCGATAGCCTGCTTGGAGTCAAAAAACTTATAAATGTAGGACTTTGAAAAACCGATGGATTTAGCCAGCTCGGCGACGGTGGTTTTTTCATAGCCGTAGTGACCGAAGTGCTCAAAAGCCGCTTCGACGATTTGCTCTCTGACAGAGTGGTCAAGTGGACCACGTATTGATGGTGCATTCATAGTTTTAGTCATTATTTAAGCTTAGCGTGACGGGCCGGGGTTGACAACGAGTGACCATATTGTGCATTGGTCACGTTTGATTTATCCCGCGTCGTGAGGAGGGGACAATCTGCCAGGTGGAGTAAGTGTATCACCGTTTCTTTTGTTAATGTTTTTTAAGCCAGTCGAGAAAAAACTGGCTAAACGCTGTGACCTGGAGCGGCTGCAGCTTGCGCTGCGGATAAACAAACTGCAGCCCGACATCTTTGCGATCGTAGCGGCTAAAGCCGGTGAAGCTGTCAGCAAACAGCACCGTGAGCCTTCCGGTCTCAACGTCCTCTTTTACGTCCCACCACGATTTCCCCGCGATGCCCGCGCCGCTGAGCGCCCACTGACGAAGCAATGCCCCGTCGTCGCACACCATGGCGGGCTCTACCTGAACGACGCTTTCCTCTCCCTCTTTTTCAAAGCGCCATTCGTTCATCACCACGCCCTGAGACTCAAGCGCCAGGCACCGGTGTCGGGCTAAATCTGCAAACGTGGAGGGGATACCGCGTTCGTTAAGATACTCCGCGGAGGCAACCAGCACCCGATGGTTCGGGCGGATATTTCTGACGACAAGGCTGCTGTCCGGCAGGTTGCCGAAACGCACGCTCATATCCAGCCGGTTAGCGACCAGGTCCTCAACGTGTTCTCTTAGCGAGATGAAAAATTTAACCTCAGGATGGCGGCGGGAAAATTCAACGACGGCGGGGCTGAGATACTGTCTGCCAAAGTCCGAGGGCGCTGAAAGGCGAATGTTGCCGCTGAGCACGCCTTCTTTTTGCGTTAATAGCGACTCGGCGTGATGCACCTCTTCCAGCACGCGCAGCGCGGCATGGTAAAACTCTTCCCCGGCGCGGGTCAGCGTAATGGATCGCGTTGAGCGGTGAAACAGGCGCGTCTGGTAACGCTCCTCCATCGCCTTTAGCCTGGCCGTCATGGTGGCAGGGGAAAGCGACAGGCGTCGTCCGGCGGCGGAAAGACCTCCAGCCTCGGCCACTTCAACCAGCAACGCCATGTCTTCGAGTTTACCCATTATTCATCTTTTCCGAAAAGTGCATCTGCTTTTAGCGTAATTATCAAAACCAGATGCCGCCTGTAAAGTGATTTCATCCAAACCGGATTTCCCCCACCAGCTGCCTCTGGCCCAGGTGCGCGACCCCGCCACGCTGTTTGGGGGCAATGCCACGGGGTATACCGATTACCCCACCTTGCCGTTATTCTGATAAATGATTGAGAGAAAAATGATGAACTCTTCGACCTATTTTCGTTTTGCCTTAATGCCGCTTATTTTTATGGGGCTGTCGGCAACCGCTTATTCTGCGCAGGAGGCGTGGGTGAAACCGCAGCAGCTTATTGTCGATAAAACTCTGCCGCACGCGCAATTACAGGCGAATGAAGCCGTTGCCAGAGAGTATGCCTCGTTCTGGAATACGGGCAATGAGTCCCTGGCACGTGATGCCCTGGCAGTAAACTTTATTGATAAAACGCCTCCGGAAGGTCGTAGGCAAGGTCCCGAGGGCGCTATTTTAGCTTCCCGGACGTTTCGTACAGCCGTTCCTGATTTGCGTTGTGACGTTGAGCAAATGATTATTTCAGGCGATCGTGTGGTTTCGCATTTACATTTTCACGGCACTTTCACCGGGACATTTGGCAAGCTGAAAGGACAGGGGCAGAAAATAGATTTTATCGCCACGGATATCTATGAAATTAATGACAGTAAAATTGTGGCGAACTGGCATATTGAGGATAACCTGACGCTGATGAAACAGCTGGGCGCCCTGTAAATTCATCACTCCGGGGTGGCCCGGAGTGATGCGCAAATCCTATAAGCCAAGATCGCTCAGCGAAGGGTGATCGTCCGGGCGTCTGCCCAGCGGCCAGTGGAACAGGCGCTCGGATTCTTTTATCGGCATATCGTTTACGCAGGCAAAGCGTCGCTTCATCAACCCGTCCGGCTCAAATTCCCAGTTTTCGTTGCCGTAAGAGCGGAACCAGTTGCCGGAATCATCATGCCATTCATAGGCATAGCGCACCGCGATCCGGTTATCCGTAAATGCCCAGAGCTCTTTAATCAGACGATAGTCCAGCTCTTTTTTCCATTTCCGCTCCAGAAACGCCTGGGCCTGTTCACGGTTGGTCGCGAACTCTGCGCGGTTGCGCCATTGGGTATCCAGCGTGTAGGCCAGCGCGACGTTGGCCGGGTCGCGGCTGTTCCAGCCATCTTCTGCCAGTCTCACTTTTTCGATGGCGCTTTCACGGGTGAAGGGCGGTAAGGGAGGACGTGTGTTCATGGCGATTACCTCTGTTTGATTTTATGTAGACAGGTCTGTCTACTTGCGCTAATCTATGCCTGAAAAATAACGCTGTCAACACCCTTTTTGAGGCTGCCAAAAAATGAAAACAGCACCCGCAAGCAACGAGAAAATAAACAGCGCCAGGGATAAAATATTAACCACGGCGCACGATCTGTTTTATTCCACGGGCTTTAAAGCCACGGGCGTGGATACGCTGATTAAAGAGGCGAAAGTGACCAAGGTGACGTTTTATCGCCACTTTCCGAGTAAAAGCGAGCTTATCCTTGCCTATTTGCGCTATCGGCATGAAATATGGATGAGCTGGTTTGAAGCCTCATTGCGCCGCAATCTGGATTCGGGTCTGATATCGTCTGACGCGTTATCTGCCACGCTTAATGAATGGTTTATTTCACCAGAGTTCCACGGCTGCGCGTTTATTAATGCCAGCGCAGAAGCCAAATCCGAAGAGATTGAAAGCGAAATAAAAGAGATATGCCGCGATCATAAATCCGACACCAGGAAAATCATTGCGCTGCTGACGGGCATAGCTGATGAGCAGATCGTTGATCAAATCATGTTGTTGGTTGACGGCGCCATTATCCATGCACAAATGGGAATGGATACAGATGCAGTAATAAGCCCATTAAAAACGGGTATCAGATTGCTGACAACGCACAAATAATGAGTTTTGCCCATCGACGCTGCGCCTGCACGGGCCTCCAAACGTCTCAGAATCGTAGGCCGGGTAAGCGCAGGGTATGAACCGGAAACATGGGTAACACTTTAGACCGGATACATGGGTAACAGTTATAACTGGCATAGAAGAGGAGACTCGCTATGCCCTGGACTGAGACCCGACCTATGC
>NZ_JBLKDA010000043.1:0-30032 GCF_047530215.1 Enterobacter sp. 01-M-03-SI-ECC
TAATGGTACCCCCTGGCGGCCGGCGCCCGCCCGCAGAGCATGAGCAGCGGGCGGAAGTCATGTTCATCCTCATACAGCCACACGCGATGTGTCGTATCGCTGAGCGCCTCCTGCAACTGCGGGTTATCCGGCAGCCTGCCGGGCCAGAAGCGTCCGGCATCACACTCGCAGAGCAGGCGCTCACCCTGCCAGAAAAAGCGGCGGGCGGTGCGTTTAAGTACATCCTCCTTCAGAATACGGCGCCCCAGGGCGTCGTACTGATAGCGGTAATGCACGGTCTCCCGACCCCGTACCCGGCAGCGGTAGCCGGTCAGGCGATGCTCCGTGTCCCATTCGTAGTGCTGCTCCTCATCACCGGTCACCTCAAGAATGCGGTTGCCGTAGCCGTCGTATTCATAGCGGGTGGCTCCGGCGTGCGTCAGGCGGTTGCCGGAGGAGACCGTCAGGGGACCGGTCAGGTTACCGGCGGCATCGTGCGTGAAGGACTCCTGCCATGACAGGAATCCGTCCACCCGGTGCGGTGTGAATGCGGTGGCGGTCAGGCGCCCCCGCTCATCGTGGCTGAAACGCCACTCCCCGGTGGCGGTATCGGTGATGCGCGACAGCAGGCTCCGGGCGTCCGGAGCGTACTCCCGGGCCCTGTCGGTGCGGTTGTCAGCCATCACGACGGACTGGCGTATCAGGCGGTCGCGGGCATCACGCGCGAAATGCTGGCGAAACGCTCCGCTGTGCCGGGTGCGCTCAGCGCCGTTTCGCCAGTCATGCCGGACCAGCGTCTGCGCGTCCAGAGAGGTATGGGTTATCAGGCCGTGATGGCGCTGCCATGATACGGTCCGTCCGTCCGGCAGGCGCATGGCGGTCAGCGCGCCGGTGGTGTCCCGCTGATAGTGGAGGCTTGCCGGACCCTGATGTTCAGCCGTCAGCAGCCCCCGGCGGTCATACTGCCATGCGATCGGCCACTCTCCGTCGTCAGCGGAAATCAGCCGCCCGAAACCGTCATAGGCGTAGCGGATTTTTTTCCCGTCCGGCAGCGTTTTCTCCGTGACCCGCCCGGACACATCGCGCGTCAGGCGGGTGACGCGGACATGCTCCTCACTCCCGCTGAGGTCATATTCCCGCAGGGTGACAAGCCTGCCGCAGGCATCATATTCCCGGCACAGGCGGATACCGTCGATGCGGGTTTCCTCTGCCAGAAGACCGGTGCGGGTGTAAAGAAGCTGCCAGCGCTGGCCGTTGCCGTCGGCGATCTCTGTCACCTGTCCGGTTCGAAGATCGTACCGGTATGCCTCCCGGGTATTATCAGGATAAAGGATGCCGCTCAGCAGCGCGGTGCCGGGATGGTACGTATAGCGGGTGAGGTGTCCTGATTCATCCTGCTCCGTCAGCAGCTGGCCGTCAGCGCTCCATGTCCATCTGAGTTCGCTCCCGTCCTCATGGATAAGGCGTTCCGGGTTGCCCGCGTCGTC
Organism: Enterobacter sp. 01-M-03-SI-ECC; assembly: GCF_047530215.1. Taxonomy (NCBI): domain Bacteria; kingdom Pseudomonadati; phylum Pseudomonadota; class Gammaproteobacteria; order Enterobacterales; family Enterobacteriaceae; genus Enterobacter; species Enterobacter sp. 01-M-03-SI-ECC. The sequence goes on from NZ_JBLKDA010000043.1 coordinate 1,467, forward strand.
CCGGTGGAGCTGTTCGCCGCGCCCGGTCTCGGGATTACCCTGCCAGACCGGCCGGCACAGCAGGTCGTAGCGAAAGGCAGTGACTTTCCCGGTGCGATCTTTCTGACGAATCACCAGACCCGCAGCGTTAAGCTGACGGATTTCTTCACTCCCGTCTGCCCATTCCGTGGCGACCAGCGCGCCCTCTTCCGACCAGCGATAGCGTGTGGTGTTTCCTTCGGCGTCGGTTGATGCCAGCAGGCAACCGTCGGCGTCATAGCGCCAGCACTCGCGCTGCTTTGCCAGCCCGTCAGCGCTGGTGGTAACCTGCTCAATACAGCGGCCTGCGCTGTAATAGCGACGAATGATTTGCCCGTCCGGCAGGCGCTCTTCCGTAGCCTGGCCATCGCGGTTATGACGCCAGCGGGTCACCGCGCCCGAGGGATCGGTCAGGGCGACCAGGTTGCCCCGCGCATCGTATTCATACCGGGTGGTGGCACCATCCGCGCCGGTCTGTTCAAGCAGCCGGGCGGTCTCTGGATCGTGCCGCCAGTGCTCTTCTGCGCCGTCTTCATGGCGAACCGTGACGCGCCCGCCATCCTGCCAGATATACTCGCGGGACAGGCCGGGAAGGCTGCTCCAGTGGCGAATGGCCCTGGCCGTTTTACCCGAACCGGACCACGCCCAGTAAAATTTCGCCCCGCCGGGCAGTTCACGGCAGGTAAAAAGATGGTCGTCCCGGTAGTGGTACTGTTCGGCTCCCTGCCCCGGCGCCCGGGCACGACAAAGGCGTCCCTCTTCATCGTGGTCGTAGTACATCACCGTCACGGCGCCACGCGTCATATCCAGCCGTGTGTTTTCGAATACCAGCGCACTCAGGCGTGGCCCCCTGGCGTGTTCGCGATAACGGAGATGCAGCGCCAGCCCCGCGGTGTTGAACAGCCTGACGGGTAAGGCGCCCTCATACTCGATTTGCCAGCGTCGCCGCTGGCGGGAAAATCCGCTCACGCGTCCCCGCGTGCCGTCCGGCTCCCGGACGACATGCATCAGCCAGCCTTTCAGCGACGGCGCGCTCAGCACAAAGGTATTATCCTCTTTATCACACCAGGCCCGGGCACCGGCCAGCGGATTGCGGGAGGCGGGTGTCGCGCGGTCCGGCAGCGGCAGGCGCAGGGTGACGTTTTCATGGTCCCGCCACAGAATATGGCCTTCGGTGAAGGTGATGTGATGGTCGAGCGTATGCCGCCAGCCAAACCCGAGCGTTGACGCCTCCTCAACCGCCGTGGTGCGGTACTGCCGGCCCACGCTGAACGGGACGGCATCAGGCAGGGTAAAATCCGTCAGCGCCAGCAGCTCTTCTCCGTTGATCAATGACACCGGACAGCCGTCCGTATCGCAGGCATCGGTATTTTTCGTCGGTTTACCGTTGGGATCCGTGGCCGGAGCACTTTCCTCACGGGTTTTCAGGCCGATTTCGGTGTGACGGCTCGTCCCCAGATCGGTTTCATGGTCTGGCCCCAGACGGGCATTAGCCTGGCGCTGATGGTTAATAGCACCATGTTTTTCCAGAAAACCGGACATGATGCCGGCCATGTCCGCCATGATGTCCGTCAGCGCGTGCCATAACCTCCGGACAGACTGTCCCAGGCGGGGGCCGTAGCGCGTCAGCATTCTGACCACTTTGTACGCCAGAAAGGCCGGGCCGCCGGGGCCGGTGACCAGCGTCAGCAGCGCCCCGAATACCAGGCCGGACAGGATTTCACCCGCAAATTCAGCCAGTGGGGTGAGCAGCTGTCCCCAGGGATACATGCGCAGACGCAGCAGGGTGGCGCGGGTGAGCAGATACAGGGCCGCCTCATCGTTAAACAGCGCCATCAGCTGTCGGGCGCGTTCTTTGTTGGCCTCAAGGGCCCCTGAAAAATCCGGAAGCGAGAGACCGGACACCCATTCGCCGGCCTGCGTGAGGGCATCGCCCATCTTTCTCAGATACGGCTCCGGGTCGGAGATGATATTCCAGGCCAGTTTGATGTCGCTCCAGAGGCCGGTCAGCGAACTGAATAGTCCCTCGCTAAAGGCTTCAGACAGGCTGGCCGTTATGGCATTCAGCGTCCACTGCGGACGGTATTCATCCCACCGCGCGGCCAGGGCAGCGTATTGCTGCCGGGAGAGTTCGTCATAGGCCGCCAGAAGGGCATCGTTGTGCGCGTCCAGCGCCGGATCGATGGCCCGGGCGTAATAGCTTTTACCTGTTTTCAGGTCAGTAAAAACGGCCCTGCCGCGTTGATCCGTTATTTTTACGTCAACCCGTTTATCAGGGGCAAACGCGGGGTCTTCGTACAGCTCAATACTGACATCCGGGACAGGCAGGTCGATTATCGACTGGTGCTTAAGAACCACGGTAATGGTGCGGTTTTTCGGGCAGACGATCGCCGCGCTGAGCGCACTGCCGTCATCGTTGTCGACAACGGTTTCCATGCCATTCAGGGCAATAATGCGTTCCATCTCCAGCGTGGGGCCACCCAGCATGCCGGAAACATGGCTGGCGCGCGCCCACTCGCGCACGAACTGCCGGTACTCCTGGGTGATGAGTTCGTTGTTTTTAAAAAGAGAAAGTTCGTTCTCAATACCCGCAACATAGCCGGTAAGGAAGGAGTCAGCGCCCATATGTGTCATCCATGAGTGAGAGGAGAGAGATCGGCCAATAGCGTCTTTTTGAGTAGGGCGCTTTGGTCCTGTTTGCTGAGAGAGAGCGACTGAACATGGTCGTAAAGCAGGGCTATTTTGTGAGTGATTTGTGGAGGCGAATATTGGGTGTAAAGAGAGGGGTGTGTTTCCTTCAGCCATTGAACCACATTGGCGACCGCAGCCGGAGAGTGTTCATTATTCAGATAATCAATAAGACCCTCAGGAACTTCCCACCATGGAGAATGGCGAACAGGAATGTCTGTATTGACCACGGTATTTACGGTTACTCCGTTGATCCAGTAACTGCTAAAAACAGGCAGAACTTTCTGCCATTCCTTAAGCGACCATGAAATATGCGTTAGCAGAAAGCGACCATCCCAGTAGCGAAAGAAAGCGGTGCTACCATCAGGCAGAAAGATTTGCGTAAGGGCGCGCAGGTGGTCGGTAATGGTTTTTTCATTTAAGGGAGAAACGGCTAGCCATCCCCATGATAGGGAGTCTGTTTTTTCTACCCACCGCAGGAAAGGACTGTAGCGCCCGACCTTAACCAGCAGAGGCTGAACGGCATGCCATTGCTCATACTGTGTTCCCCTGTAAAGTCCAACTGGCGTTGCTGAGCCGTCGAGTTCGTACCAGGCTTTAAGCCCCGTTGCGCCATTAGTGCGGGCGAGAACGGCCCAGAGAGTATCCCTTGACGACAATGATGAATGTAACCATTGCTGAACTCGTGTTGAGTTATCGATCATCTTTAATCCCTTAATGTATGCCGCTGGTTTAATCTTTCCTGTTGCAAAAACCTTTCTTTAATCTTTTTATTGGAATGATTAATAGCGGAAGAATTATCCAGCCCCATGATGATAATAAAAATGTCACATAGTCTCTTGAATGATATAGCTCTGCGTAATCCACTTGATATTGCTTAAAATACACCCCGGATATGTAATGGGATAGCATCCCTATTACTATTCCCACGAGAACCCCCCATGGTAACAAATAACCTATATTCTTATTAATTGTCGCGGAATGAATGAATAAAAAGGCAAATACAAAAACGAAGCTGTTAAATAATATCCCGTATGAAAAGCAATATTGTGAGAATCTTGTAAAAAAATAGATAAATTCCATATTCATTATGAATGTTATCTGTGCGAACAATATTAATATAAAATTGACGAACATGATTTTAGCTCATTTTTGTGAAATTATCTTTCAGGTTACCTGGTAACCTGATGTTAACTGGGGTTGGTTAGACTTTACGTTAATAAAACGTGTGAAACTGAATGTTCTCCAAAAAATTACAGCCCCAGAAAACTGAGAGTTATGTGATGACTAGCGTAATGACTGAGTATTTCTTATCGTATTTTTGTTGAACCACATTATGTTGTGATTAAGTTTCACTAAAATCACATAGTCCATCCTTACACTTCTCACACTCCTCGCAATAGGGTGCTTCAGCCTGGAATGTTTCCAGTTGGGCAGGTGACAGTTGTGGAGGCTGCGGAATTTGTAGCGGTATGCCGGGGCGCAATAAACGCAGTGCGGAACCGTTACCTGCAACGCCGCCATTAATTCGCACCGGCCCTGTCATGCATATACCGGAAGGATTGATGGTCAGGAACATGCCGCCTGCTTTCAGCGTTAGCTCCATACCGGCTTCAATCACCACCTTGCTTCCCGCTTTATAGTGGATCTCTTGACCTGCCTCACTGATAAGCGACTTCGCAACTTTCTGGTTCAGGCTACTCCCCATTTCCTGGGAAACTTCACCTTCTACCTTGCTACGCCATTCACCGGATATGCTCTCATGACGATCGCGTGTCAGTTCGGTGATTTGATCGCGTTCAATTTTGATATGCTGATCGCGTACGATATGCCACTGAGCGTCGTTCTCTACGCGGCCCAGCAGGTCTTTTTGAGCTCTCAGGAACAGCTGCTCCTGACCAGCGTTATCTTCAAATGAAATCTCGTTATAGCCATCTCCCTTATGGGTTTTACTGCGAATAACCATTTTCGTTTTGTTACCCGGCAGTTCGTAGGGAGGACGATTAATCCCGTTATAGGTGAAACCCGTGATAATAGGACGGTCAATATCTCCGTTGAGGTAAGAGACAATCACCTCCTGGCCAATGCGTGGGATTGCCATCATACCGAATCCGCTCCCGTTCCAGCCCTGCGCCACGCGGATCCAACAAGAGGCATTCTCATCGGCTGGGTTATAGCGGTCCCAGTGAAAGTGAACCCGGACGCAGCCATCCTCATTAACGTAAATTTCTTCACCTTCAGGACCGACAACCGTTGCCACTTCGTCACCATCCGCTAACGGTTTGTAACGATAAGGCGGACGCCATTGAGCGTTACCGGGAATAAACGTGAAATCGCAAACGAGTGTAGTTCCGCCGCCGCTTCCCTCTTCCTCTGCAGCTTCTGGCATTTTTCCCTGCATCTGCGTTGTAATCACTTGCCACTCGCCGTTCATGGCATCCGCTGGGTGATCTTCAAGTGTAAAAATGGCTCCAGGCATTAACAGGGCGCAGTTGGTGCGACCGCTGCCTGTACGCATTCCTGCCTCAAAACGATCCATTCGATACTGAACCGTAGAGCGCCCTTCACCATCCTCCTGAAAGCGACCATAGCTTTCAAAGGCTGAAAACATTGTGCCGCTGGCGGTCTTATCTGCAGATGCGCGACTGGCGCGCATAGGATTCGCAGGATTGTGGTAGTTTCTGTCTTTATGAATCGTTTCCAGCGGCTGCATCGCGGCGCCTGCCCGCCAATGGGACACAATGTTGTCACGAAGTAACGATGTCGGATGAGGGTTATAGGCAAGTGTTGCCACATTATGCATCGCCAAACGGCTGTCGCTGTAACAGAGGCCTTCCTGATCGAACCAGTAAGTGATGCCTTCCTGGGAAGCCAGTCGGTTGAAAAACTCCCAGGAAGATTCACGTTTTTGGGTAACGTATTCATGAACCGGATGACTTTCTTTCATCATCAGATTGCGACCCTGAACGCAGAAAGGCTGAATTAATTCCTCAAGCAATTGTGGGACCGACTTTTTATGAAAAATACGGCTGTCCTGGTTCAGGCTAAGGACCCAAAGCGATGGCCTCACGGTGAGGTAATAATACGTCCGTCGAAAACCCGTGTCCCCTTGTTCAAAAGCGCTGACAACGCCATTAATTATTCGCTGATCGATACCATCAACGGTAATAGTAAACGACACAGGTTGAAGTAAGTACTCGTGAACATTAATGTCATCACGTGTGCTGGCTAACGTGACTGTAAGGGTAAAAAGTTCGGAGAGCCCTTCTGTCATTGAGAAATTGGTCGCTTCCAGGGTGTCAGCTGAAAGGTTGCCAATCTGGCAAGTAAAATAAAGGCCTGTGGATTTAAGCATAATAAACCCTTTTTTATAATTCACTGTATAAATGAATTTATGATAGGGAGTTTATTATATACCCACTCACTCAATTGATTAATAGCGTGTTTGTGGACTTTTTATTTAATATTTGGCAGGTGTATTGATTAACTTAATAACTCTAATTCCATGAATGGATTTTAAAAAGCCACGCGCAACTCAATACGCGTGGCTTTTCATTATTTACCGATACAGAAGCTCGAGAAGATCCTTCCCAGCAGATCGTCCGACGTAAACTCTCCGGTGATCTCGCTCAGGTTCTGCTGCGCCAGCCGCAGCTCTTCCGCCAGCAGTTCACCCGCCCACGCGCCGATTAGCTGTGCTTTGCCCTGGTCGAGATGACGGGCCGCCTCTTCCAGCGCCTGCAGATGACGACGGCGCGCCAGGAAGCCGCCCTCCATGCTGGTGTCAAAGCCCATGCTCTGCTTGAGGTGGTTACGCAGGTCGTCCACGCCCTCACCGGTGCGCGCCGACAGGCGAATAAGTGAGTGACCATTCACATCGCTGATACCGAGCGTTTCGCCGGTCACGTCTGCCTTATTACGCACCACGGTGATCGGCAGCTTAGCCGGGAGACGGGCGATAAAATCGGGCCAGATATCGGCCGGGTCAACGGCGTCGGTCGTGGTGCCGTCCACCATAAACAGCACGCGATCGGCCTGCTCGATCTCCTGCCAGGCGCGCTCGATACCGATGCGCTCGACCTCGTCGCTGGCATCGCGCAGACCGGCGGTATCAATAATGTGCAGCGGCATCCCGTCGATGTGGATATGCTCGCGCAGCACGTCGCGGGTGGTGCCGGCAATGTCGGTCACGATGGCGGCTTCACGGCCCGCCAGGGCGTTCAGGAGGCTCGATTTCCCGGCGTTCGGGCGTCCGGCAATGACCACCTTCATCCCTTCACGCAGCAGGCTGCCCTGGCGCGCTTCGGCGCGAACGGCGTCGAGGTCGGCCATCACCTGGTTGAGCTGGGCTTCAATTTTGCCGTCAGAGAGGAAGTCGATCTCCTCGTCCGGGAAGTCGATAGCCGCTTCCACGTAGATGCGCAGGTGAGTAAGTGCTTCCACAAGGTGGTTCACGCGCGCGGAGAATGCCCCCTGCAGCGAGTTCAGGGCGGAACGCGCCGCCTGTTCGGAACTGGCGTCGATCAGGTCAGCAATCGCCTCGGCCTGCGCCAGGTCGAGCTTGTCGTTGAGGAAGGCACGTTCGGAAAATTCGCCCGGCTTGGCGATGCGCAGGCCAGGCAGGGTCAGAATACGTTTTAACAGCAGGTCGAGGATCACCGGGCCGCCGTGGCCCTGCAGCTCCAGCACGTCTTCCCCGGTAAAGGAGTTCGGGCCGGGGAACCACAGCGCAATGCCCTGATCCAGCGGCGTGCCGTCAGCGTCTTTAAACGGCAGATAATCCGCGTAGCGCGGCTTTGGCAGTTTACCCAGCACCGCTTCGGCGACCTCGCGCGCCTTCAGGCCGGAGATACGCAGAATGCCTACACCACCGCGTCCCGGTGGGGTTGCCTGGGCGACGATAGTGTCGTTATGGCTCATGGTTGCTCTCGTTCAATACAAATAAAAAAGGCGGTCAATCGACCGCCCTTATTTTAGCGTTAACTTATCGGATCAGGACTTTTTCTTTTCGCGGCTATGCAGGCCACGTTTTTCCAGACCACGGTAAATCAGCTGCTGCTGGATGATGGTCACCAGGTTGCTGACGATATAGTACAGCACCAGACCTGACGGGAACCACAGGAAGAACACGGTGAAGATGACCGGCATAAAGGTCATGATCTTCTGCTGCATCGGGTCGGTCACGGTGGTCGGCGACATCTTCTGGATGAAGAACATCGTCACGCCCATCAGGATCGGCAGGATGTAGTACGGGTCCTGTGCGGACAGGTCATGGATCCACAGGGCGAACGGCGCGTGGCGCAGCTCAACTGAACCCATCAGCATGTAGTACAGTGCAAGGAAGATTGGCATCTGAATCAGCAGCGGGAAGCAGCCACCCAGCGGGTTCACTTTCTCTGCTTTATACAGGGCCATCATTTCCTGGCTCTGACGCTGTTTGTCATCGCCCAGACGCTCACGCATTGCCTGAATCTTCGGCTGCAGCATGCGCATCTTCGCCATGGAGGTGTACTGCGCTTTAGTCAGCGGGTACATGATGCCACGAACGATGAAGGTGATAACGATGATGGAGAAGCCCCAGTTACCCAGGAAGCTGTGGATGAACTTCAGCAGCTTGAACAGCGGCTGAGAGATGAACCACAACCAGCCGTAATCCACGGTCAGATCCAGGTGCGGCGCAACGGCGGCCATTTTGTCCTGGATTTCCGGGCCGACCCACAGAGTGCTTGCCAGCTTACCGGTTTGACCCGGCTGCACCAGAACCGGCTGAGACTTGTAGCCGATGGCTGCAATACCGTTGCCCAGGTTCGCGGTGTAGAAGTTGTTGGTACCGTCGTTATTTGGCACCCATGCAGTCGCGAAATACTGCTGCAGCATCGCCACCCAACCGCCTTTAGCGCTGACGTTCAGGTTTTCGTTATCGGCAATGGTGTCGAATTTGTATTTCTCGTACTTCGCGTCAGGCGTGGAGTACGCCGCGCCACGGAAGGTATGCAGCGCAAAGTTGCTGCTTCCGGTGTCACGGTGAGACGGCAGATTGATGGACTGCTTCAGCTGACCGAAGGTAGACAGTTCCAGCGGTTTCGCACCGGTGTTCTGTACGCTGTAGCCCACGTTCACCGCATATTCACCGCGCTTCAGGGTGAAGGTTTTGGTGAAGGTGTTGCCTGCGGCGTCGGTGTAGGTCATCGGGATAACGAGCTCGTTCTGACCATCAGCCAGTATAAACGTGTCGTTCTCGACGTTATACAGTGGACGCGCGCCGTTAGCCGGGTTATCCGGGCCGTCACGACCGGTCAGGCCGCTCTGCGCCTGGTAGATAAACTCAGGCGTGGTTTCCAGTAACTGGAACGGTTCGTTAGACTTCAGCTCTTTCGGGTAGGTCAACAGCAGCGCCTGCTCAACATCACCACCACGGGTGTTGATAGTCAGCTCAAGCACGTCGGTTTTAACCGTAATCTGTTTCCCCTGGCCACTGGCCGGTACGCCCTGGTCGGCGGCGCTACCCGCTGCGGTGGTCGTAGTCTGCGTGGTCTGCTGCTGGGGTTGAGGATTTTTATCCTGCTCCCATGCCTGCCAGATCATGAAAGACACGAACAACAAAGCGATGATAAGAAGATTGCGTTGCGAATCCATCGTTAGTGTTCTCTGGTATCAAAGGGTCCTGGGGGGACGGGGTCGTCTCCACCGGGGTGTAAAGGGTGGCATTTTAATACGCGTTTCACCGTCAACCAACTGCCTTTTATCACTCCAAACCTGCGCAATGCCTCAATTCCGTAGCTTGAGCATGTTGGTGTGAAACGGCAGTGCGGCCCGAGTAGCGGACTAATCAGGCGTTGATAGACCCGAATGAGGGCTATCAGGACCCGTGAGCCAGGCGACAGTGGCGGCGCCATAATTTTTCCAACGCTTCCGAGAGAGCACGGTTATCGAGGTCGGCAACCCCTTTCTTCGCCACCACCACGAAATCCATTGAAGGCAGTTCGTGCTGACGTAAACGGAAGCTTTCACGCGTCAGACGTTTAATCCGATTGCGTTCATGCGCACGCTTAACATTTTTCTTGGCGACTGTGAGACCGATGCGGGGATGCCCCAGCGAATTTTGGCGGCCGAGGATGGTGATTTGCGGCGTGCCAGCCCGTAGTGGCTGCTGGAAGACGAAAGTGAAATGAGCGGGAGTTAACAAACGTAACTCCCTGGGAAATGCGAGCTTAACCACTCAGGGGTTAGCTTTATTACTTGGAAACGGTCAGACGAGCGCGGCCTTTAGCACGACGACGTGCCAGAACCTGACGACCATTTTTAGTAGCCATACGAGCACGGAAGCCGTGAGAACGGTTGCGCTTCAGTACAGACGGTTGAAAAGTGCGTTTCATGGCGATTTCTACCTAAACTTGAATAAATTCACTGACTTTTGCGTATACCCGAACGAGTTTCGAACGACTAACGCCTCAGCGTGGGTGATTAAAGAGGCCGGATTGTAATAATTGTACACTCCGGAGTCAATTCTCTTTCCTTATTTCCCGCGTATTTCCGCACGTTTTCGCGTGGAAAATGAGCAACGGACGACGCAGGAAGATGAGCATCACGCGCCGGGTCGAGGATTATACGGGCTCACCAACAAAGCGCAAGGATCGTGCTGGATCTTCGTTAGTTCATTTAAGCAATAAATTGTCTGTGCTCATTAATTTTTCCAATATGCGGTCTAAATCGCGGGGCACGCGCGCCAGGATCGTTTACACTTACCCGGTTCCGGATCTTCCTGTGGATAAATCGGGAAGAATCTGTGAGAAACAGAAGATCTCTGGCTCAGTTTAGGCTATGATCCGCGGTCCCGATCGGGATCCCAGGATCCTGGTCAGGATAAATTGCAGATAGCAATTCGCACGTCACCCTTTGCACAGGGTCATGTCGATGTGCGCCAACAATCATGAATATTCAATAGTTTTCTTTTATTGTTCGAGTGGAGTCCGCCGTGTCACTTTCGCTTTGGCAGCAGTGTCTTGCCCGATTGCAGGATGAGTTACCAGCCACAGAATTCAGTATGTGGATCCGCCCGTTGCAGGCGGAACTGAGCGATAACACGCTGGCTTTGTATGCGCCAAACCGTTTTGTGCTCGATTGGGTAAGGGACAAGTACCTTAACAACATCAATGGACTGCTGAACGATTTCTGCGGGTCAGATGCCCCACAGCTGCGCTTTGAAGTGGGCACAAAGCCGGTCACCCAAACCGTTCGTGAAACCGTCAACGTCGCCGCGCCTGCTCAGGCTGCTCCTGCTCCAGCGCCTCGCGTTGCTCCCGCTCGTCAGGGCTGGGATAATGTCCCTGCACCGGCTGAGCCAACCTACCGCTCTAACGTTAACGTGAAGCACACGTTCGATAACTTCGTTGAAGGTAAGTCGAACCAGCTGGCGCGCGCGGCGGCTCGCCAGGTGGCTGATAACCCCGGTGGGGCCTACAACCCGCTGTTCCTCTATGGCGGCACGGGTCTGGGTAAAACGCACCTGCTGCATGCGGTGGGTAACGGCATTATGGCGCGCAAGCCCAATGCCAAAGTGGTGTATATGCACTCCGAGCGCTTCGTTCAGGACATGGTAAAAGCCCTGCAAAACAATGCGATCGAAGAGTTTAAACGCTACTACCGTTCCGTTGACGCGCTGCTGATCGATGACATCCAGTTCTTTGCCAACAAAGAACGATCGCAGGAAGAATTTTTCCACACCTTCAACGCCCTGCTGGAAGGCAATCAGCAGATCATTTTGACTTCAGATCGTTACCCAAAAGAGATCAACGGCGTTGAAGATCGTCTGAAATCCCGCTTCGGCTGGGGCCTGACCGTGGCGATCGAGCCACCGGAGCTGGAAACCCGCGTCGCGATCCTGATGAAGAAAGCTGATGAAAACGACATTCGCCTGCCGGGTGAAGTGGCGTTCTTCATTGCCAAGCGTCTGCGCTCCAACGTGCGTGAGCTGGAGGGGGCGCTGAACCGCGTTATCGCCAATGCCAACTTCACCGGTCGTGCGATCACCATCGATTTTGTGCGTGAAGCGCTGCGTGATTTGCTGGCATTGCAGGAAAAACTGGTCACAATCGACAATATTCAAAAGACGGTGGCCGAGTACTACAAGATCAAAGTGGCAGATTTACTGTCTAAACGTCGTTCCCGCTCGGTGGCGCGTCCGCGTCAGATGGCGATGGCGCTGGCAAAAGAGTTAACCAACCACAGCCTGCCGGAAATCGGCGATGCGTTTGGTGGCCGTGACCATACGACCGTGCTGCACGCGTGCCGCAAGATTGAGCAGTTACGCGAAGAAAGCCACGACATAAAAGAAGATTTCTCCAATTTAATCAGAACATTATCATCGTGACGCTATGAAATTTACCGTTGAACGTGAACATTTATTAAAACCGCTGCAACAGGTGAGTGGCCCATTAGGCGGCCGCCCAACGCTGCCTATTCTCGGAAACCTGCTGCTTCAGGTCGCGGACGGTACGCTGTCGCTGACCGGTACAGATCTGGAAATGGAAATGATCGCGCGCGTTACGCTGACGCAGCCTCACGACGCGGGCGCGACCACGGTTCCGGCACGTAAATTCTTTGACATCTGCCGCGGGCTGCCGGAAGGCGCTGAAATCGCCGTGCAGCTGGAAGGCGACCGTATGCTGGTGCGCTCTGGCCGCAGCCGTTTCTCGCTCTCCACGCTGCCTGCCGCAGACTTCCCGAACCTGGACGACTGGCAGAGTGAAGTTGAATTCACCCTGCCGCAGGCAACGATGAAGCGTCTGATTGAAGCCACGCAGTTCTCCATGGCGCACCAGGACGTTCGTTACTACTTAAACGGCATGCTGTTCGAAACCGAAGGCGAAGAGCTGCGTACCGTGGCCACCGACGGTCACCGTCTGGCGGTCTGTTCGATGCCGATTGGCGATTCGCTGCCGAACCATTCGGTGATCGTGCCGCGTAAAGGGGTGATTGAGCTGATGCGTATGCTCGACGGTGGCGATACGCCGCTGCGCGTGCAGATCGGCAGCAATAACATCCGCGCGCACGTGGGCGACTTTGTCTTCACCTCGAAGCTGGTTGACGGTCGTTTCCCGGATTATCGCCGCGTATTGCCGAAGAACCCGGACAAAACGCTGGAAGCCGGTTGCGACAGCCTCAAGCAGGCGTTTGCCCGTGCCGCCATTCTCTCTAACGAGAAATTCCGCGGCGTGCGTCTGTACGTGAGTGAAAACCAGATCAAAATCACCGCCAATAACCCGGAGCAGGAAGAGGCAGAAGAGATTCTGGACGTCACCTACGCCGGAACCGAGATGGAAATCGGCTTCAACGTCAGCTACGTGCTGGACGTGCTGAACGCGCTGAAATGCGAGAACGTGCGCATTTTGCTGACCGACTCCGTTTCGAGCGTACAGATTGAAGATGCCGCATCGCAGTCGGCTGCTTATGTCGTCATGCCAATGAGACTGTAATGTCGCTCACCCGTCTGTTGATCCGCGACTTTCGCAACATCGAAAGCGCGGATCTCGCTTTATCCCCCGGCTTTAACTTCCTGGTTGGCGCAAACGGCAGCGGCAAAACCAGCGTACTGGAAGCCATCTATACGCTCGGCCACGGTCGGGCGTTTCGCAGTTTGCAGATTGGTCGCGTCATTCGCCACGAGCAGGAATCCTTTGTTCTGCACGGGCGTTTGCAGGGAGCGGAGCGGGAAACCGCCATCGGTCTGACGAAAGACAAGCAGGGCGACAGCAAGGTGCGCATCGACGGCACCGACGGCCACAAGGTGGCGGAGCTGGCGCTGTTGATGCCGATGCAGCTGATCACGCCCGAGGGGTTTACTTTACTCAACGGCGGCCCCAAATACAGAAGAGCGTTCCTCGACTGGGGATGCTTTCACAACGAAGCCGGTTTTTTTAACGCCTGGAGCAACCTGAAGCGTCTGCTCAAGCAGCGTAACGCCGCGCTGCGCCAGGTGACCCGTTACGCCCAGCTGCGTCCGTGGGACATGGAGTTAATCCCTCTCGCGGAACAAATCAGCCGCTGGCGTGCCGAATACAGCGCAGGGATCGCCGAAGACATGGCCGACACCTGCAAACAGTTTTTACCCGAATTCTCTCTCACCTTCTCTTTCCAGCGCGGCTGGGAGAAAGAGACGGATTATGCCGAGGTGTTAGAGAGAAGCTTCGAGCGCGACCGCATGTTGACCTACACCGCGCACGGCCCGCACAAGGCGGATTTCCGCATTCGTGCCGACGGTGCGCCGGTGGAAGACACGCTGTCGCGCGGGCAGCTCAAGCTACTGATGTGTGCGCTGCGCCTGGCACAGGGGGAGTTCCTCACTCGCGAGAGCGGGCGACGCTGCCTGTACCTGATAGATGATTTTGCCTCGGAACTTGACGACGCGCGGCGCGGGCTGCTTGCCAGCCGCTTGAAAGCCACGCAGTCGCAGGTTTTCGTCAGCGCGATTAGCGCTGAACACGTTATGGACATGTCGGACGAAAATTCGAAGATGTTTACCGTGGAAAAGGGTAAAATAACGGATTAACCCAAGTTGAAATGAGCGAGAAACGTTGATGTCGAATTCTTATGACTCCTCCAGTATCAAAGTCCTGAAAGGGCTGGATGCGGTGCGTAAGCGCCCGGGTATGTATATCGGCGACACGGATGACGGCACCGGTCTGCACCACATGGTATTCGAGGTGGTAGATAACGCTATCGACGAAGCGCTCGCGGGTCACTGTAAAGACATCGTGGTCACCATCCATGCGGACAACTCCGTCTCCGTCACCGATGACGGTCGCGGCATCCCAACCGGTATTCACCCGGAAGAGGGCGTCTCCGCGGCGGAAGTGATCATGACCGTGCTGCACGCAGGCGGTAAGTTCGACGATAACTCCTATAAAGTTTCTGGCGGCCTGCACGGCGTAGGCGTCTCCGTGGTTAACGCCCTGTCGCAGAAGCTGGAGCTGGTTATCCAGCGCGAAGGCAAAATCCACCGTCAGCTCTATACGCACGGCGTGCCGCAGGCACCGCTGGCCGTCACGGGCGACACCGACAAAACCGGTACCATGGTGCGTTTCTGGCCGAGCCTCGAAACCTTCACCAACGTCACCGAGTTTGAGTACGACATCCTGGCGAAACGCCTGCGCGAACTGTCGTTCCTCAACTCCGGCGTCTCGATTCGCCTGCGCGACAAGCGTGACGGCAAAGAAGACCACTTCCACTACGAAGGCGGCATCAAGGCGTTCGTTGAGTATCTGAACAAGAACAAAACGCCAATTCACCCGAATATCTTCTACTTCTCCACCGAAAAAGACGGTATCGGCGTGGAAGTGGCGCTGCAGTGGAACGACGGTTTCCAGGAAAACATCTACTGCTTCACCAACAACATTCCACAGCGTGACGGCGGTACTCACCTTGCAGGCTTCCGTGCGGCGATGACCCGTACCCTGAACGCCTATATGGACAAAGAAGGCTACAGCAAGAAAGCGAAAGTCAGCGCCACCGGCGACGATGCCCGTGAAGGCCTGATTGCCGTTGTCTCCGTGAAGGTGCCGGATCCGAAGTTCTCCTCGCAGACCAAGGACAAGCTGGTCTCTTCTGAGGTGAAATCGGCGGTTGAACAGCAGATGAACGAACTGCTGAGCGAATACCTGCTGGAGAACCCGTCCGACGCGAAAATCGTGGTGGGCAAAATTATTGATGCGGCGCGTGCCCGTGAAGCGGCGCGTAAAGCCCGTGAAATGACCCGTCGTAAAGGCGCGCTGGACTTAGCCGGCCTGCCTGGCAAGCTGGCTGACTGCCAGGAACGCGACCCGGCGCTCTCCGAACTGTACCTCGTGGAAGGGGACTCTGCGGGAGGTTCTGCGAAGCAGGGCCGTAACCGTAAGAACCAGGCGATTCTGCCGCTGAAGGGTAAAATCCTCAACGTTGAGAAAGCCCGCTTCGACAAGATGCTCTCTTCTCAGGAAGTGGCGACCCTCATCACCGCGCTGGGCTGCGGCATTGGCCGTGACGAGTACAACCCGGACAAGCTGCGTTATCACAGCATCATCATCATGACCGATGCGGACGTCGACGGCTCGCACATTCGTACGCTGCTGTTGACCTTCTTCTATCGTCAGATGCCTGAAATCGTTGAACGTGGCCATGTCTACATTGCCCAGCCGCCGCTGTACAAGGTGAAGAAAGGCAAGCAGGAACAGTACATTAAAGACGATGAAGCGATGGATCAGTATCAAATCGCGATCGCCCTTGACGGTGCAACCCTGCACGCGAACTCCCACGCGCCTGCGCTGGCCGGTGAGCCGCTGGAGCGTCTGGTGTCCGAGTTCAACGCCACGCAGAAAATGATTACGCGTATGGAACGCCGTTATCCGAAAACGCTGCTGAAGGAGCTGGTTTATCAGCCAACCCTGACCGAAGCCGATCTGAGCAACGAGCAGACCGTCACCCGCTGGGTGAACGCTCTGGTGACCGATCTGAACGAGAAAGAGCAGCACGGCAGCCAGTGGAAATGTGACGTTCAGCAGAACGCCGACCAGCAGTTCGAGCCGATCGTTCGCGTGCGTACCCACGGGGTCGACACCGACTATCCGCTGGAGCACGAGTTTGTCACCGGTCCGGAATACCGCCGTATCTGCACCCTCGGCGAGAAGCTGCGCGGCCTGATCGAAGACGATGCGTTCATCGAACGTGGCGAACGTCGTCAGCCGGTAGCCAGCTTCGAGCAGGCGCTTGACTGGCTGGTGAAAGAGTCCCGTCGCGGCCTCGCGATCCAGCGCTATAAAGGTCTGGGCGAAATGAACCCGGAGCAGCTGTGGGAAACCACCATGGATCCGGAAAGCCGCCGCATGCTGCGCGTCACCGTTAAGGACGCGATTGCGGCGGACCAGCTGTTCACGACCCTGATGGGCGATGCGGTTGAACCACGTCGTGCCTTCATCGAAGAGAACGCCCTGAAAGCGGCGAATATCGATATTTAATCGACGTTATACCGAACGATACTGGCCGCGCGTCTAGCGCGGCTTTTTTATGGGCGCAGGCCTATCCAGCGACATCACGGACGGTAAACGGCTGGCGAGCGTATCTATTGCTATTCTTACCCTCAGCGGCAGATGCGGCGTCTGCTGCCAGACCGCATGAACGTCGAAACGCACCTCCGGCGCCTGCTTTAAGAGCGGGACGAGTTTCCCCTGATGAATCTCTTTGCTGACCATCCAGCAGGGCAGCCATGCAAGGCCGCGTCCGGCCAGGGCGGCGTCGCAGATCGCCTGCAGGTCATCCATATTGAGCGAAGAACGGGGGGTAAAGGTGTGTGACGTTCCTGCGTTATCCATCAGCTGCCAGGATAACACTCTGCCTGCGCGGAGATAGTTAATGGCCGTATGCTGGGGTAAGTCAGCCACGCTTTGCGGCTGTCCTTTCTTGAGCAAATACTCCGGCGCGGCGCACAGCACCATGCGGTGTTCGCCCAGCCTTCTGGCGACCAGCACGCTGCTGTCCTGCAGCGTGCCGTTACGCACCGCCATATCAAATCCCTCCTCGACGAGATCCACCACGCGGTCGCTGAATGACATCTCCAGTTCAAGCCCGGGGTGTTCCTGCGCCAGTTCAATCAATAGCGGGGCCACACACTGGCGACCAAACAGCACCGGCATGGCAACGCGCAGGCGGCCGCTGACCTGCTGTTTTCCCGTTTCAAGCAGCGACTCTGCCCCGCGAATCTCCTCCAGCGCGCGCAGGCAGCGTTCATAAAAAAGCGCACCGTTATCGGTCAGCCTCTGGCTGCGGGTGGTGCGATGAAACAGCCGTACGCCCAGCCGTTGTTCAAGGCGAGCGATGCTTTTACCCACCGCCGAGCGTGACAAATGCAGGCGAATGGCGGCCTGAGCGAAACTCCCCGCCTCAACGGCGGCCACAAAAACAGGAATATCCTTCAGCGTATCGGTCATGGATTGTATCTATTCAGGCGTCAATGTAGGGAAAACTTATCGCCACTGGTGATGTTGAGTCAACGGTAGACTGTCAGAACTAAAGCTCATCTGATGGCAGGAGAAATACAATGACAGAAACAATGCAGCGCTGGTCCATGGACGCCCTTGGGCGTGAGAGCCTCAGACTCATTCAGGAGCCTCTTCCCGTGCCGGGAACGGGTGAAGTGCGCGTACGGGTGAATGCCGTTGCGCTCAACTATCGCGATAAAATGGTGATTGAAGGCACCATGCCGATCCCGCTCTCCTTCCCGTTTACCCCGGCGTCTGACATGGCGGGCGTGGTGGACAGCATTGGTGAAGGCGTGACGCGTTTCCAGCCCGGCGCGCGCGTCATCTCCACCTTCTTCCCGGAGTGGATAGACGGTAAGCCACAGGCTGACGCGCGCAATTTGCCCTATAAAACGTCCGGTGGATACTTCCAGGGGATGCTGGCCGAGTACGTGATTATGAAGGAAGACGCGCTGGTGGCCTCTCCGGAAACCCTGGATGACGCCGAGGCCAGCACCTTACCCTGCGCGGGGCTTACCGCCTGGTTTGCGCTGGTGGAACGCGGCCAGCTGCGCGCCGGGCAATCGGTGCTGGTGCAGGGGACGGGCGGCGTGGCGATATTCGCTCTGCAAATTGCAAAAGCGCACGGCGCAGAGGTGTTTGTCACTTCGGGAAGTGATGACAAACTGGCGCTGGCCAAAAAGCTGGGGGCCAGCCGGGGCATCAACCGCCTGAAAGGCGACTGGGCTGAAAATACGCTGGCACTCACGCAGGATCGCGGCATCGACCATATTATCGAAACCGTAGGGGGCGAGAACCTGAAGCACTCCCTGCGCGCCGTTGCCGTTCACGGACGTATCTCGGTCATTGGCGTGCTGGCCGGAAGTGAGATTTCGCTGCCGGCAGGCGAACTGCTGCTGAAATCCCCGGTTATTCAGGGGATTGGCGTGGGGCACCGTCGGGCGCTGGAAGATTTCGTCCGCGCCGTGGACGTGACGGGGCTGAAGCCGGTGATCGATAGTCGCTACCGCTTTGATGAACTTGAGCAGGCGCTTGAACATCTGGATCGCGGCGCGTTCGGTAAAATCGTTCTCACCCGCGAGTAAGTCATTACTCCCCGGGATACCGATAAAAGGGGCACTTCTGTTGCGCAATGTAGCTCTATTTTTGTGGGCTTAATCGCGTTAGCATGAGGCAGCACTCATTTATCCCGGGGAACTCATGGCTATCAAACTCATTGCAATCGACATGGACGGCACGCTGCTGCTGCCAGACCACACTATCTCTCCAGCCGTTAAGAACGCGATCGCCGCGGCACGCGCAAAGGGCGTGAATGTGGTGCTGACCACCGGGCGTCCGTATGCGGGCGTGCACAGCTACCTGAAAGAGCTGCACATGAACCAGCCTGGCGACTACTGCATCACCTATAACGGGGCGCTGGTGCAGAAAGCCGCGGATGGCAGTACGGTTGCGCAAACCGCGCTGAGCTACGATGACTATCTGTTCCTGGAAAAACTGTCCCGCGAAGTGGGTTCCCACTTCCACGCGCTCGATCGCAACACGCTCTATACCGCCAACCGCGATATCAGCTACTACACGGTACATGAATCTTACGTAGCGACCATTCCGCTGGTGTTCTGTGAAGCGGAGAAAATGGACCCGGCAACGCAGTTCCTGAAAGTGATGATGATCGACGAGCCGGAGATCCTCGATAAAGCCATCGCGCGCATTCCGGCCGAGGTGAAAGAGAAGTACACCGTGCTGAAAAGCGCGCCGTACTTCCTCGAAATTCTGGATAAACGCGTCAATAAAGGCACCGGCGTTAAATCACTGGCCGATGCGCTGGGCATTAAGCCGGACGAAATCATGGCGCTGGGCGACCAGGAGAACGACATCGCGATGATTGAGTTCGCCGGTATGGGCGTGGCGATGGACAACGCCATTCCGTCGGTGAAAGACGTGGCTAACTTCGTCACCAAATCCAATCTGGAAGACGGCGTGGCGTACGCGATTGAGAAGTTTGTGCTGAACTAAACACCCGCTTGCTATACCCTGATGCGATAACTGCGCATCGGGGTATCCTCATGAAACAAATCACCTTCGCTTCCCGTCATCATCAGCTCACGAATATCAATACCTGGACGCCGGACAGCCAGTGGCTGGTCTATGACGTGCGCCCATCTGGTGCGTCGTTTACCGGTGAAACCATCGAGCGGGTCAATGTCGGGACGGGTGAGGTTGAGGTGATTTATCGCGCCACCGACGGGGCGCACGTTGGCGTGGTGACCGTTCATCCTGCGCAAGAGAAATACGTTTTTATTCACGGCCCGAAAAATCCGGATGCGGACTGGCACTACGATTTTCACCATCGCCAGGGGGTAATTGCCCATCAAGGCCAGGTGAGCAACCTGGACGCGATGGATATCACCGCGCCTTACACCGCAGGCGCGCTGCGCGGCGGCAGCCACGTCCATGTTTTCAGCCCGAACGGGAAGCTCGTCAGCTTTACCTATAACGACCATGTCCTGCACGCGCGCGATCCAAAGCTCGATTTACGCAACGTCGGCGTGGCGGCGCCTTTCGGCCCGGTGAACCCGCCGGGGAACCATCCCCGTGAATATCCGGGAACCTTCTGGAGCGTGCTGATCAGCCGTACAACGCCAACGCCAGAGCCTGGCAGCGACGAGATCAACCGCGCCTACGAAGAGGGCTGGGTAGGCAACAGCAGGCTGGCGTTTATCGGCGATACCCTCTCTGCGCAGGGCGAAAAAGTCCCGGAACTGTTTATTGTGGACCTGCCTGAAGATGAGCAGGGCTGGAAGCGTGCGGGCGATGCGCCGCTGCAGGGCACGCCAGAAACGCTGCCTGCGCCGCCAGCGGGCGTGATGCAGCGTCGGTTAACCTTCACACATCACACTCGTTATCCGGGCCTGGTGAACGTACCGCGACACTGGGTGCGCAGCAATCCGCAGGGAACGCAGATCGCGTTTCTGATGCGGGATGATAACGGCATTGTGCAGCTGTGGCTGATCGCGCCTGAGGGCGGCGAGCCGCGCCAGCTCACCCATGCTGAGCGCGATATCCAGTCAGCGTTTAACTGGCACCCTTCTGGCGAACGTCTGGGGTTTGTGCTTGAAAATCGGATCGCCTGCTGCGATGCGCAGAGCGGAGAAGTGACGTTTTTGACGTCCGATCGTGACAATCCGCCGTCTGCGGATGCGGTCGTGTTTTCTCCGGACGGGCGCTTTATTGCGTGGATGGAAGAGACGAGCGGTTTCCGTCAGCTTTGGGTAACGGAAACCGCACAGAACTAGCGTGGGGGCAGGCTTGCGGGCGGGATGACGGCGTTTGTCGCCAGATTTTCCTGCTCGCTTTTCTCTACCCGTGAGCGCACGGAGCTGTCCTTACGAAACATATCCCACGGCAGCAGAAGCGTATCCGCCACGGCCGTAAACGGCATATCCAGGATAACCAGGGATTTGGTGCCCCAGTTTGTATCGTCATCGGAGATCATCGCCGCGCTGGCGCGCGTCCCCGGATATGTTCCTTCTTTACCGCCGGTGTGAGACATCACGCTCGAACACCCGCAAAGTAAAACTACCCCGCTGAACGTCGTCAGCTTTATCAGAACATTTTTCATCATCACTCAGTCATCGTTAATGGCACTGCATAGACCTGCAACTCAGGGTTATAGCGAGCCTTAACCAAAATGGATAGCCCGATAACCCCGCACTGTGGCAGCCATCGCAATTTAACCCTTTGTGCTGTTGTCCCAGTCTAAGCGAGATGCAGGAAAGTGCAAAAAAAAGTGCAGTCGTCGCGCTTGAAAAGCCCGGTTGCAGACCCATTTTATGATTGTGGCCCGATAACGAACTCGCCTGATGGGTGTTCGGGGGCGCAAAGGCCTGTCCATGGTGGAAGGCTACAATTTCTCGCTGATTTCAGGAGTTTTATTTATGCGTAACTTCGATCTTTCTCCGCTATACCGTTCTGCAATTGGTTTTGACCGCCTGTTTAACCATTTAGAAAATAATCAAAGCCAGAGCAACGGCTACCCTCCTTACAATGTTGAACTGGTTGACGAAAACCACTACCGCATCGCCATTGCCGTGGCCGGTTTTGCAGAAAACGAACTGGAGATCACCGCGCAGGACAACCTGCTGGTGGTGAAAGGTTCCCATACGGCCGAGCAGAAAGAACGTACCTACCTCTACCAGGGCATCGCCGAGCGCAACTTTGAACGCAAGTTCCAGTTAGCCGAGAACATTCACGTCAAGGGCGCGAACCTGGTCAACGGCCTGCTGTTTATCGAACTGGAACGCGTGATTCCGGAAGAGAAAAAACCGCGCCGTATCGAAATTAACTAATTATGCGGGTCGCAAACGCGGCCCACCCAGACTTGCTTGCCGTAACGGGAGCATATGCGAATCCATCCGGATTTGCAGGAACAACTGCGCACAAAATTAAACTGTGCCGAACTCGCTTCTCAGAAGGAGATTTAGTATGCGTAACTATGATTTATCCCCCCTGCTGCGTCAGTGGATTGGTTTTGACAAACTGGCCAACGCCCTGCAAAGCACCACCGAGCAACAGACGTTTCCGCCGTACAACATCGAAAAAAGCGACGATAACCACTATCGCATCACCCTCGCGCTGGCCGGCTTCCGCCAGGAGGATCTGGACATCCAGCTCGAAGGCACTCGCCTGACCGTGAAGGGTACGCCGGAAAAACAAGAGACCGAAACCAAATGGCTGCACCAGGGGCTGGTTAACCAGCCGTTTAGCCTGAGCTTTACCCTGGCAGACCATATGGACGTCTCCGGCGCAACGTTTACCAACGGGCTGCTGCATATTGACCTGACCCGTAACGTGCCGGAGGCCATCGCGCCGCAGCGTATCGCCATTAGCGACCGGCCAGCGTTAAACAGCTAACAAGCCCGCCGAACCTGTAGGTCGGGTAAGGCGCAGCCGCCACCCGACAATACTCACAGACTGCACAAAGCCCTGCCCCGGCAGGGCTTTTTTGTGCGCCATCGCCCATACAACCGCCGACGGCTCTGAGAGAATCCTTACCATAACTAAGGTTATGCCAAGGAAGTGGATCATGAGTGATATCGCGTTAACCGTTAGCGTGTTGGCCCTGGTCGCTGTTGTTGGCCTGTGGATAGGGAATATCAAAATCCGCGGCGTCGGGTTTGGGATAGGCGGAGTGCTGTTTGGCGGCATTTTTGTCGGGCACTTTGCCGACAAGCTCGGGCTGGTCCTTAGCGCCGAAATGCTCCACTTTACGCAGGAGTTCGGCCTGATCCTCTTCGTTTACACCATCGGTATTCAGGTGGGGCCGGGGTTTTTCGCCTCTCTTCGGGTCTCCGGATTACGGCTCAACCTGTTTGCCCTCGGCATCGTGGTGATGGGCGGGCTGGTTACCGCCATGCTGCACAAAATCTTCGATATCCCGCTGCCCGTGGTGCTGGGCATTTTCTCCGGGGCGGTCACTAACACGCCCGCGCTCGGTGCCGGGCAGCAAATCCTGCGCGATTTGGGCATCGAACCCGGCATTGTCGACCAGATGGGGATGAGCTACGCCATGGCCTATCCGTTTGGGATTTGCGGCATTCTCCTCTCCATGTGGCTGGTGCGCGTCCTGTTTCGCATTAACGTCGACAAAGAGGCGAAAGACCACGAAACCACGCTCACCAACGGCCATATGCCGATCAAAACCATCAACATTCGGGTCGATAACCCTAACCTGAACAATATGGCGATTCAGGACGTGCCGATCCTGAACAGCGCCAACATCATCTGCTCCCGCCTCAAGCGTGACGATATGCTGATGGTGCCCGCGCCCGGCACCGTTATTCAGCAGGGCGATCTGCTGCACCTGGTCGGCCAGCCCGGGGACTTAAACAACGCGCGGCTGGTGATTGGCCAGGAAGTGGATACTTCGCTCTCAACCCGCGGCACCGATATGCGCGTGGAACGCGTTGTGGTGACCAACGAGCACGTTCTGGGCAAGAAAATACGCGATTTGCAGGTAAAAGAGCGCTACGACGTGGTGATCTCCCGGCTTAACCGTGCGGGTGTTGAGCTGGTCGCCAGCCCGGAGGCCAGCCTGCAGTTCGGGGATATCCTCAACCTGGTCGGCCGCCCGTCGTCCATCGACGCCGTGGCGGATATGGTGGGTAACGCCCAGCAAAAACTGCAGCAGGTGCAGATGCTGCCGGTGTTTATCGGCATCGGGCTCGGCGTGCTGCTCGGCTCTATTCCGCTGTACGTGCCGGGCTTCCCGGTGGCGCTCAAGCTGGGCCTGGCGGGCGGGCCGCTGATTATGGCGCTGATCCTCGGGCGCATCGGCTGCATCGGCAAGCTCTACTGGTTTATGCCGCCGAGCGCCAACCTGGCGCTGCGCGAGCTGGGCATCGTGCTGTTCCTGGCGGTGGTCGGGCTGAAGTCCGGCGGGGATTTTGTCGATACCCTGGTCAAGGGCGAAGGGATGAGCTGGGTCGGCTACGGCATCTTTATTACGGCGATTCCTTTGCTGACGGTGGGCATTCTGGCGCGAATGTTCGCCAAAATGAACTACCTGACGCTGTGTGGGATGCTGGCGGGCTCCATGACCGATCCGCCCGCGCTGGCCTTTGCCAACAACCTGCACGCCACCAGCGGCGCGGCGGCGCTCTCGTACGCCACCGTCTACCCGCTGGTGATGTTCCTGCGCATCATCACCCCGCAGCTACTGGCGGTGCTGTTCTGGGGGATGGGCTAGCAGGTCGTCCGGGTGGATGCGCCGCAGATGGTAGTCCACCTGATAATCACTGGTATTTCGGAACATCACGGAATAATTGAGGAACTCGCCGCTGTCGCTGTAGGAAAGGGAGGTGATACGCAGCAGCGGCGTCTGTTCCGGCAGGTTCATATAACCCGCCAGCTGTTTATCGGCCAGCACCGGCGTCAGGCTCTCGTAGTTGCCGCTGATGGTGATCCCGCACTCCTTCTCGATGTAATCAAACTTTGACCCTTCCAGATGCGCCAGCGACAGATTGCGGAACAGCTTCACCGGCATAAAGCTGTCCTCCAGCATCAGCGGTTTTCCGTCCACGTAGCGCACCCGCCGGGAAAAGTAGATCCGTTCATCCACCTGAATCCGCAGCTGGCTGGCGATGGCGGGCGGCGCGGGCATCACTTCGAACTGCAGCACCTTGCTCTGCACCTCTTTTCCCTGCTGGCGCAGCACCTCCACCAGCCCGGTCAGGTTGGTGGTTTCGTGGTGAACGTCCTTGCGCGAGACAAACGTTCCGCTCCCGTGCCGTCGTTCAACTAGCCCCCAGCTCACCAGCAGATCCAGCGCCTTGCGGATGGTCATTCGCGCCACGCCGAACTCCTGCGCCAGCGCTTTCTCGCCGGGCAGCGGGCTGCCGATGTTGTAGTCCGACGAATTCAGCCGCAGCCGCAATCTGTCAGCAATGGATTTGTAGATCACCAGTAGACCTCTCTGCCCTTATCAGGGCGTGGATGGCGTCCTGACATGTCCATATTTACCGCAAAAAGTAGACCTGATTGGTCAAAATAAAACCATGAATGCGATCACGAATCGCAGCGGCACGCCATGTTCGCGCATCAGTAAGTTCTTATGCTCACCTCAGGCCAGCAAAAAACCATAAAGGCCTCTACCCCTACAGGTTGTTTCATGAGGATTTAAAAATGCTCAGTCAAATACAACGTTTCGGCGGTGCCATGTTTACCCCGGTGTTGCTGTTCCCCTTCGCCGGGATCGTGGTGGGAATCGCCATCATGCTTCGCAATCCGCTGTTTGTCGGCGAAGCCTTAACGGCCCCTGATAATCTGTTCGCGCAAATTGTTCATATCATTGAAGAAGGCGGCTGGGCGGTGTTTCGCAATATGCCGCTGATTTTTGCCGTGGGCCTGCCGATTGGCCTGGCGAAGCAGGCGCAGGGCCGCGCCTGTCTGGCGGTGCTGATTAGCTTTCTGACCTGGAACTACTTCATCAACGCGATGGGGATGACCTGGGGCCACTTCTTCGGCGTCGACTTCTCCGCTGAACCGACCGCCGGAAGCGGGCTGGCGATGATTGCCGGGATCAAAACGCTCGATACCAGCATCATCGGCGCCATCGTCATTTCTGGCATCGTCACCGCCATCCACAACCGCTATTTTGACAAGCCGCTGCCGGTTTTCCTGGGGATTTTCCAGGGCAGCTCCTTCGTTGTTATCCTCGCGTTCTTCGTCATGATCCCCTGCGCCTGGCTGACGCTGCTGGGCTGGCCGAAAGTGCAGATGGGCATTGAGTCCCTGCAGGCGTTCCTGCGCTCCGCCGGTGCGCTGGGCGTGTGGGTGTATACCTTCCTGGAACGCATTCTGATTCCAACCGGATTGCACCACTTCGTCTACGGCCCGTTCATCTTCGGCCCGGCGGCGGTGGAGGGCGGGATCCAGGTCTACTGGGCGCAGCACCTGCAGGAATTCAGCCAGAGCACCCTGCCGCTGAAAACCCTCTTCCCGGAAGGCGGGTTCGCGCTGCACGGCAACGCCAAAGTGTTCGGTTCGGTCGGGATTGCGCTGGCGATCTGGTACACCGCGTCGCCGGAAAACCGCGTCAAGGTGGCGGGCCTGCTGATACCGGCCACGCTCACCGCCGTGCTCGTCGGCATTACGGAACCGCTTGAATTCACCTTCCTGTTTATCTCACCGCTGCTGTTTGCCGTTCACGCCGTGCTGGCGGCCACCATGGCAACGGTGATGTACACCTTCGGCGTGGTCGGCAACATGGGCGGCGGCCTGCTGGACCAGTTCCTGCCGCAAAACTGGATCCCGATGTTCCACAATCACGCCTCAACGGTCTTCATCCAGATCGCTATCGGCGTCTGCTTCACCGGCATCTACTTCGTGGCCTTCAAAACGCTGATTGCGCGTCTGAACCTCAAAACGCCGGGCCGGGAGGAGAGCGAAATCAAGCTCTACAGCAAGGCCGACTATAAGGCGGCGCGCGGGCAAACTACCGCCCCGGCGGCGGCCAGCCAGCAGGTCGGACAGGCCGCCGGATTCCTGCAGGCGCTCGGCGGCGCGGCCAACATCGGGAGCATCAACAACTGCGCCACCCGCCTGCGTATCACCCTGGTCGATATGGCCAAAACGCAAAGCGATGACGTCTTCAAAGCCCTCGGCGCCCACGGCGTGGTGCGACGCGGCAACGGCATTCAGGTGATTGTCGGTCTGCACGTTCCTCAGGTGCGCGACCAGCTGGAATCGCTGATGAAAACCCCTTTATCGAATGAACAAACCACCCTGACAGAGGCTATATCATGAAAAAATTCTCAGTTGTCATTGCAGGCGGCGGCAGCACCTTTACGCCTGGTATCGTCCTGATGCTGTTAGCCAACCGTGACCGTTTCCCGCTGCGCGCCCTGAAGTTCTATGACAACGACGGCGCGCGTCAGGAAACCATCGCCGAAGCGTGCAAAATCATCCTTAAGGAGCAGGCGCCGGAGATTGAATTCAGCTACACCACCGATCCGAAAGCGGCGTTTAGCGATGTGGATTTCGTGATGGCGCATATCCGCGTGGGCAAATACCCGATGCGTGAAAAAGATGAAAAGATCCCGCTGCGCCACGGCGTGCTGGGCCAGGAAACCTGCGGGCCGGGCGGCATCTCCTACGGCATGCGCTCTATCGGCGGCGTGCTGGAGCTGGTGGATTATATGGAGCAGTACTCCCCGAACGCGTGGATGCTGAACTACTCCAACCCGGCGGCGATTGTCG
The DNA here is from genome assembly GCF_047530215.1 of Enterobacter sp. 01-M-03-SI-ECC. Classification (NCBI taxonomy): domain Bacteria; kingdom Pseudomonadati; phylum Pseudomonadota; class Gammaproteobacteria; order Enterobacterales; family Enterobacteriaceae; genus Enterobacter; species Enterobacter sp. 01-M-03-SI-ECC. Next base: position 28,937 of record NZ_JBLKDA010000043.1, read on the forward strand.
CGGAGGCCACGCGTCGCCTGCGTCCAAACGCCAAAATACTCAACATCTGCGATATGCCGATCGGCATTGAAGGGCGTATGGCGCAGATTGTCGGCCTGAAAGACCGCAAAGAGATGCGCGTGCGCTACTACGGCCTGAACCACTTCGGCTGGTGGACGTCGATTGAAGATCTCAACGGCAACGATCTGATGCCGAAGCTGCGCGAATACGTGGCGAAAAACGGCTATGTACCGCCTTCAGAAGATGCGCATACCGAAGCGAGCTGGAACGATACGTTCGCCAAGGCAAAAGACGTGCAGGCGCTGGATCCGGACACCATGCCGAACACCTATCTGAAATACTACCTGTTCCCGGACTACGTGGTCGCGCATTCCAACCCGGACCGCACCCGCGCCAATGAAGTGATGGATCACCGTGAGAAGCACGTGTTCAGTTCCTGCCGGGCAATTATCGAGGCGGGCAAATCCTCCGCCGGTGAGCTGGAAATCGACGAACATGCGTCGTACATCGTCGATCTGGCGACGGCAATTGCCTTTAACACCCAGGAGCGGATGCTGCTGATCGTGCCAAACAACGGGGCCATCCATAACTTCGATGCCGATGCGATGGTGGAGATCCCATGCCTGGTGGGCCATAACGGACCGGAGCCGCTTACGGTGGGCGATATTCCGCACTTCCAGAAAGGGCTGATGAGCCAGCAGGTGGCGGTGGAAAAACTGGTGGTGGACGCCTGGGAGCAGCGCTCGTATCAGAAACTCTGGCAGGCGATTACCCTGTCGAAAACCGTGCCGAGCGCGTCCGTCGCGAAAGCGATTCTGGATGACCTGATCGAGGCCAATAAAGGCTACTGGCCAGAGCTGCACTAACCTTCCTGACCGGCATCGTGATGGTGCCGGTTTCCCCCTCTACTAAAAATTATCCTCAACCTTTCGTAAAACTGGGCATTTCTCCTAAATCTATCACGCTGTGACAATGTGCGTGCTAAACATATTTTCCACCTGCAGACCGGGCGTATAGTTCGTGCACTAACCGCACTTTTCATACGGATATGAAATGCTCCATTTTGTCAGTATTGATGCACTCGGTCTCGCCCTTG
>NZ_JBLKDA010000044.1:0-29414 GCF_047530215.1 Enterobacter sp. 01-M-03-SI-ECC
TCAAGGCGTTGCATAGGTCGGGTCTCAGTCCAGGGCATAGCGAGTCTCCTCTTCTATGCCAGTTATAACTGTTACCCATGTATCCGGTCTAAAGTGTTACCCATGTTTCCGGTTCATACCGTAGCGCCACCGGGCAAACACCGCACCTTATCGCCCCCGTAGGCCCGGTAAGCGCAGCGCCACCGGGCAAACACCGCACCTTATCGCCCCCGTAGGCCCGGTAAGCGTTAGCGCCACCGGGCAAACACCGCACCACACCCGTAGGCCCGGTAAGCGCTAGCGCCACCGGGCAAAGCCCCTACTCCGGCAACAGCCCCACAAAACTGCGTTTCTTGCGCGGCTCTGACATCAATTCCTCAAGCTTATCCACGCACGCCAGATAGTGCGGGGTTTGCTTATGCGCCAGCACCGCTTCTTCGTCTTTATAGGCCTCGTAGATAAAGAACCGGGTTTTCACCCTGGGATCCTGTAATACGTCAAAGCGCAGGTTTCCCGGCTCCTTGATCGCCCCCTCGTGGTTGGCGCGAAACACCTCCAGAAACTCGTCCACCCGCTCGGGCTTGATGTTGATTTCCACTAACGTCACGTTCATTTTGCTTCTCCCTGTTTCTCTTCCTGCCAGAACTGGAAAGCATCGCGGGCATTCCAGTTCTCGTGAACCACTTTTTTCACCGCCTTCAGCATGGCGAGCGGCGCGCTGGACTGGAAGATGTTGCGCCCCATGTCCACGCCGGATGCGCCCTGGTCAATCGCGCGCCAGCACATCTCCAGCGCCTCGTGCTCCGGCAGCTTCTTGCCCCCGGCGATGACGATCGGCACCGGGCAGCTGGCGGTGACTTTTTCAAAGCCTTCATCCACGTAGTAGGTTTTAACGAACTGCGCCCCCATTTCGGCGGCGATGCGGCTGGCAAGCGAGAAATACCGCGCGTCGCGCGCCATCTCTTTCCCCACCCCCGTCACCGCCAGCGTCGGCATGCCGTAGCACGCGCCCGCGTCCACCAGCTTGATGATGTTGTTGATCGACTGATGCTCGAACTCGCTGCCAATGTAGACCTGCGCCGCGACCGCGCAGACGTTCAGGCGCAGGGCATCCTCCATCGCCACCGCCACGCACTCGTTGGACAATTCGCCCAGAATCGAGTTACCGCCGGAGGCGCGCAGCACGACCGGTTTGTTGGTGGCCGCAGGCACGGTGCTGCGCAGGATGCCGCGGGTGCACATCAGCACGTCGGTTTCGCCAAACAGCGGGGCGATGGAGAGATCGATACGCTCAAGCCCGGTGGTCGGCCCCTGGAAATAGCCGTGATCAAAGGCCAGCATCACCGTGCGATTGCTCTGCGGGTTGAAGATGCGCGAAAGCCTGGACTGCATGCCCCAGTCCAGCGAGCCGCAGCCCTTCAGCGTAAACGGCACGTTCACCTGCGGCGTGCCGATGCCAAAATCCTTCCCGTCTTTGATGTCGTCTAAATCAGCCATTTGCTCCCCCGTCAGAAATCGTATTTGTTGATGTTCTCTTTGGTGAACACCACGCGCTCCGGCAGCAGCACGATGCCGTTGCCCTTCGCCTCATACTGGTAGCCCTGCACGCTGTTTGGCTCGACCTTCAGCGCGCCGAGATCTTTCACCTCTACGCTGTCGCCAACGTTAAGATCGCCTTTTTTCAGTAAACGATCGGCGACATTGACCGCAATTTTGCCCTGTTGCACCACATCCCACAGGCCAAAGGCCTTCACCGTGCCGCGCTCAACGTACGGGCGCATTACGTTTGGCGTGCTGAACCCGACAATCGCCACCCCTTCCCGCTTCAGGTTTTCCGCCGCCTGCGCCGCCGCCGGCAGCGCATTGGCGTCCGGGGCAACGATCGCATCCAGATCCGGATACGCTTTTAAGATCCCCTCGGCGGTCTGCAGGGATTTAGTGGCGTCGTTATAGCCAAACTGGGTGGTGACGATCTGCCACTGGGGATGATCTTTCTCGATTTTGGCCTTCGCCTCGTTTACCCACTGGTTCTGATCGGTGACCGTCGGGCTGGAGTAGAAGAACGCCACTTTGGCATTCGGTTTGGTGACCTGCTTGCCCGCCATCTCCACCAGCAGGCCGCCGAGCTGTTCCGGCGTGCCCTGGTTGATGTAGATGCTGCGGCACTCCGGTTTGGTGTCGGAGTCCCAGGTCAGGACCTTAACGCCGCGCTGCATCGCGCGCTTGAGTGCCGGGCATAATCCGTCCGGCGACACGGCGGAGACGATAATCGCGTTATAGCCCTGGTTGACGAAGTTGTTGATCAGCTGCACCTGGCCGGAAACGCTCGGCTCTGTTGGACCGTCGTAGGTGACGTCCACGCCAAGATCTTTCCCCGCCTCTTTCGCGCCGTTGCCGCCGCTGGTGAAGAAGCCGACGCCCACCAGTTTCGGGATAAAGGCAATGCGGTCCGCCGCCTGCGCCGAGGCGAAGCTGAGGGCCATTGCCAGGACGAGCAGTTTTGTTTTCATCTTACGCTCCGGATAGTTTTTTAAAGAGAGAACGCACCCATTCGCGGTGCAGACTCAGCGAACGTCCCATCACCACCACAACCAGTAGCGCCCCTGACAGCGCGCTCGACACCTGGTTGGGGATGCCGACCATCTGTAAACCCTGTTGCAGGTAGCCCACCAGCAGCGCCGCCAGCGCCGTCCCCACAACCGAACCTGACCCGCCGTAGATATTGGCTCCGCCGAGCACGGCGGCGGTGAGCGCGGGCATGAGTAAATCGCGCCCCAGATCCGAACGCGCGGAGCCGAAATAGGAGACCATCACCAGCGCGGCAATCGCCGAAGCCACGCCCACCAGACCGTACAGCGCGTAGGGCATATCATTCACCGACAGCGCCGCATAGCGCGCCGCGCGAGGGTTTTGCCCAATCAAAAACAGATGACGACCAAAGCGCCCGCGGTGGGTAATGAGCCAGAAGAAGACGGTAATCACCGCGAACAGCACCAATGGGATCGGCAAGCCCAACACCGTGAGGTTAGCGAAGGCGGTAAAGCTGTCCGGGAAGCCGCCGATGCCCTCATAGCCCGTCGCCCCCGCCATGCCGGAAAGCAGCAGCGCCCCGCCGCCGTAGAGGTAGAGCGTGCCGAGGGTGATAACCAGCGGGCTGATGCCGGTATAGTGAATAAGCGCGGCATTAAATAATCCGCACAGCAGGCCGAGCAGCAGCGTCAGCGGAATGGCCACCGCCATCGGCCATCCGGCCTGCATCATCACCCCCAGCGCGATGGCGCACAGGCCGATGGTCGAGCCAAGGGAGATGTCGATCCCGCCGCTGATGATGACCAGCGTCAGCGGCAGCGCCACGATGCCGATGCAGATAAAGTCGCTGGTGCTGAACAGCAGCATGTTGACGTCAAGCATGCGCGGATTGACGGCGCCAAAGAGCAGGATCTCCAGCACCAGTAAAATGAGCAGCGCGCTTTCCCAGCTAAGCTTCATTTACGCCACCTCTTTTTTGCGTTTGGGAAACGGGGTGACGTGCTTTCCCCCTCTGTGACCCGGCTGGAAGCGACCGTACTTCAGCGCCCGCTGGTGGCGCGCCAGCGCCTGACGCAGCCGCCCGTCGAGCACCAGCACGCCCAGCAGCACCAGGCCAGCGATAAAATCATTCCACCAGGCAGGAAGCCTGAACAGCACCAGCACGGTGTCGATTTGGGTGAGGAAGAACGCGCCGAGCAGCGCGCCAACCAGCGTGCCCGTGCCGCCCAGCAGCGAAATCCCCCCGAGCACGCAGGCGGCGATGGCCTTCATCTCCAGCCCGCTGCCGGTCTGGTTGGGGACAAAGCCAATCTGTGCGGCAAAGACAATCCCGGCGCAGGCCGCCAGCATGCCGTTCAGGGTAAAGGCGAGCATTCGCGTACGGTTCACCGCCACGCCCAGCTGGCGCGCGGCGGCGAGGTTATCCCCAACGGCGTAGAAATCACGGCCGAATGCGGTGCGCGACAGCGTCCACGCGCCTGCGGCCGCGATAATCAACACCACCACACCGAGCGGCGAAATGCCGATGGCAAGCGGTTCGGAGAGAGATTTCAGCCCCGGCGGCAGCCCTTCAATCCACTTCCCGCCGGTCCAGAGCAGCATCGCCCCGCGATACAGCCCCAGCGTGCCGAGGGTAGCGACAATCGCCGGAATGCGCAGCCCCACCACCAGGAACCCGTTGAACGCCCCGGCTAAAGCGCCAATAGACAGCGCAAAGAGAATGGAAACGGGCAGGCTGTAGCCGCCGTTGAGCGCCACGCCGACGGCGATGGCCGACAGCCCAACGGTCGAGCCGACCGACACGTCAATATTGCGGGTCAGCATCACCAGCGCGGCACCGATGGCCAGCAGGATCAGGATCTGCGAGCTGGCGAAGATCATCCCCAGCGTTTGCAGGCTGAAGTAAGACGGGTTCAGCGCCACCAGCACGGCGAACAGCGCCAGAATGGCGAGAAACGCGCTCAGCTCGCGGTTTTTCAGTAAGGTCTTCATGCTTGCCCTCCGAACGCCAGCGCCATCATCCTGTCGAGGCTGACGGCGTGGCGCGGCAGTTCGCCGCTCAGTACGCCCTGATGCATCACCAGCACGCGGTCCGCAAGGCCCGGAAACTCGTCGAGATCGCTTGAGATCATCAGCACCGCCACGTTCTGCGCCGCCACGCTTTTTATCAGCTGGTAGATGTCGGCGCGCGCCGAGACGTCCACGCCGCGCGTCGGTTCATCGACAATGAGTAATAGCGGATTGGCCTCCAGACAGCGCGCCAGCAGCACCTTCTGCTGGTTGCCGCCCGAAAGCGTGCGCACGGTTTGATCCGCATGGTTGAGCTTGATCCCGAGCGCCCGGTGATAGCGCTCCACCACCGCAGACTCCCGCTTGCGCTGCTGCCAGAGGGACGGCTCGTTCAGCGCCACCGTGTTCCAGCGGATCGGCGCGTCGAGGAACAGGCCGGACACCTGCCTGTCTTCCGGCAGGTAAACCAGGCCTTTTTCCAGCCGAGAACTGACCGGATCGCCGGTGATATCCTGATTCTCCAGCCAGACGCGACCTCCGCGCACCGGACGCAGGCCGTAAAGGGTTTCGGCAAACTCGGTGCGCCCGGATCCCACCAGCCCGGCCAGGCCGACGATCTCTCCCGCGTGGATCTCAAGACTCAGATCGATAAACCCCTCACCGGTGAGATCCTCCACGCGCAGCACCGGGAAATCCTGAGGCTGGGTACGCCGGTTGCCCGGCAGCGACAGCCACAGCTTTTGCGTCTCGCTCAGGGATTTCTCCCGGCTCACCGGCGTCATGGCGGCGATCAGGGCGCTATCGTCAAACTGCGCGGTTTCACCGCTCAGCACCACCGCGCCGTCGCGCATCACCGAGACGTGGCTCGAAAGCTGGCGAATTTCCGGCAGCTTGTGCGAGATAAACACGATCCCGACGCCGAGCGCCTGCAGCGCGCGGATCTGGCGGAACAGGCGTTCGGTTTCGCCCGGCGTGAGGGAGGCGGTAGGTTCGTCGAGGATCAGGATCCTGGCGTTGCGCATTAGCCCGCGCAGGATCTCCACCATCTGCTGATCCGCCACCTCCAGCGTGCTGGCGGCGGCGTCGAGGTTAAGCTGGCACTGCAGCTGCTCAAGTTTTTCCGCCAGCCGCTTTTCCCGATCGCGCTCGCGCGGCAGGCGAAAAAGAATGTTTTCCCGCACCGTCAGGTTGGGGAACAGCAGCGGCTCCTGCGGCACGAGGTAAATGCCGAGCCTGTGCGCCTGCACGGGCGTAAACCGCGCATATGACCGCCCCTCGACAGAAAGTTCACCGCCGTCCGGCGTCTCGACCCCGGCGATGATCTTCATCAGCGTCGATTTTCCCGCGCCGTTCCCGCCCATCAGCGCGTGCACCTGGCCCGCAAGCAGCGTGAAATCAATGCCTTTCAGAACCGGCACGCCGGAGAACTGCTTGCTGATTTGCCGTGCGTCGAGAAGTGGTGTCATCATCGCTCCGCTATTGAACAAATGATTTTTAGATTTAATAATGTTCAAAAGCGTAGACGGTGAACTATATTTACAACCGTGCAGGGATCACAGTTTTATCGATTAAGATGCAGATAAAACAGAAACCACCATAAAGATCCGTTTTGTCGCGTGGCTCACACTTTCCCTTCGCGCCATCACGAACATATGATCTAAATTTTTATAAGAGTTCAACTATGAGCGATAAACGCACTGCGGAAGAAGGACGGTTTGCCGGGCTGGCGCTGGCGGAAGAGGAGCTGGTGGCGCGCGTGGCCTGGTGCTACTACCACGACGGGCTGACCCAGAACGATATCGGCGAACGGCTCGGGCTGCCGCGCCTGAAGATCTCCCGCCTGCTGGAGAAGGGCCGCCAGTCCGGGGTGATCCGCGTGCAGATCAACTCCCGCTACGAGGGCTGCCTGGCGCTGGAGACCGAGCTACAGCAGCGCTTCGGCCTGAAGCTGGTGCGCGTCATGCCCGCGTTAAATACGCCGCCGATGAACGTGCGGCTCGGCATTGGCGCGGCGCAGTCGCTGATGGGCGTGCTGGAGCCCGGCCAGCTGCTGGCGGTGGGCTTTGGTGAAACCACCATGAGCAGCCTGCAGCACCTGAGCGGCTTTATCAGCTCGCAGCAGATCCGCCTGGTAACGCTTTCCGGCGGCGTCGGGCCGTATATGACCGGTATCGGCCAGCTGGACGCAGCCTGTAGCGTGAGCATGATCCCCGCCCCGCTGCGCGTGTCATCCGCCTCCGTTGCCGGGATCTTAAAGCGCGAAACCAGCGTGCGGGACGTGATCCTCGCCGCCACCGCCGCAGACGTGGCGGTGGTTGGGATTGGTTCGGTGAACCAGCGCCGCGACGCCACGATACTGCGCTCCGGCTACATCAGCGAAGGTGAACAGCTGATGTACGCCCGCAAAGGCGCGGTCGGCGACATTCTCGGCTATTTCCTCAACGCCGAAGGCGAATGCGTCGAGGAGCTGGAGATCCACAAAGAATTACTCGGCGTCACGCTTGATGAGCTGGCGCAGCTGCCCACCATCGTTGGCGTGGCCGGCGGGGAAGAGAAAGCCGATGCGATTTATGCCGCACTGAAGGGTCGCCGTATCAATGGCCTGGTGACGGAGGAGACGACAGCCCGCGCGGTGCTGGCTCTGGCCACATAAGAGCCCGCCCTGCGCTAACAGCGAGGCAAGCTCATGAGTTACCTTTTAGCGTTAGATGCAGGGACCGGCAGCGTTCGCGCCGTGATTTTCGATTTGCAGGGCAACCAGATTGCCGTCGGCCAGGCCGAGTGGAAGCACCTGAGCGTGGAGAACGTGCCGGGATCGATGGAGTTCGACCTCGACACCAACTGGCGGCTGGCCTGCCAGTGTATCCATCAGGCGCTGGCGCGCGCGCAGCTCGGCGCGGCGGATATTCAGTCCGTCGCCTGCTGCTCCATGCGCGAAGGGATCGTGCTGTATGACCGCAACGGCGAGGCCATCTGGGCCTGCGCCAACGTCGACGCCCGCGCCAGCCGCGAGGTGGCCGAACTCAAAGAGATCCACGACAACCGTTTTGAATCCGAAGTCTATGACGTCTCCGGGCAAACTCTGGCGCTGAGCGCCATGCCGCGCCTGCTGTGGCTGGCGCACCATCGCCCGGACATCTACCGCAACGCCGCCACCATCACCATGATCGGCGACTGGCTGGCGGCGAAGCTCTCCGGCGAGCTGGCGGTTGACCCGTCGAACGCGGGCACCACCGGCATGCTGGACCTCTTCACCCGCGACTGGCGTCCGGCGCTGCTCGACATGGCCGGGCTGCGCGCCGATATCCTCTCCCCGGTAAAAGAGACCGGTACCCTGCTGGGTGCCGTTACCCGTGAAGCCGCACAGCAGAGCGGCCTGCGCGAGGGTACGCCGGTGGTGATGGGCGGCGGCGACGTGCAGCTGGGCTGTCTGGGGCTGGGCGTGGTCCGCGCCGGGCAGACGGCGGTGCTGGGCGGCACCTTCTGGCAGCAGGTGGTGAACCTCCCGCAGGTACGCACCGACCCGGACATGAACATCCGCATCAACCCGCACGTGATCCCCGGCATGGCGCAGGCGGAGTCGATCAGCTTCTTCACCGGTCTGACCATGCGCTGGTTCCGCGACGCCTTCTGCGCGGAGGAAAAGCTGATTGCCGAGCGGATGGGGGTGGACACCTACTCCCTGCTGGAAGAGATGGCGAGCCGCGTGCCGGCGGGCTCCCACGGGGTGATGCCGATCTTCTCCGACGCGATGCATTTTAAGCAGTGGTACCACGCCGCGCCGTCGTTTATTAATCTCTCCATCGACCCGGAAAAATGCAACAAAGCGACGCTGTTCCGCGCCCTGGAGGAGAACGCGGCGATCGTCTCGGCCTGCAACCTGGCGCAGATTTCGCGCTTCTCAGGCGTGACGTTTGACAGCCTGGTGTTTGCGGGGGGAGGCTCGAAAGGGGCGCTGTGGAGCCAGATTTTAAGCGACGTCACCGGCCTGCCGGTGCGCGTGCCGGAGGTGAAAGAGGCGACGGCGCTCGGCTGCGCCATTGCCGCCGGCACCGGCGCGGGGCTGTTTGCCGATATGGCCTCGACGGGCGAGCGGCTGGTGAAGTGGAGCCGGGAATTTATGCCGAATCCGGCGCACCGCGAGCTGTACGACGGCATGATGCAGAAATGGCAGGCGGTGTATGCGGACCAGCTCGGGCTGGTGGACAGCGGGCTGACGACGTCGATGTGGCAGGCACCGGGGTTGGTTCGGGCAGCGGTGCCGTAAATAACGCCGGATGGCGCTGCGCTTATCCGGCCTACGGTTTGTAGGTCGGGTAAGCGCAGCGCCACCGGGGAAGTTCTTTGAGATCTATCACAATCATTCGATCCCGCTTTTACCTTTCCGCTGCCGCTGGCTAAATTAGTAACTCATCCGACCACATAACAATAATTTTACACTGGAAGAGACTATGAGCCGCTACCCGTCGTTATTCGCCCCCCTCGATCTGGGGTTCACTACCCTTAAAAACCGCGTGCTGATGGGCTCGATGCACACCGGTCTGGAGGAGCATCCGGACGGGGCCGAGCGTCTGGCGGCTTTCTACGCCGAGCGCGCCCGCCACGGGGTGGCGCTGATCGTCACCGGCGGCGTCGCCCCTGCCCCTTCCGGCGTCGGCATGGAGGGCGGCGCGGTGCTGAACGATGCGTCACAGCTGCCGCACCACCGCATCGTGACCGACGCGGTACACCGCGAGGGCGGCAAAATCGCCCTGCAAATCCTGCATACCGGACGCTATAGCTATCAGCCGAACCTGGTCGCGCCGTCGCCTATTCAGGCGCCGATTAACCGCTTTACGCCGCACGCTCTCACCCACGACGAGATCCTCGCCCTGATTGACGACTTCGCCCGCTGTGCGGCGCTGGCGCGTGAAGCAGGTTATGACGGCGTGGAGGTGATGGGCTCAGAGGGTTATCTGATCAACGAATTCCTCGCCGCCCGCACCAACCAGCGCGACGACGAATGGGGCGGCGACTATGCCCGCCGGATGCGCTTTGCCGTGGAGGTGGTGCGCGCGGTGCGCGAACGTGCGGGCGCGGACTTTATTATCGTCTTCCGCCTGTCGATGCTCGACCTGGTGGAAGGCGGCGGAACGTTCGACGAAACCGTGCGGCTGGCGCAGGCAATTGAAGCCGCAGGTGCAAACATTATCAACACCGGCATCGGCTGGCACGAGGCGCGAATCCCGACCATCGCCACGCCGGTGCCGCGCGCGGCGTTCAGCTGGGTCACCCGCAGGCTGAAGGGAAAAGTCTCCGTTCCGCTGGTCACCACCAACCGCATTAACGACCCGCAGGTGGCGGACGATGTGATTTCACGCGGCGACGCCGATATGGTCTCAATGGCGCGCCCGTTCCTCGCCGATGCCGAACTGCTCTCCAAAGCGCAAAGCGGCCGCGCGGACGAGATCAACACCTGTATCGGCTGTAACCAGGCGTGTCTGGATCAGATCTTCGTCGGGAAAGTGACTTCCTGCCTCGTCAACCCGCGCGCCTGTCACGAAACCAAAATGCCGGTCGTTCCGGCGGTCAATAAAAAGCGCCTGGCCGTCGTGGGCGCGGGCCCGGCAGGCCTGGCGTTTGCGGTTAATGCAGCCGCACGCGGACACAGCGTGACGCTGTTTGATGCGCTGGCGGAGATTGGCGGGCAGTTTAATATCGCCAAACAGATCCCCGGCAAAGAGGAGTTCTATGAAACGCTGCGCTACTACCGCCGGATGATCGCGCTGACGGGGGTCGAGCTGCGGCTTAACCAGCTTGTCAGCGCGGCGGATCTGATCGGTTTCGATGAGACGATCCTGGCGAGCGGGATCGTACCGCGCACGCCTGCGATCGCCGGTATCGATCATCCAAAAGTGCTGAGCTATCTCGACGTGCTGCGTGACAAAACGCCGGTTGGCGAGAAGGTGGCGATTATCGGCTGCGGCGGAATTGGCTTTGATACCGCCATGTACTTAAGCCAGCCGGGCGAGGCCACCAGCCAGAACATTGCCGAGTTTTGCGTGGAATGGGGCATTGATACCAGCCTGAGCCAGTCCGGCGGCCTGCGTCCGGAAGGGCCGCAGCTGCCGAAAAGCCCGCGCCAGATCGTGATGCTGCAGCGCAAAGCCAGCAAGCCGGGTGAAGGGCTGGGCAAAACCACGGGCTGGATCCACCGCGCCACCCTGCTCTCGCGCGGGGTGAAGATGGTCCCGTCGGTGAGCTACGAGAAGATCGACGACGACGGTCTGCACGTTACGATCGGCGGCGAGCCGCAGCTGCTGCGCGTGGATCACGTGATCTTGTGTGCCGGGCAGGAGCCGAAGCGCGATCTGGCAGATCCGCTGCGCGAGGCCGGTAAAACCGTGCATTTGATTGGCGGGTGCGACGTGGCGATGGAGCTGGACGCGCGGCGCGCGATTGCGCAGGGGACGAAGTTAGCTCTGGTGATCTAAAACATTGTCCGGTGGCGCTGCGCTTACCGGGCCTACGGGTCCGAGGCCATTGTAGGCCCGGTAAACGAAGCGCCACCGGGCATTTGAAACCGTAGGCCATTGTAGGCCCGGTAAGCGAAGCGCCACCGGGCATCAGACCGCACACTACGTATCCCTGTGCAAACAAACAATCTTACCGGCGACGCCCCAGCTTCACCGACTTCAGCACCACAAACTTATTGTTCGTCGCAATGGTGACGCAGTTACCGAAAATCTTCTTCAGCTTGTGGAAATAGTCCAGGTGGCGGTTGGCCACGATGTACAGCTCGCCGTTGATTTTCAGGCAGCGGCGCGCGTGGTGGAACATCTCCCAGGCGACGTTATCCGTCAGGGCGTGCTTCTGGTGGAACGGCGGGTTGCAGAATATGGCGTTGAAGCGGAACGGCTCGACGCCGGAGAGCGCGTTATTGATCATAAACTCGCAGCGGTCCAGCGCGTCCGGCAGGTTGGTTTCCACGTTCAGACGGCTCGACGCCACCGCCATCGGCGATTCGTCGCTGAACACCACGCTGGCTTCCGGGTTCTTCGCCAGCAGCGTCAGGCCAATCACACCGTTGCCGCAGCCCAGGTCAACGATCTCACCTTCCAGATTTTCCGGCAGATGTTCCATAAAGAAGCGTGCGCCAATGTCCAGACCGGTGCGGGAGAAGACGTTCGCGTGGTTGTGGATGGTCCAGTCGGTGCCTTCCAGCGTCCAGCTCAGCGTCTCCGGCGCGTCGGCCAGCTCGGGCGCGCTGAAGGTGCAGTTGATCAGGCGCGCTTTTTTCCACGCCAGCGTCGTAGTCGTCGGGCCAAGCACCTTCTCGAACAGCTCCAGCGTTGAGGTGTGAATATCGCGCGCCTTGGCACCCGCGATAATGCGGGTTTCTGGCGTGACGACCTTACGCAGCGCGCGCAGCTGCTGTTCCAGCAGCGCCATGGTTTTTGGCACTTTGATCAGCACCACGCCCGGCGCCTGCGGGTACTCCGCGGTGCTGTCGAGAAACTTCACGCTGGATTCGTCAATATCGTTATGGCGCAGGTTTTCACGCGTCGCCAGCTCGCTCAGGTAGGAATCGCCGATGCTGTAAGGTTTGTGCTCCGCCAGGGCGCAGCCCAGGGCGCCAAACGCGTCATTCAGGATCAAAACCGGGCCGCGGATTTCAGTCTCATCCAACTGCTGCAGCAGATACTCATCCGCCGCTTCCCACGCCTGAAGCGGGTTAACGTCGTCCGTTTCCGGGAAACGTTTAAGGTTGAGTGAACGGAAACCGTTGTCTAAGTGGCTCATCGGCCCTCCTGAATGGTAAAATTTGGCGTATCCCTGAAAAGGGTGCGTGAGTATACCCGTTTTATTGTCGATTTGGGGCGTTGATGAACCAACTTACTTATCTCCAGGGCTACCCGGAGCATTTACTTTCTCAGGTTCGCAGCCTGATTGCCGAGCAGAAGCTGGGCGCGGTGCTGGAAAAACGCTACCCCGGCACGCACGATTTCACGACCGATAAAGCCCTCTGGCAGTATACGCAGGATCTGAAAAGCCGGTATCTGAAGAGCGCCCCGCCGATCAACAAGGTGATGTACGACAATAAAATCCACGTGCTGAAAAACGCGCTCGGCATGCACACGGCGATTTCCCGCGTGCAGGGCGGCAAGCTGAAGGCGAAGGCCGAAATCCGCGTTGCGACCGTTTTCCTTAACGCGCCGGAAGCCTTTCTGCGGATGATCGTGGTCCACGAGCTGGCGCACCTGAAAGAGAAAGAGCACGACAAAGCGTTCTATTCCCTGTGCTGCCACATGGAGCCGCAGTACCACCAGCTGGAGTTTGATACCCGGCTGTGGCTGACGCATTTATCGTTAAAGAGTAATGCGCAGTAGCGCACGCGAATTGTCATGATGACGTGCTACAGTGGCTAAAGGTTCCCCGCTACGGAGTACGTAAACGTTTATGATACGTTTCGCAGTCATTGGAACGAACTGGATCACGCGCCAGTTCGTCGACGCCGCCCACGAAACCGGCAAACTGAAACTTACCGCAGTCTATTCCCGCAGCCTTGAGCAGGCGCAGAGTTTTGCCAACGATTACCTCGTCGAGCATCTCTTCACCTCGCTGGATGAGATGGCGCAAAGCGACGCCATTGACGCGGTGTATATCGCCAGCCCGAACTCCCTGCACTTCCCGCAAACGAAGCTGTTCCTCAGCCATAAAAAGCATGTGATCTGCGAGAAGCCGCTGGCGTCGAATATCCAGGAAGTGGAAGCCGCCATCGCGCTCGCCCGCGAAAACCAGGTGGTGCTGTTCGAAGCGTTCAAGACCGCCAGCCTGCCGAACTTCCTGCTGCTGCAGCAGTCCCTGCCGAAGGTTGGCAAAGTGCGTAAAGCCTTTATCAACTACTGCCAGTACTCGTCGCGCTACCAGCGCTATCTCGACGGTGAGACCCCGAACACCTTTAACCCGGCCTTCTCTAACGGCTCGATTATGGATATCGGGTTCTATTGCCTGGCCTCTGCCGTGGCCCTGTGGGGTGAGCCGCACGGCGTGACGGCCACCGCCAGCCTGCTGGAAAGCGGGGTGGATGCCCACGGGCTCGCGGTGCTGGATTACGGCGATTTCAGCGTCACGCTGCAGCACTCCAAGGTGAGCGATTCCGTGCTGCCGAGCGAAATTCAGGGCGAAGCCGGGTCGCTGGTGATCGAGAAGATCTCCGAGTGTCAGAAGGTGAGCTTTGTGCCGCGCGGCGGCAAAGCTCAGGAGCTGACGCAGCCTCAGCATATCAACACTATGCTCTATGAGGCAGAGGTCTTCGCCCGCCTGGTGGAAGACAACGAAGTGAATCACCCCGGCCTCGCGGTGAGCCGCACCACGGCGAAGCTGCAGACGGAGATCCGCCGTCAGACCGGCGTGGTCTTCCCGGCGGACGGCGTGAGCACGGAAGCTATCGCGTAAAGCTGTGTAATGAAACGGCGCAGACCATTGACGAAACCAATGGCCTGACATATTTTGTTACCTGCAAAGGGGAGTAACTTCTTCGCCGGTGGATCGTCATTACGATGCGTGCGATACCGCATCCGGTCGCCGGGCAACCCTCGTGGTTGTAAGTGAGACCTTGCCGGAAGGCGAGGTCTATGCATAAAAAGCTAACGGCTATCGTCTTCTGACCATAGCCGTTTTTGTTTTTTTATGCGTAAGGAAAATAGTATGCATTCTGTCGGCACTCCCATGTTGTGGGGCGGATTCGCGGTTGTCGTGCTCATCATGCTGGCGATCGACCTCTTTTTGCAGGGGCGTCGCGGCGAGCACGGCATGACCATGAAGCAGGCCGCCGTCTGGTCTCTGGTATGGGTCACGCTCTCCCTGCTCTTCTGCGCGGCATTCTGGTGGTATCTGGCCTCGACCGAAGGCCGGGCGGTGGCCGATCCTCAGGCGCTCGCCTTCCTCACCGGCTATCTGATTGAAAAAGCCCTCGCCGTTGATAACGTCTTCGTCTGGCTGATGCTGTTCAGCTACTTTGCCGTGCCTGCGTCGCTGCAGCGCCGCGTGCTGGTGTATGGCGTACTGGGCGCAATTATCCTGCGTACCATTATGATCTTCGCCGGCAGCTGGCTGATTACCCAGTTCGAATGGCTGCTCTACGTCTTCGGCGCGTTCCTGCTGTTCACCGGGGTCAAAATGGCGCTGGCGAAAGAAGATGAAACCGGTATTGGCGAGAAGCCGCTGGTGAAGTGGATCCGCGGTCATCTGCGCATGACGGATAAGATTGAGAGCGAGCACTTCTTCGTGCGCAAGAACGGCCTGCTGTTTGCCACGCCGCTGCTGCTGGTGCTGATTCTGGTCGAGCTGAGCGACGTGATCTTCGCGGTAGACAGCATCCCGGCGATCTTCGCGGTGACCACCGATCCGTTCATCGTGCTGACCTCTAACCTGTTCGCGATCCTCGGCCTGCGTGCGATGTACTTCCTGCTGGCGGGCGCGGCGGAGCGCTTCTCGATGCTGAAGTACGGCCTGTCGGTGATCCTGGTGTTTATCGGTATCAAGATGCTGATCGTCGATTTCTACCATATCCCGATCGCTATCTCGCTCGGCGTGGTGTTTGGCATTCTGATCGTGACGCTGATTATCAATACCTGGGTTAACCGCCAGCACGATAAGAAGCAGCAGGTGTAGTGCGTTTTGCCCGGTGGCGCTGCGCTTACCGGGCCTACAACTTCATCCCGTAGGCCCGGTAAGCGCAGCGCCACCGGGCACCTACGTTAATCAATAGTTAAAAAACATGACGCAACACGTAAAATCCAGCATTTTACGCTTCCCTCCGCAGACACTTTCCCTATACTCGACCAGGCAAACATTTACTTACATCCGGACATAAATGTGACTAAGAGCACAGCCGGGATGGAACGCAATTTCACTTAAGGAACACTCATGACGATATCCTCATCGGGCCTGTTTGCGCGCCTGTCGCGCGGCAGCCTTGTTAAGCAAATACTGGTTGGGCTGGTGTTAGGCGTTGCGCTGGCACTGATCTCAAAACCTGCCGCCGAGGCCACTGGCCTGCTCGGCACACTGTTCGTCGGCGCGTTAAAAGCGGTCGCGCCGGTTCTGGTTTTGACCCTGGTGATGGCCTCAATCGCCAACCATCAGCAGGGGCAGAAAACCAATATTCGCCCGATTCTGTGGATGTATCTGCTGGGTACGTTCTCAGCCGCGCTGACGGCGGTTGTCGTGAGCTTTATCTTCCCGTCAACGCTGCAGTTAACCACCGGCGCAACCGACATTACCCCACCTGCGGGCATTGTTGAGGTGATGCACGGCCTGCTGATGAGCATTGTCGCCAACCCGATCCATGCGCTGATTAACGCCAACTACATCGGCATTCTGGTGTGGGCCGTCGGCCTGGGCTTCGCTCTGCGCCACAGCAACGACACGACCAAAAACCTGGTTAACGACCTTTCTCACGCCGTCACATTTATCGTGACCGTCGTCATCCGCTTTGCGCCGATAGGTATTTTTGGCCTTGTGGCATCTACGCTGGCAACCACCGGTTTCGGCGCGCTCTGGGGCTATGCGCAGCTGCTGCTGGTGCTGATTGGCTGTATGGCCGTCGTGGCTCTGGTGATTAACCCGCTGCTGGTGTTTCTGCAGACCCGTCGTAACCCGTACCCGCTGGTGCTGATGTGCCTGCGCGAAAGCGGCGTGACCGCCTTCTTCACCCGCAGCTCGGCGGCAAATATTCCGGTCAACATGTCCCTGTGTGAGAAGCTGAACCTGGACCGCGATACCTATTCCGTGTCGATCCCGCTGGGTGCGACCGTCAATATGGCGGGGGCGGCCATCACCATCACCGTGCTGACGCTTGCCGCGGTGCATACGCTGGGTATTCCGGTGGATCTGCCGACGGCGCTGCTGCTGAGCGTGGTGGCATCTCTTTGCGCGTGTGGCGCCTCCGGCGTGGCGGGCGGCTCGCTGCTGCTGATCCCGCTGGCGTGTAATATGTTCGGTATCCCGAACGAGATCGCCATGCAGGTGGTTGCGGTAGGCTTTATCATTGGCGTACTGCAGGACTCCTGCGAGACGGCGATTAACTCCTCCACCGACGTGATGTTCACCGCTGCGGTGTGCCAGGCGGAAGATGCGCGTTTAGCGAAGAACGCTCTGCGCGGATAAAAAGAAAAGCCC
Source organism: Enterobacter sp. 01-M-03-SI-ECC (assembly GCF_047530215.1). NCBI lineage: Bacteria > Pseudomonadati > Pseudomonadota > Gammaproteobacteria > Enterobacterales > Enterobacteriaceae > Enterobacter > Enterobacter sp. 01-M-03-SI-ECC. Next base: position 16,684 of record NZ_JBLKDA010000044.1, read on the forward strand.
GGTGGCGGCTACGCCTGACCGGGCCTACAGGTTTAGTAGGTCGGGTAAGCGTAGCGCCACCCGACAAAGAACTTAAAGCGTCACACCACTCTTAAAGATCGCCAGCTCGCGGAAGTCGTTCTTCTCGTTGCAGGTCTGCCTGCCGCTGGCAAATTCCACGATAGCATCCACGAACTCCGTCAGCAGCTGCGGCATCGCCTTGCCGTGGATAAGCTGCCCGGCATCAAAGTCGATCCAGTGCTTTTTCTTCGCCGCCAGCTCGCTGTTGGTGGCGATTTTTACCGTCGGCACAAACCCGCCGTACGGCGTCCCGCGCCCTGTGCTGAACAGCACCATATGGCAGCCGGCTCCGGCCAGCGCGCTGGTGGCGACCGCATCGTTGCCCGGTGCGCTCAGCAGGTTCAGACCGTGGGTTTTCAGGCGCTCGCCGTAGCGCAGCACGTCAACCACCTGGCTCGCGCCCGCTTTCTGGGTACAGCCCAGGGATTTCTCTTCCAGCGTAGTGATCCCGCCCGCTTTGTTACCCGGCGACGGGTTCTCATAAATCGGCTGATTGTGGGCAATGAAGTACTGCTTGAAGTCGTTCACCATGGTAACGGTCTTCTCAAACGTCGCTTCGTCGCGGCAGTGGCTCATCAGAATACGTTCCGCGCCGAACATCTCCGGCACCTCGGTCAGCACCGTCGTGCCGCCGTTGGCAATCACGTAGTCCGAGAAGCGACCGAGCATCGGGTTAGCGGTAATGCCGGAGAGGCCATCGGACCCGCCGCACTCCAGCCCAAACTTCAGCTCGCTCAGCTTGCCCGGCTCGCGCCTGTCGTGGCGCATCACCTCGTACAACTGGTGCAGATGCTCCAGGCCCGCCTCCACTTCGTCATCCTGGTGCTGACACACCATAAAATGCACGCGCTCAGGGTCAAACTCGCCCAGCGTGTCGCGGAAGGCGTCTACCTGGTTGTTCTCGCAGCCCAGGCCAATCACCAGCACCGCGCCCGCGTTCGGGTGGCGCACCATGTTTTGCAGCATGGTGCGGGTGTTGATGTGGTCGTCGCCCAGCTGTGAACAGCCGTAGGTGTGGCTGAACAGATGCACCCCGTCAGTGCCCTCGGCACTATTGGTCTCTTTCAGGAAGCGCGTCTGGATTTGACGCGCAATCCCGTTGACGCAGCCGACGGTCGGGAGGATCCACAGCTCGTTGCGGATCCCCACCTCGCCGCTGGCGCGGCGGTAAACCTGCACCTCTCGATCCGCTGCCTGGCTCTCTTCCGCCGGTAAATCAGGTTGATAGCTATACTCGTCCAGATCGCTCAGGTTGGTGCGGGTATTGTGGGAATGGATATGTTCACCCGGCTCGATATCCGCCAGCGCATGCCCAATCGGAAGACCGTACTTAACGACGTTCTCCCCTTTGGCGACAGGCTTCACGGCAAACTTGTGTCCGCGAACGATCGCCTGACGCAGGGTGATGCTCTGGTTATCAACGGTCACCACGTCGCCTTCACCCAGATCCGTCAGCGCGACGGCGACGTTATCCAGCGAATGGATTTTGATGTATTGCATATCAACCTCAAACGGCCCTAGTTCAGTTCAATGGCGAAGTAGTCACGCGCATTGTTAAAGCAGATGTTTCTCACCATGTCGCCCAGCAGCTGGATATCCGCTGGCGCTTCGCCTGCGTGCACCCAGCGGCCAATCATCTGGCACAAAATGCGGCGGAAATATTCATGGCGGGTATAGGACAGGAAGCTGCGGCTGTCGGTCAGCATGCCGACAAAGCGGCTCAGCAGGCCCAGCTGCGCGAGCTGCGTCATCTGACGCTCCATGCCGTCTTTCTGGTCGTTAAACCACCAGCCGGAACCGAACTGCATTTTGCCCGGCATCCCTTCGCCCTGGAAGTTGCCGACCATGGTACCCAGCACTTCGTTATCGCGCGGGTTCAGGCAGTACAGGATGGTTTTTGGCAGCAGGTTTTGTTCGTTCTGTTTGCTCAGCAGTTTGGACAGCTCTTCCGCCAGCGGACGATCGTTGATGGAGTCGAAGCCCACGTCCGCGCCCAGCAGCTTAAACTGACGCTGGTTGTTATTGCGCAGCGCACCGATGTGGTACTGCTGCACCCAGCCGCGACGGGCGTATTCCGCACCGAGGAACACCAGCACCGCCGTTTTGAACTGCGCCACTTCGTGCTCGCTAAGCGATTCACCGGACAGGCGACGCGCCAGAATGCTGTCCAGCTCGGCCTCGTTTGATTCCGCGAACAGCACGACGTCCAGCGCGTGGTCAGAGACTTTACAGCCGTGCGCCGCGAAGTGATCCAGACGTTTGGTCAGCGCGGCTTGCAGATCGGCGAAACGACGGATGTCGGTATCGGACACTTCCGCCAGCTTCGCCATGTAGTCGTTAAACGTGGCCTGCTCAATGTTGAAGGCTTTGTCCGGGCGCCAGCTAGGCAGCACTTTGATATCAAAAGAGGTATCGCTGGCGATAACGGCATGATGCTCCAGAGAGTCAATCGGATCGTCGGTGGTGCCTACCATCTTCACGTTCATCTGCTTCATGATGCCGCGCGCGGAGAAGTCCTCCTGCGCCAGCAGCGCATTGCAGCGATCCCATATTTCATCGGCGGTCGTTGGGGAGAGCAGTTTACCGGTGATGCCGAACGGACGGCGCAGCTCAAGGTGCGTCCAGTGGTAGAGCGGGTTGCCGATGGTGTGCGGAACGGTCGCCGCCCAGGCGTCAAACTTCTCGCGGTCGGTTGCATCGCCGGTACACAGGCGCTCCGCGACGCCGTTGGTGCGCATGGCACGCCATTTATAGTGGTCACCCTTCAGCCAGATGTCATACAGGTTTTTGAAACGGTAATTTTCGGCAACCTGCTGCGGCGGCAAATGGCAGTGGTAGTCGAAAATCGGCTGGTCTTTGGCGTAGTCATGGTACAGGCGGCGAGCAAATTCGGTATCTAACAGAAAATCGTCGGTCATAAACGGCGTCATTATCGTCATCCTCGTTACGGGAGCGTCAGAAAGCGTATGTTCATATGCTGCAAAGTTATCACACCAATTCCCATCAACCGAAGCTTTTTTCGTGAGTGAGATCAATAAACGCCAACAAATAATTTCCCCTCACTTGAGCAAACCGTTCTGCATCCCGCGCCATTACTGGCTTTGTCCGCGACAATGAATGTCCCCACAAAGAATCATACATTTGTGATATCACTCACCTTTTAAAGTTGTATGACAAGTTATCTTTTCGCCGTCGCAAACTATAAGCCGACGGAATGCATTACCGGTGTTTGAGACATCGGGTTTAACGGTACGGATACCGACTTATGCACGCTTACTTATGGCAAGGTTCGGGCCGTTCCGGGACATGCTCTCGGCTACGCCCCTCCCGTTACACAACTGCTCCCGGAAACGGTCGAGAGGTTGCCGCGCCCAGGCGCGGACATAACATAACGATGAGGTTTTAGATGCGTAAAATTAAAGGGTTACGTTGGTATATGATCGCACTGGTGACGTTAGGCACCGTGCTGGGCTACCTGACGCGTAACACCATAGCGGCGGCTGCGCCTACGCTAATGGAAGAGCTGCACATTTCGACCCAGCAATATTCCTACATCATTGCGGCCTACTCCGCGGCCTATACCATCATGCAGCCGGTTGCTGGCTATGTTCTGGATATTTTAGGCACCAAAATCGGCTATGCCTTCTTCGCCGTGACCTGGGCTATTTTCTGTGGCGCCACGGCGCTGGCAGGCAGCTGGGGCGGGCTCGCGCTGGCGCGTGGTGCAGTTGGCGCCGCCGAAGCCGCGATGATCCCCGCAGGGCTGAAGGCCAGCTCCGAATGGTTCCCGGCAAAAGAGCGCTCCATTGCCGTCGGCTACTTCAACGTAGGCTCGTCGATTGGCGCGATGATTGCGCCGCCGCTGGTGGTGTGGGCTATCGTGATGCACAGCTGGCAGCTGGCGTTCATTATCTCAGGCGTGCTGAGCTTCGCGTGGGCCATGGCGTGGCTGATTTTCTACAAGCATCCGCGCGACCAGAAAAAACTTTCTGAAGAAGAGCGCGAATACATTATTGGCGGTCAGGAAGCGCAGCATCAGGTCAATAACGGCAAGAAAATGTCCGTCTGGCAGATCCTGGGAACCCGTCAGTTCTGGGGTATCGCCCTGCCGCGCTTCCTGGCTGAACCGGCCTGGGGTACCTTCAACGCGTGGATCCCCCTGTTCATGTTTAAGGTCTACGGCTTTAACCTGAAAGAGATCGCGATGTTCGCCTGGATGCCTATGCTGTTCGCGGACCTGGGCTGTATCGTCGGCGGCTACCTGCCACCGCTGTTCCAGCGCTGGTTTGGTGTGAACCTGATTGTTTCCCGTAAGATGGTGGTGACCATGGGCGCGCTGCTGATGATTGGTCCGGGGATGATCGGCCTGTTCACCAGCCCGTATGTGGCCATTGCCCTGCTGTGCATCGGTGGATTTGCGCACCAGTCCCTGTCCGGCGCGCTGATTACGCTCTCGTCTGACGTCTTTGGGCGTAACGAAGTGGCGACCGCTAACGGCCTGACCGGGATGGCGGCGTGGACCGCGAGCACGATGTTCGCCCTGGTGGTCGGCGCGCTGGCGGATACCATCGGCTTTAGCCCGCTGTTCGCCGTGCTGGCCATCTTCGACCTGCTGGGCGCGGTGGTGATCTGGACGGTGCTGAAAAACAAATCCGCCGAGGAGCTGCAAAAAGAGACGGTTGGCAGCCCCGCGACGCAGAGTTAGCGTTGCTGTGCCGGGTGGCGGCTTCGCCTTACCCGGCCTACAAAACCCGTAGGCCCGTGCAAGCGAAGCGCCGCCGGGCATTTAAAGGCCGCTCATTAGCGGCTTTTTTCATGGCAAAATCTGGAGAGTGGTACGCAAAAGTGGTATAACAAATCATCTGCCGTACCCTGCCTGGAGCGCATATGGAAATCACCGAACCACGTCGTTTATATCAACAACTTGCTGCGGAGCTGAAAGATCGCATCGAGCAAGGGGTCTATCTTGTCGGTGATAAACTTCCCGCCGAGCGCTTCATCGCCGATGAAAAAAGCGTCAGCCGCACCGTGGTGCGCGAAGCGATCATCATGCTGGAAGTGGAAGGCTACGTTGAGGTCCGCAAAGGCTCCGGCATTCACGTCATATCCAATCTGCCGAAACACTCTCCCGTCGCGGACGAAAGTCTGGAATTCGCCAGCTATGGTCCGTTTGAGCTGCTCCAGGCTCGCCAGCTGATTGAAAGCAATATTGCCGAATTTGCCGCGACGCAGGTGACCAAGCAGGACATCATGAAGCTGATGGAGATCCAGGAGAACGCGCGTAAGGAAAAATGTTTCCGCGATTCCGAGTGGGATCTGCAGTTCCACGTTCAGGTCGCCCTGGCAACCCAAAACACGGCGCTGGCGGCAATCGTTGAGAAAATGTGGACTCAGCGCGTTCACAACCCGTACTGGAAAAAACTGCACGACCATATCGATTCCCGCACCGTCGACAACTGGTGTGACGATCACGATAAAATCCTTAAGGCGCTGATTCGTAAAGATCCGCATGCCGCCAAGCTGGCGATGTGGCAGCACCTGGAAAACACCAAGCAGATGCTGTTCAATGAAACCAGCGATGACTTCGAATTTAACGCTGACCGCTATCTTTTTGCCGATAATCCGGTTGTTCATCTCGATACGGCGTCCAGTGCCGCAAAATAGCTGACGTTTCTGCTGGCAGGCGCGACGCTGCGCCTTCCGGCTTACAGGAGTAAGCAAAACATATATAGTGTCAGCCTTTGTAAATCCCCTCGCTCACATCCTGGGCTTACGCCAAAATCAACTCGCCCCTGCAAATTCTGTGACGCAGAACGTTGGGCTTTGTTACAATTGGATTCAATTCCTTATTTTGTAAGTTAGTGCTTGCTAACCAGCCAATTAACAGGGAACAGTGTTGGCCACACCGCAATGTGTCCGCGAGCGACCATAATGAAATCACAACAATGTCGCCGTACTGTTTGTCCCGGATAACAGGCGTGACGTTAACCGATTTCCAGGAACACTGAATGGAACTTTTGACCCAACTACTGCATGCCCTCTGGGCGCAGGATTTTGAAACGCTGGCCAACCCTTCCATGATTGGCATGCTCTATTTCGTCTTGTTTATGATCCTGTTCCTTGAGAACGGTTTGCTGCCTGCAGCCTTCCTCCCCGGCGATAGTTTGCTGGTGCTCGTGGGCGTGCTGTGTGCCAAAGGGGCGATGGCGTTTCCACAAACCATTTTATTGCTGACCGTCGCCGCAAGCCTCGGCTGCTGGGTGAGCTATATCCAGGGAAGATGGCTGGGCAATACCCGAATCGTCCAGAACTGGCTCTCGCACCTGCCTGCGCACTATCACCAGCGGGCACACCACCTTTTCCATAAGCACGGGCTTTCCGCGCTGCTGATTGGCCGCTTTATCGCCTTTGTCCGCACCCTGTTACCTACCATTGCCGGCCTGTCAGGCCTGAGCAGCGCGCGCTTCCAGTTCTTTAACTGGATGAGCGGTCTGTTATGGGTGCTTATTCTGACGACGCTCGGCTATGCGCTGGGTAAAACGCCGGTCTTTATGAAATATGAAGACCAGCTGATGTCCTGCCTGATGCTGCTGCCTGTGGTGCTGCTGGTCTTCGGCCTGGTTGGCTCCCTGGTCGTCCTGTGGAAAAAGAAATACGGAGCCAAAGGCTGACGATGGTTATCTCACCGCTCGCTCTGCGCCGCTTTGCCTTTGCCGTGATTACGCTGGTCGTGCTCAGCGCCCTGCTGCTGGCATGGCGCGCGCTGTCGCACCAGGAGTCAACGCTGGCGATCCGCCCGGTAAATCAGGGTGCCAGCGTGCCTGACGGTTTTTCCGTCTGGCATCATCTGGACGCGAACGGGATCCGCTTTAAGAGCATCACCCCGCAGGACGATGTTTTACTGATTAAGTTTGATTCCCGTGCGCAAAGTGCCGCCGCGAAAGTGGTTCTCGACCGCACGCTGCCGCACGGGTATATCATTGCTCAGCAGGAAGATGAGAGCCAGCCTGCAGCCTGGCTCTCATTGATTCGCGATACGTCGCATCGGTTTGGATAACTTCCAGGATTCCGAATCTTTTCACTCACTTTGGTGATTCCCCCGTTTACTTACTATGCTTAAGTACGCGGAGCACCCCTCGAATGTACTCCGCATAACTTTGGATAGCGGCTGATACCGCAACACAATGGAAGGTTTCGATAATGAAATTCCGCATGACTCTGGCTCTGGCCCTTTTTTCTTTAAGCACAGCATCCTTCGCCAACTCTCTCTGTCAGGAGAAAGAACAGGATATTCAGCGTGAGATCGGCTATGCCGAAAAGCATAACAATCAGCACCGTGTTGATGGTCTCAAAAAAGCGCTGAGCGAAGTGAAAGCGAACTGTTCAGACAGCAAGCTGCGTGCCGATCGCCAGAAGAAAATCGCTGAACAGAAGGACGAGATTGCCGAGCGCCGTCGCGACCTGCAGGAAGCGAAAGAGAAAGGGGATGCGGAAAAAATTGCTAAGCGCGAGAGGAAGCTGAAAGAAGCGCAGGACGACCTGAAAGCGCTGGAAGCTCGCGATTATTGAGTTAACGGAAATCTCAACAGGAGAGAGAATCATGTCAAAAGATACGACGTCTGAACATCTGCGCGCTGAACTGAAATCCCTGGCCGACACTCTTGAAGAGGTGCTGAACTCCTCGGCTGACAAGTCAAAAGAAGAGGTCAGCAAGCTGCGCAGCAAGGCGGAGCAGGCGCTGAAGGAGAGCCGCTATCGCCTGGGTGAAACCGGTGATGCGTTGGCGAAACAGACCCGAGAAGCGGCTGCGCGCGCGGACGAGTACGTGCGTGATAATCCATGGACGGGTGTAGGGATTGGTGCCGCAGTGGGTGTGGTACTGGGTGTCCTGCTGACGCGTCGCTGATATGGAAGATCCTCGTCACGCACAAGGGCCTGCTAACAACGTCCTCGGCATCGGCCAGCGTATCTTAACGACGCTGGTCGGGATTGCCGAAACGCGCGTCCGGCTGGCAGTGGTCGAGCTGGAAGAGGAGAAAGCGAACCTCTTCCAGATGCTGCTAATGCTCGGGCTAACCATGCTCTTCGCCGCGTTTGGTTTGATGAGCCTGATGGTGTTAATCATCTGGGCCATCGACCCGCAGTATCGCCTTAACGCAATGATTGCCACCACCGTCGTTCTGCTGGTCGCAGCCTTGATAGGCGGTATCTGGACGCTGCGTAAAGCGCGCCAGTCCACTTTCCTGCGCCATACGCGTCAGGAGCTGGCGAACGATCGCGCCCTGCTGGAGGATGACAAGCCGTGAGCGGTAAAGCCGAACGTCAAAAGCGAAAAGCGTACCTGCTGAGCCAGATCCAGCAGCAGCGGCTGGATCTGGCTGCCAGCCGCCGCGACTGGATTGACGCGACGCGACGGTTTGACCGGGGCTGGAATACCGTCCTGAGCCTGCGCTCATGGGCACTGGTCGGCAGCAGCGTAATGGCCATCTGGTCCGTTCGTCATCCGAATATGCTCATCCGCTGGGCGCGCCGCGGTTTTGGTGCCTGGAGCGCCTGGCGGCTGGTGAAATCCACGATTCGACAGCAGCAGCTGCGGTAGCCTTCTCGCCGGGTGGCGCTGCGCTTACCCGGCCTACGGATCAAACGTAGGCCGGGTAAGGCGTAGCCGCCCCCCGGCAAAATCCCCCCTTACTCAATATCTTTGAAAAAGATTGACAGTTTTCCTTGCTAACAATCGCCAACCGTCACGTTTATGATGCTCTCCATCGACAGCAACGACGCGGTATCTACCCGGAATTGCAGACAAATAACGTTCAGCCGCTGATGTGGTTTCCCGGAGAGTAAAATGAAAAAATTAGAAGATGTTGGTGTACTGGTAGCGCGTATTCTGATGCCAATTCTGTTCATCGTGGCTGGTTGGGGCAAAATCACCGGTTATGCAGGTACCCAGCAGTATATGGAAGCCATGGGCGTTCCGGGGTTCCTTCTGCCGCTGACCATTCTTCTTGAGTTCGGCGGCGGCCTGGCAGTGCTGTTCGGCTTCCTGACCCGCACCACCGCGCTGTTTACCGCAGGCTTCACCGTGCTGACCGCGTTCATCTTCCACAGCAACTTTGCGGAAGGCGTGAACTCTCTGATGTTCATGAAAAACCTGACCATCGCGGGTGGCTTCCTGCTGCTGGCGGTCACTGGCCCGGGCGCGTACAGCATTGACCGCGTTCTGAATAAGAAATGGTAAGCACGCTATACTGAATAAACACAAAGCGAGGAGACATCTCCTCGCTTTTGCTATCTGACGGAGGAGAAACAAATGGGACAACTCGTAGACGGCGTCTGGCAGGATGTCTGGTATGACACTCAATCCACCGGTGGACGCTTCAAGCGCTCTGTTTCAGCCTTCCGTAACTGGCTGACCGCCGACGGCGCACCTGGCCCAAGCGGCGAAGGCGGCTTCGCGGCGGAGAAAGATCGTTATCATCTTTATGTTTCCCTTGCCTGCCCGTGGGCACACCGCACGCTGCTCGTGCGCAAGCTTAAAGGTCTTGAATCCTTGATTCCGGTTTCGGTGGTCAACCCGCTGATGCTGGAAAATGGCTGGACGTTTGACGGTGATTTCCCCGCCGCCACCGGTGATGAGCTGTATCACCATGATTTCCTCTACCAGCTTTATCTTCGCGCCGACCCGCACTACACCGGGCGCGTGACCGTGCCGGTGCTGTGGGACAAGAAAAACCAGACCATTGTCAGCAATGAGTCTGCGGAAATCATCCGCATGTTCAATACCGCATTTGATGCGCACGGCGCCCGCGCCGGAGATTACTACCCGACTGAACTGCGCGATAAGATTGATGAGCTGAACAGCTGGATCTACGACAACGTCAACAACGGCGTCTACAAGGCAGGTTTCGCCACCAGCCAGGAAGCGTATGACGAAGCGGTCGGGAAGGTATTTGAATCCCTGGAGCGTCTGGAACAGATCCTGGGCCAGCATCGCTACCTGACGGGCGATCGCCTCACGGAAGCGGACATTCGCCTGTGGACCACGCTGGTGCGCTTTGATCCGGTCTATGTCACCCACTTTAAGTGCGACAAGCACCGTATCAGCGACTACCTGAACCTGTACGGCTTCCTGCGTGATATCTACCAGATGCCGGGCATCGCCGAAACGGTCGACTTCGACCATATTCGCACCCACTATTTCCGCAGCCACAAGACCATTAACCCGACGGGCATCATCTCCATCGGCCCGTGGCAGGACCTGGATGAGCCGCACGGTCGCGACGTGCGTTTTGGATAAATATCAAGGGCATCAATAGATGCCCTTTTTTAATTCACCATCTCCATCTATCCTTATCTCGATCGCTTAAAAAACAAGTGATTGACCGATTATTGAGGCAAGGAAAAATGGACTGGTATTTAAACGTACTGCGCAACTACATTGGATTTGGTGGCCGAGCCCGCCGCAAAGAGTACTGGATGTTCATTCTGGTGAACTTCATCTTCGCGCTGGTGCTAAGCATTGTGGATAAAATTCTGGGCTGGGAGTGGGCGAGCGGGGAAGGCGTTCTCACCTCAATTTACGGCTTATTTATTCTGTTGCCTTCCTGGGCCGTGCAGTTTCGACGTCTGCACGACACCGATCGTTCGGCGTGGTGGCTGTTGCTGCTGCTGATCCCGATCGTGGGGTGGATTGTGATTTTGATCTTCAACTGCCAGAGCGGCACGCCGGGCGAAAACCGCTTTGGTCCCGATCCTAAAATCGGCGCATAAGATAAAGCCCGGTGGCGCTTCGCTGACCGGGCCTACTCGCTATTTGTTGTGCTGGGCAAAGAGCTTTGGTATTTCCCGCAGGCACCACGACTTGGCTTCGCCCATGCTGTCGCGACGCCACGCCATAATAATGTCCACTTCGCTGGTGTACTCCGGGCTCACGACCCGCAGCCGCCCTTCCGCAATATCTTTTTCCACAAACGGGTACGGCATGGTCGCCACGCCAAGCCCTGCCAGCAGCGCCTGACGTTTGTCCTCCAGGGAGGTCACCGTCAGACGAGGCTGTTTATCCAGCAGCTGCACCGTCAGCACCGGACGCTCGCGCGCGGTATCCGCAACCGCCACGCCGCGATACTTCACGCGCGTCACTTCAGAGAGCGGCTCCGGCTCCTGGTGAATTGGATGATTGGGTGCGGCAACATAGACGTTCATGACGCTGTAAAGCTTGCGCGAGTTGATTTCCGATGAGGAACGAAAGTGCATGTCCGGCGCAATGACGATATCCGCCCTGCCCGTCTCCAGACGTTCCCACGCCCCTGCCAGCACCTCGGTGATGATCGACAGCTGCGTATTGGCCTTCGCCGCCAGGCGATCCACCAGCGGGAACAGCGCTTCAGTCGGCACCAGCGCTTCAGTCACTAACGTCAGGTGGGTCTCCCAGCCCCGCGCCAGCGCTTCGGCGTCCGTCGTGAGCTTGTCCGCCGCTTCCAGCAGCACGCGGCCGCGCTCCAGCAGCATTCGCCCCACGTTGGTGAATTTTGTTCGATGACCGGAGCGGTCAAACAGCACCACGTCCAGCTCTTCCTCCAGCTTCTGCATGGTGTAGCTTAGCGCAGACGGAACGCGCCCCAGCTCATCTGCCGCCGCCGCAAAACTGCCGCGGCGGTCAATCGCGTCCATGACGCGAAGCGCCTCAAGCGTCAATGCTCTCTCTTTAGCCATCTCGTTCTCATTCAGGAAATTTGAACATACCAGGCAGAATATCTGGCTAACAATGAAGCGTCCATACCTTTACCATTGTTTTAGTGTAAAGAGAGGTCAAGTTTATGATTACGACAAGAACAGCTAAACAGTGCGGACAAGCCGATTTCGGATGGCTGCAGGCCCGCTACACCTTTTCCTTTGGACACTACTTTGACCCTAAACTCCTTGGTTACGCTTCATTACGCGTGCTGAATCAGGAAGTGCTCGCCCCGGGCGCCTCCTTCCAGCCGCGTACGTATCCGAAAGTCGATATCCTGAACCTGATCCTGGAAGGCGAGGCAGAATACCGCGATAGCGAGGGCAATCATGTCCAGGCAAAGGCTGGCGAAGCGCTGTTAATTTCTACGCAGCCGGGCATCAGCTACAGCGAGCACAACCTCAGCAAAGACAAAACGCTGACCCGCATGCAGCTGTGGCTGGACGCCTGCCCTGAGCGGGAAAATCCGCTGGTGCAGAAGGTAGATTTAACGGGCGACAGGCAGCAGCTGATTGCATCGCCCGATGGCAGCAAAGGCAGCCTGCAATTGCGTCAGCAGGTGTGGCTGCATCACATCGAGCTGAAGAAAGGTGAACAGGCGAGCTTCCAGCTTCATGGTCCGCGCGCCTATTTACAGTCTATTCACGGTACGGTGCATGCGGTGACGCATACGGAAGAGAAAGAGGCGCTCACCTGCGGCGACGGGGCGTTTATTCGTGATGAAGCGAATATCACCCTTGTGGCGGATACGCCGCTGCGCGCGCTGCTGATTGATTTGCCGGTTTAAAGAGTTCCCTAACCCTCTCCCAATGGGCTGAGGAATCCCCACAAAATAATGCCAGCACAGTCGGCCCCCTCTCCATTGAGGGAGAGGGTTGGGGTGAGGGGGGGAACATACGGCTGTAGTGGTCATTCCGTTCACTTTATGTTCCTTGCTACT
>NZ_JBLKDA010000045.1:0-26322 GCF_047530215.1 Enterobacter sp. 01-M-03-SI-ECC
CGTTCTTCAAAGGCTACCGTCCACAGTTCTACTTCCGTACAACTGACGTGACCGGTACCATCGAACTGCCAGAAGGCGTTGAGATGGTAATGCCAGGCGACAACATCAAGATGGTTGTGACTCTGATCCACCCAATCGCGATGGACGACGGTCTGCGTTTCGCAATCCGTGAAGGCGGCCGTACCGTTGGCGCGGGCGTTGTTGCTAAAGTTCTGGGCTAATTAATTATCCCTGAATAAAAAAAGGACGCTTCGGCGTCCTTTTTTGTTTTCTGCTGTTCAAGTTTGGTGACAAAATTTCGCATTTTTTGCCTCCTCCCGCACCGTATTCTGGCGCTTGTGCTATTGTAATCATAACCATTCTCACTTACACTTTGCGCATAATTTGAACGGGAGTCTCTATGTACGTTTGTTTATGTAATGGTGTAAGCGACAAAAAAATACGTCAGGCCGTTCGCCAGTTTCAGCCCCAGTCATTCCAGCAGCTTCGCAAATTTGTTCCGGTGGGAAATCAATGCGGTAAATGTGTACGTGCTGCGCGAGAGATCATGCAGGACGAAGTAATGCAGATCCCGGAATACAAAGAGATCGCCTAAGCGCCCATCTTTTTTTTGACATCCCTGTAGCCCGATCTACGCTTCAATGAGTGGAAGCGGAGGGACTATATAATGAAAGGTGATGTTAAAATCATAAGTTATCTCAATAAATTATTGGGAAATGAGCTTGTCGCAATCAACCAGTACTTTCTTCACGCAAGAATGTTTAAAAACTGGGGACTCAAACGTTTAAACGACGTTGAGTACCATGAATCTATAGATGAGATGAAACACGCTGATAAATATATCGAGCGTATTTTATTTCTGGAAGGCATTCCGAACCTGCAGGATCTTGGTAAGCTTGGCATCGGAGAAGATGTCGAAGAGATGCTGCGCTCCGACCTCAGGCTGGAACTTGAAGGCGCTAAAGATCTCCGTGAAGCGATCGCCTATGCTGACAGCGTACATGACTACGTCAGCCGCGATATGATGATCCAGATCCTGGCCGATGAAGAAGGGCATATTGACTGGCTGGAAACAGAGCTGGATCTCATTGCTAAAATCGGCCTGCAAAACTATCTTCAGTCGCAGATTAAAGTGGAAGAGTAGCCCACGTCTTCCAGCCTACGCATAAACCCGCTGCTGCCAGAAATGGCCCAAAAGGCAGCGGGTTTTTTAATGCCTTTTTATCAGGGCGGATTAACGAAAAAACAAGGAAACATAGAATCGCCATAAGCGCCGCGAGCAATGTCAGCGAGGGCAGCACGCACCAGCCATGCCATGCACCAAGCGCTGCCAGGTATTTCACATCGCCATATTCCATCCCTTCACGCCGGCAGATAAACCAATACCCCCAATAAATAACCGCAAAGCCAACATACCCGGCCATCGCACCCGCCACCGCACTCGGCAAAAAATCAGGTTGGATACAGAGCTGAAAGAGCAGTCCCGCCCATAACAGCGGGCAAAGAAATTTATCAGGAAGCAGACCGGAGCGAATATCGGCATGCACCAGTAAGGCAGTCAGTAAAAGATAGAGCAGCAGAAAGGGGAGGGTGGTTAGCATGAAGAAGGCCTCAAACGGGTTTGAGCGAATACTCGTTCTAATCGGCCTGCCCGACAATACGCAAAAGCCGCAGTTGCGTAGCGGCTCGAAACAAAGAACTGATCCATGAAAAATTGCATAACACGTTGCGCACGCCTGCGCATCCTGCGTCTATAGCGCTTAATTTCTAAACGGCACTTGCGTCTTGCGCAGATTTACGTATAATGCGCGGGCTTGTCGTAATTGACGGCGGGTTCAATCAGAACCAGAGTAGCTCATTTTGTTACTCAACAATGCTCCCAATTGGGGAGCTACGTAAGAACGGTTACACTCTCCCATCAATCGTAATGGGTTTGAGGAGTAATCATTTTCGTTTATAAAATAATTGGAGCTCTGGTCTCATGCAGAACCAAAGAATCCGTATCCGCCTTAAAGCGTTTGATCATCGTCTGATCGATCAATCAACCGCGGAAATCGTCGAGACTGCTAAGCGCACTGGTGCGCAAGTCCGTGGTCCGATCCCGCTGCCGACCCGCAAAGAGCGCTTCACCGTTCTGATCTCTCCGCACGTTAACAAAGACGCGCGCGATCAGTACGAAATCCGCACTCACAAGCGTCTGGTTGACATCGTTGAGCCAACTGAGAAAACCGTTGATGCTCTGATGCGTCTGGATCTGGCTGCCGGTGTAGACGTGCAGATCAGCCTGGGTTAATCAGGTCATCGAGCGATTGAGAGGTTGAAACAATGATTGGTTTAGTCGGTAAAAAAGTGGGTATGACCCGCATCTTCACTGAAGATGGCGTTTCTATCCCAGTAACCGTAATCGAAGTTGAAGCAAACCGCGTTACTCAGGTTAAAGATCTGGCTAACGATGGCTACCGCGCTATTCAGGTTACCACTGGTGCTAAAAAAGCTAACCGTGTAACCAAACCAGAAGCGGGTCACTTCGCTAAAGCTGGCGTAGAAGCTGGCCGTGGTCTGTGGGAATTCCGTCTTGCTGAAGGCGAAGAGTTCACCGTAGGTCAGGACATTAGCGTTGAGCTGTTTGCTGACGTTAAAAAAGTTGACGTAACCGGTACCTCTAAAGGTAAAGGTTTTGCTGGTACCGTTAAGCGCTGGAACTTCCGTACCCAGGACGCTACCCACGGTAACTCCTTGTCTCACCGCGTTCCGGGTTCTATCGGTCAGAACCAGACTCCGGGCAAAGTGTTCAAAGGCAAGAAAATGGCAGGTCAGCTGGGTAACGAACGTGTAACCGTTCAGAGCCTGGACGTAGTACGTGTTGACGCTGAGCGCAACCTGCTGCTGGTTAAAGGTGCAGTTCCGGGTGCAACCGGTAGCGACCTGATCGTTAAACCAGCTGTGAAGGCGTAAGGGGATAGCAATGGAATTAGTATTGAAAGACGCGCAGAGCGCGCTGACTGTTTCCGAAACTACCTTCGGTCGTGATTTCAACGAAGCGCTGGTTCACCAGGTTGTTGTTGCTTATGCAGCTGGTGCTCGTCAGGGTACTCGTGCTCAGAAGACTCGTGCTGAAGTAACTGGTTCTGGCAAAAAGCCATGGCGCCAGAAAGGTACCGGCCGTGCGCGTTCAGGTTCTATCAAGAGCCCGATCTGGCGTTCAGGTGGCGTGACCTTCGCTGCGCGTCCACAGGACCACAGTCAAAAAGTTAACAAAAAGATGTACCGCGGCGCGCTGAAAAGCATCCTGTCCGAACTGGTACGTCAGGATCGTCTGATCGTTGTCGAGAAGTTCTCTGTTGAAGCGCCTAAAACTAAGCTGCTGGCACAGAAACTGAAAGACATGGCTCTGGAAGATGTGCTGATCATCACCGGTGAGCTGGACGAGAACCTGTTCCTGGCCGCACGTAACCTGCACAAGGTTGACGTACGCGATGCGACTGGTATCGACCCGGTTAGCCTGATCGCCTTCGACAAAGTCGTAATGACTGCTGATGCTGTTAAGCAAGTTGAGGAGATGCTGGCATGATTCGTGAAGAACGTCTGCTGAAGGTGCTTCGCGCACCGCACGTTTCTGAAAAAGCGTCTACTGCGATGGAAAAAACAAACACCATCGTTCTCAAAGTTGCTAAAGACGCGACCAAAGCAGAGATCAAAGCTGCTGTGCAGAAACTGTTTGAAGTCGAAGTCGAAGTCGTTAACACCCTGGTCGTTAAAGGGAAAGTTAAACGTCACGGACAGCGTATCGGTCGTCGTAGCGACTGGAAAAAAGCTTACGTCACCCTGAAAGAAGGCCAGAATCTGGACTTCGTTGGCGGCGCTGAGTAAGTCGGAGGAGTAATACAATGGCAGTTGTTAAATGTAAACCGACATCTCCGGGTCGTCGCCACGTAGTTAAAGTGGTTAACCCTGAGCTGCACAAGGGCAAACCTTTTGCTCCGTTGCTGGAAAAAAACAGCAAATCCGGTGGTCGTAACAACAATGGCCGTATCACCACTCGTCACATCGGTGGTGGCCACAAGCAGGCTTATCGTATTGTTGACTTCAAACGCAACAAAGACGGTATCCCAGCAGTTGTTGAACGTCTTGAGTACGATCCGAACCGTTCCGCGAACATCGCGCTGGTTCTGTACAAAGACGGCGAACGCCGTTACATCCTGGCCCCTAAAGGCCTGAAAGCTGGCGACCAGATTCAGTCTGGCGTTGATGCTGCAATCAAAGCAGGCAACACCCTGCCGATGCGCAATATCCCGGTTGGTTCTACCGTTCATAACGTAGAAATGAAACCAGGTAAGGGCGGTCAGCTGGCGCGTTCCGCGGGTACTTACGTTCAGATCGTTGCGCGTGATGGGGCTTATGTCACCCTGCGTCTGCGTTCTGGTGAAATGCGTAAAGTCGAAGCAGACTGCCGCGCTACTCTGGGCGAAGTTGGCAATGCTGAGCATATGCTGCGCGTTCTGGGTAAAGCAGGTGCTGCACGCTGGCGTGGTGTTCGTCCTACCGTTCGCGGTACTGCGATGAACCCAGTCGACCACCCACATGGTGGTGGTGAAGGTCGTAACTTTGGTAAGCACCCGGTATCTCCGTGGGGCGTTCAGACCAAAGGTAAGAAGACCCGCAGCAACAAGCGTACTGATAAATTTATCGTACGTCGCCGTAGCAAATAATTTTAGAGGATAAGCCATGCCACGTTCTCTCAAGAAAGGTCCTTTTATTGACCTGCACTTGCTGAAGAAGGTAGAGAAAGCGGTGGAAAGCGGAGACAAGAAGCCCCTGCGCACTTGGTCCCGTCGTTCAACGATCTTTCCTAACATGATCGGTTTGACCATCGCTGTCCATAATGGTCGTCAGCACGTTCCAGTCTTTGTTACCGACGAAATGGTTGGTCACAAACTGGGTGAATTCGCACCGACTCGTACTTATCGCGGCCACGCTGCTGATAAAAAAGCGAAGAAGAAATAAGGTAGGAGGAAGAGATGGAAACTTTAGCTCAACATCGCCATGCTCGTTCTTCTGCACAGAAGGTTCGCCTTGTTGCTGACCTGATTCGCGGTAAGAAAGTGTCGCAGGCCCTGGACATCCTGACCTATACCAACAAGAAAGCTGCGGTATTGGTCAAGAAAGTACTGGAATCTGCCATTGCTAACGCTGAACACAACGATGGCGCTGACATCGACGATCTGAAAGTCGCGAAAATTTTCGTAGATGAAGGCCCAAGCATGAAGCGCATTATGCCGCGTGCGAAAGGTCGTGCAGATCGCATCCTGAAGCGCACCAGCCACATTACTGTGGTTGTGTCCGATCGCTGAGACTCTGGAGACTAGCAATGGGTCAGAAAGTACATCCTAATGGTATTCGCCTGGGTATTGTAAAACCATGGAACTCTACCTGGTTTGCGAACACCAAAGAATTCGCTGACAACCTGGACAGCGATTTTAAAGTACGTCAGTACCTGACTAAGGAACTGGCTAAAGCGTCTGTATCTCGTATCGTTATCGAGCGTCCAGCGAAGAGCATCCGTGTGACTATTCACACTGCTCGTCCTGGCATCGTTATCGGTAAGAAAGGCGAAGACGTAGAAAAACTGCGCAAGGTCGTAGCGGATATCGCTGGCGTTCCTGCACAGATCAATATCGCTGAAGTTCGTAAGCCTGAACTGGACGCTAAATTGGTTGCTGACAGCATCACTTCTCAGCTGGAACGTCGTGTTATGTTCCGTCGTGCTATGAAGCGTGCTGTACAGAACGCAATGCGTCTGGGCGCTAAAGGTATCAAAGTTGAAGTTAGCGGCCGTCTGGGCGGCGCGGAAATCGCACGTACCGAATGGTACCGTGAAGGTCGCGTACCGCTGCACACTCTGCGTGCTGACATCGACTACAACACCTCTGAAGCGCACACCACTTACGGTGTAATCGGCGTTAAGGTATGGATCTTCAAAGGTGAGATCCTGGGTGGTATGGCTGCTGTTGAACAACCGGAAAAACCGGCTGCTCAACCTAAAAAGCAGCAGCGTAAAGGCCGTAAATAAGGAGCGTCGCTGATGTTACAACCAAAGCGTACAAAATTCCGTAAAGTGCACAAAGGCCGCAACCGTGGTCTGGCGCAGGGTACGGATGTTAGCTTCGGCACTTTCGGTCTGAAAGCTGTTGGCCGTGGTCGTCTGACTGCACGTCAGATCGAAGCAGCACGTCGTGCAATGACCCGTGCAGTTAAGCGTCAAGGTAAAATTTGGATCCGTGTATTCCCGGACAAACCAATTACCGAGAAGCCGCTGGAAGTTCGTATGGGTAAAGGTAAAGGTAACGTGGAGTACTGGGTTGCCTTGATCCAACCGGGCAAAGTCCTTTATGAAATGGACGGTGTTCCGGAAGAGCTGGCCCGTGAAGCCTTCGGCCTGGCAGCAGCGAAACTGCCTATCAAAACCACCTTTGTAACTAAGACGGTGATGTAATGAAAGCAAAAGAGCTGCGTGAAAAAAGCGTTGAAGAGCTGAACGCTGAGCTGCTGAACCTGCTGCGTGAGCAGTTCAACCTGCGTATGCAGGCTGCAAGTGGCCAGCTGCAACAGACTCACCTGCTGAAGCAAGTGCGTCGCAATGTTGCACGCGTTAAGACTTTACTGACTCAGAAGGCGGGTGCGTAATGACCGATAAAATCCGTACTCTGCAAGGTCGTGTTGTTAGCGACAAAATGGAGAAATCCATTGTTGTAGCTATCGAACGTATTGTGAAACACCCGATCTACGGTAAATTCATCAAGCGTACGACCAAACTGCACGTACATGACGAGAACAACGAATGTGGTATCGGCGACAAGGTTGAAATCCGTGAATGCCGTCCACTGTCCAAGACTAAGTCCTGGACGCTGGTTCGCGTTGTAGAGAAAGCGGTTCTGTAATACAGTACGCCTTCTCAATACGAATAAACGGCTCAGCGATGAGCCGTTTATTTTTTCTACCCATATTGCAGAAGCGGTGTTATAATGCCGCGCCCTCGATATGGGGCTTTTTAACGGCTCTGATTTTAGAGTCTCAGGTAGTAGTTGACATTAGCGGAGCACTAAAATGATCCAAGAACAGACTATGCTGAACGTCGCCGACAACTCCGGTGCACGTCGCGTAATGTGTATCAAGGTTCTGGGTGGCTCGCACCGTCGCTACGCAGGCGTAGGCGACATCATCAAGATCACCATCAAGGAAGCAATTCCACGTGGTAAGGTCAAAAAAGGTGATGTGCTGAAGGCGGTAGTGGTGCGCACCAAGAAGGGTGTTCGTCGCCCTGACGGTTCTGTCATTCGCTTCGATGGTAATGCATGCGTTATTTTAAACAATAACAGCGAGCAGCCTATCGGCACGCGTATCTTTGGGCCGGTAACTCGTGAACTTCGTACTGAGAAGTTCATGAAAATTATCTCTCTGGCACCAGAAGTACTCTAAGGAGCGAATCATGGCAGCGAAAATCCGTCGTGATGACGAAGTTATCGTGTTAACCGGTAAAGATAAAGGTAAACGCGGTAAAGTAAAAAATGTTCTGTCTTCCGGCAAACTTGTCGTTGAAGGTATCAACCTGGTTAAGAAACATCAGAAGCCGGTTCCGGCCCTGAACCAACCAGGTGGCATCGTTGAAAAAGAAGCTGCTATTCAGGTTTCTAACGTTGCAATCTTCAATGCGGCTACCGGCAAGGCTGACCGTGTAGGCTTTAGATTCGAAGACGGCAAAAAAGTCCGTTTCTTCAAGTCTAACAGCGAAACTATCAAGTAATTTGGAGTAGTACGATGGCGAAACTGCATGATTACTACAAAGACGAAGTAGTTAAGAAACTCATGACCGAGTTTAACTACAATTCTGTCATGCAAGTCCCTCGGGTCGAGAAGATCACCCTGAACATGGGTGTTGGTGAAGCGATCGCTGACAAGAAACTGCTGGATAACGCAGCAGCTGACCTGACAGCAATCTCCGGTCAAAAACCGCTGATCACCAAAGCACGCAAATCTGTTGCAGGCTTCAAAATCCGTCAGGGCTATCCGATCGGCTGTAAAGTAACTCTGCGTGGCGAACGCATGTGGGAGTTCTTTGAGCGCCTGATCACTATTGCTGTTCCACGTATCCGTGACTTCCGTGGCTTGTCCGCTAAGTCTTTCGACGGTCGTGGTAACTACAGCATGGGTGTCCGTGAGCAGATCATCTTCCCAGAAATCGACTACGATAAAGTCGACCGCGTGCGTGGTTTGGATATTACCATTACCACTACTGCGAAATCTGACGAAGAAGGCCGTGCTCTGCTGGCTGCCTTTGACTTCCCGTTCCGCAAGTAAGGTAGGGTTACTGAATGGCTAAGCAATCAATGAAAGCACGCGAAGTAAAGCGCGTAGCTTTAGCTGATAAATTCTTCGCTAAACGCGCTGAACTGAAAGCGATCATTTCTGATGTGAACGCTTCCGACGAAGATCGTTGGAATGCGGTTCTCAAGCTGCAGTCTCTGCCGCGTGATTCCAGCCCGTCTCGTCAGCGTAACCGCTGTCGTCAAACAGGTCGTCCACATGGTTATGTGGGCAAGTTTGGGTTGAGCCGTATCAAACTGCGTGAAGCCGCCATGCGCGGTGAAGTGCCAGGCTTGAAAAAGGCTAGCTGGTAATTACCAATTGAATCACGGGAGTAAAGACAGATGAGCATGCAAGATCCGATCGCGGATATGCTGACCCGTATCCGTAACGGTCAGGCCGCGAACAAAGTTGCGGTCACCATGCCTTCCGCCAAGCTGAAAGTGGCAATTGCCAACGTGCTGAAGGAAGAAGGTTTTATCGAAGATTTTAAAGTTGAAGGCGACACCAAGCCGGAACTGGAACTTACTCTCAAGTATTTCCAGGGTAAAGCTGTTGTAGAAAGCATTCAGCGTGTCAGCCGCCCAGGCCTGCGCATCTATAAGAAAAAAGATGAGCTGCCAAAAGTTATGGCTGGCCTTGGTATCGCAGTTGTTTCTACCTCTAAAGGTGTTATGACTGATCGTGCAGCGCGCCAGGCTGGTCTTGGTGGCGAAATTATCTGCTACGTAGCCTAATCGGAGGAAAGAATGTCTCGTGTTGCTAAAGCACCGGTCGTTATTCCTGCCGGCGTTGATGTAAAAATCGACGGTCAGGTTATTACGATCAAAGGTAAAAACGGCGAGCTGACTCGTACCCTCAACAAAGCTGTTGAAGTTAAACATGCAGATAACGCTCTGACCTTCGGTCCACGTGATGGTTTCGTGGATGGATGGGCTCAGGCTGGTACCGCGCGTGCCCTGCTGAACTCAATGGTTGTTGGTGTTACCGAAGGCTTCACTAAAAAGCTTCAGCTGGTTGGTGTAGGTTATCGTGCAGCTATCAAAGGGAATGCAGTAGGCCTGTCTCTGGGCTTCTCACACCCTGTTGAGCATCCGCTGCCGGCCGGTATCACTGCAGAATGTCCGACTCAAACTGAAATCGTGCTGAAAGGCGCTGATAAACAGCTGATCGGTCAGGTTGCAGCAGATCTGCGCGCCTACCGTCGTCCTGAGCCTTATAAAGGCAAGGGTGTTCGTTACGCCGACGAAGTCGTGCGTACCAAAGAGGCTAAGAAGAAGTAAGGTAACACTATGGATAAGAAATCTGCTCGTATCCGTCGTGCGACCCGCGCACGCCGCAAGCTCAAAGAGCTGGGTGCAACTCGCCTGGTGGTACATCGTACCCCGCGTCATATTTACGCACAGGTAATTGCACCGAACGGTTCTGAAGTTCTGGTAGCTGCTTCTACTGTAGAAAAAGCTATCTCAGAACAATTGAAGTACACCGGTAACAAAGACGCCGCTGCAGCTGTAGGTAAAGCTGTTGCTGAACGCGCTCTGGAAAAAGGCATCAGCAATGTTTCCTTTGACCGTTCCGGGTTCCAATATCATGGTCGTGTCCAGGCACTGGCAGATGCTGCCCGTGAAGCTGGCCTTCAGTTCTAAGGTAGAGGTGTAAGATGGCTCACATCGAAAAACAGGCTGGCGAACTGCAGGAAAAGCTGATCGCGGTAAACCGCGTATCTAAAACCGTTAAAGGTGGTCGTATTTTCTCCTTCACAGCTCTGACTGTAGTAGGCGATGGTAACGGTCGCGTTGGTTTTGGTTACGGTAAAGCGCGTGAAGTTCCAGCAGCGATCCAGAAAGCGATGGAAAAAGCCCGTCGCAATATGATTAACGTCGCGCTGAACAACGGCACCCTGCAGCACCCAGTTAAAGGTGTTCACACGGGTTCTCGTGTATTCATGCAGCCAGCTTCAGAAGGTACCGGTATCATCGCCGGTGGTGCAATGCGCGCCGTTCTGGAAGTTGCTGGGGTTCATAACGTTCTGGCCAAAGCATATGGTTCCACCAACCCGATCAACGTGGTTCGTGCAACTATTGATGGCCTGGAAAATATGAATTCTCCAGAAATGGTCGCTGCCAAGCGTGGTAAATCCGTTGAAGAAATTCTGGGGTAATTGACCATGGCAAAGACTATTAAAATCACTCAAACCCGCAGTGCAATCGGTCGTCTGCCGAAACACAAGGCAACGCTGCTTGGCCTGGGTCTGCGTCGTATTGGTCATACCGTTGAGCGCGAGGATACTCCTGCTGTTCGTGGTATGGTCAACGCGGTTTACTTCATGGTTAAAGTTGAGGAGTAAGAGATGCGTTTAAATACTCTGTCTCCGGCCGAAGGCTCTAAAAAGGCGGGTAAACGCCTGGGTCGTGGTATCGGTTCTGGCCTCGGCAAAACCGGTGGTCGTGGTCACAAAGGTCAGAACTCTCGTTCTGGCGGTGGCGTACGTCGCGGTTTCGAGGGTGGCCAGATGCCACTGTACCGTCGTCTGCCGAAGTTCGGCTTCACCTCTCGCAAAGCAGCGATCACAGCGGAAATCCGTCTGTCTGACCTGGCGAAAGTTGAAGGCGGCGTTGTAGACCTGAACACGCTGAAAGCAGCAAACATTATCGGTATCCAGATCGAGTTCGCGAAAGTGATCCTGGCTGGTGAAGTTTCTACTCCGGTAACTGTTCGTGGCCTGCGTGTTACTAAAGGTGCTCGTGCTGCTATCGAAGCTGCTGGCGGTAAAATTGAGGAATAAGTAGCAGATGGCTAAGCAACCGGGATTAGATTTTCAAAGTGCCAAAGGTGGATTTGGCGAGCTGAAACGCAGACTGCTGTTTGTTATCGGCGCGCTGATTGTGTTCCGTATTGGCTCTTTTATTCCGATCCCTGGTATCGATGCCGCTGTACTTGCCAAACTGCTTGAGCAACAGCGAGGCACCATCATTGAAATGTTCAACATGTTCTCTGGTGGTGCTCTCAGCCGTGCTTCTATCTTCGCATTGGGTATTATGCCGTACATTTCGGCATCTATTATTATCCAGCTGCTGACGGTCGTTCATCCGGCCCTGGCAGAGTTGAAGAAAGAAGGGGAGTCTGGACGTCGTAAGATTAGTCAGTACACCCGTTACGGTACTCTGGTGCTGGCAATATTCCAGTCGATCGGTATTGCTACCGGTCTGCCGAATATGCCTGGTATGCAGGGCCTGGTGTTAAACCCAGGCTTTGCATTCTATTTCACCGCTGTTGTAAGTCTGGTCACAGGGACGATGTTCCTGATGTGGCTCGGCGAACAGATTACTGAACGTGGTATCGGTAACGGTATCTCAATCATTATCTTCGCCGGTATTGTTGCGGGCCTCCCGCCAGCCATCGCCCATACTATCGAGCAAGCGCGTCAAGGCGACCTGCACTTCCTCCTGTTGCTGTTGGTTGCAGTATTAGTATTTGCAGTGACGTTCTTTGTTGTCTTCGTTGAACGTGGTCAACGCCGCATTGTGGTGAACTACGCTAAACGTCAGCAGGGTCGTCGTGTCTATGCTGCACAGAGCACACATTTACCGCTGAAAGTGAACATGGCGGGGGTTATCCCGGCTATCTTCGCTTCCAGTATTATTCTGTTCCCGGCAACCATCGCGTCATGGTTCGGGGGCGGTACTGGTTGGAACTGGCTGACAACAATTTCGCTGTATTTGCAGCCTGGGCAACCACTTTATGTGTTACTCTATGCGTCTGCGATCATCTTCTTCTGTTTCTTCTACACGGCGTTGGTCTTCAACCCGCGTGAAACAGCAGATAACCTGAAGAAGTCCGGTGCATTTGTACCAGGAATTCGTCCGGGAGAGCAAACGGCGAAGTATATCGATAAAGTAATGACTCGCCTGACTTTGGTTGGTGCGCTTTATATTACTTTTATCTGCCTGATCCCGGAGTTCATGCGTGATGCAATGAAAGTACCGTTCTACTTCGGTGGGACCTCACTGCTTATCGTTGTTGTCGTGATTATGGACTTTATGGCTCAAGTGCAAACTCTGATGATGTCGAGTCAGTACGAGTCTGCATTGAAGAAGGCGAACCTGAAAGGCTACGGCCGCTAAATGGTCGCCTGAGAAGTTACGGAGAGTAAAAATGAAAGTTCGTGCTTCCGTCAAGAAATTATGCCGTAACTGCAAAATCGTTAAGCGTGATGGTGTCATCCGTGTGATTTGCAGTGCCGAGCCGAAGCATAAACAGCGCCAAGGCTGATTATTTCGCATATTTTTCTTGCAAAGTTGGGTTGAGCTGGCTAGATTAGCCAGCCAATCTTTTGTATGTCTGTACGTTTCCATTTGAGTATCCTGAAAACGGGCTTTTCAGCATGGTGCGTACATATTAAATAGTAGGAGTGCATAGTGGCCCGTATAGCAGGCATTAACATTCCTGATCAGAAACATGCTGTGATCGCATTAACTTCGATCTACGGCGTCGGCAAGACCCGTTCTAAAGCCATTCTGGCTGCAGCGGGTATCGCTGAAGATGTTAAGATCAGTGAGCTGTCTGAAGAACAAATCGACACGCTGCGTGACGAAGTTGCCAAATTTGTCGTTGAAGGTGATCTGCGCCGTGAAATCAGCATGAGCATCAAGCGCCTGATGGATCTTGGTTGCTATCGCGGTTTGCGTCATCGTCGTGGTCTGCCAGTGCGCGGTCAGCGTACTAAGACCAACGCACGTACCCGTAAGGGTCCGCGCAAACCGATCAAGAAATAATCGGGGTGATTGAATAATGGCAAAGGCACCAGTTCGTGCACGTAAACGTGTAAGAAAACAAGTCTCTGACGGCGTGGCTCATATCCATGCTTCTTTCAACAACACCATCGTTACTATTACTGATCGTCAGGGTAACGCATTGGGTTGGGCAACAGCCGGTGGTTCCGGTTTCCGTGGTTCTCGCAAATCCACTCCGTTCGCAGCTCAGGTTGCAGCAGAGCGTTGCGCAGAAGCCGTAAAAGAATACGGCATCAAGAATCTGGAAGTTATGGTTAAAGGTCCGGGTCCGGGTCGTGAATCTACTGTTCGCGCTCTGAACGCCGCTGGTTTCCGCATCACGAATATTACTGATGTGACTCCGATCCCTCATAACGGTTGTCGTCCGCCGAAAAAACGTCGCGTATAACGCTCCGTTTTTTAGGTTAGTTGGAGATAGAAAATGGCAAGATATTTGGGTCCTAAGCTCAAGCTGAGCCGTCGTGAGGGCACCGACTTATTCCTTAAGTCTGGCGTTCGCGCGATCGATACCAAGTGTAAAATTGAACAAGCTCCTGGCCAGCACGGTGCGCGTAAACCGCGTCTGTCTGACTATGGTGTGCAGTTGCGTGAAAAGCAAAAAGTTCGCCGTATGTACGGTGTGCTGGAGCGTCAGTTCCGTAACTACTATAAAGAAGCAGCACGTCTGAAAGGCAACACGGGTGAAAACCTGCTGGCTCTGCTGGAAGGTCGTCTGGACAACGTTGTATACCGTATGGGCTTCGGCGCTACTCGTGCTGAATCACGTCAGCTGGTTAGCCACAAAGCAATCATGGTAAACGGTCGTGTTGTTAACATCGCTTCTTATCAGGTTAAAGCGAATGACGTTGTTAGCATTCGTGAGAAAGCGAAAAAGCAATCTCGCGTGAAGGCCGCTCTGGAGCTGGCTGAGCAGCGTGAAAAGCCAACCTGGCTGGAAGTTGATGCTGGCAAGATGGAAGGTACGTTCAAGCGTCAGCCAGAACGTTCTGATCTGTCTGCGGACATTAACGAACACCTGATCGTCGAGCTTTACTCCAAGTAAAGCTTAGTACCAAAGAGAGGACACAATGCAGGGTTCTGTGACAGAGTTTCTAAAACCGCGCCTGGTAGATATCGAGCAAGTGAGTTCGACGCACGCCAAGGTGACCCTTGAGCCTTTAGAGCGTGGCTTTGGCCATACTCTGGGTAACGCACTGCGCCGTATTCTGCTCTCATCGATGCCGGGTTGCGCGGTGACCGAGGTTGAGATTGATGGTGTACTTCATGAGTACAGCACCAAAGAAGGCGTTCAGGAAGATATCCTTGAAATCCTGCTCAACCTGAAAGGGCTGGCGGTGAGAGTTCAGGGTAAAGATGAAGTTATTCTTACTCTGAATAAATCTGGCATTGGCCCTGTGACTGCAGCCGACATCACCCACGACGGTGATGTTGAAATCGTCAAGCCGCAGCACGTGATCTGCCACCTGACCGATGAGAACGCAGCGATTAGCATGCGTATCAAAGTTCAGCGCGGTCGTGGTTATGTGCCGGCTTCTGCCCGAATTCATTCGGAAGAAGATGAGCGCCCAATCGGCCGTCTGCTGGTCGACGCATGCTACAGCCCTGTAGAGCGTATTGCCTACAATGTTGAAGCAGCGCGTGTAGAACAGCGTACCGACCTGGACAAGCTGGTCATCGAAATGGAAACCAACGGCACAATCGATCCTGAAGAGGCGATTCGTCGTGCGGCAACCATCCTGGCAGAACAACTGGAAGCTTTTGTTGACTTACGTGATGTACGTCAGCCGGAAGTGAAAGAAGAGAAACCAGAATTCGATCCGATCCTGCTGCGCCCTGTTGACGATCTCGAATTGACTGTCCGCTCTGCTAACTGCCTCAAGGCAGAAGCTATCCACTATATCGGTGATCTGGTACAGCGTACCGAGGTTGAGTTGCTGAAAACGCCGAACCTGGGTAAAAAATCTCTTACTGAGATTAAAGACGTGCTGGCTTCACGTGGTCTGTCTCTGGGCATGCGCCTGGAAAACTGGCCACCGGCAAGCATTGCTGACGAGTAACCGGATCACAGGTTAAGGTTTTACTGAGAAGGATAAGGTCATGCGCCATCGTAAGAGTGGTCGTCAACTGAACCGCAACAGCAGCCATCGCCAGGCTATGTTCCGCAACATGGCAGGTTCACTGGTTCGTCATGAGATCATCAAGACGACCCTGCCTAAAGCGAAAGAGCTGCGTCGCGTAGTTGAGCCGCTGATTACTCTTGCCAAGACTGACAGCGTTGCTAATCGTCGTCTGGCATTCGCCCGTACTCGTGATAACGAGATCGTGGCAAAACTGTTTAACGAACTGGGCCCGCGTTTCGCGAGCCGTGCCGGTGGTTACACTCGCATTCTGAAGTGTGGTTTCCGTGCAGGCGACAACGCGCCGATGGCTTACATCGAGCTGGTTGATCGTTCAGAGAAAGCAGAAGCTGCTGCAGAGTAATCTGCAGTAACGTAAAAAAACCCGCTCCGGCGGGTTTTTTTATATCCGCGATATCCCCACTTCTCTACAATGTCTGTATCAATTCTGTTCATCCCCAGGAGCCGGTAATGTGGTTGCTTGACCAGTGGGCAGAACGCCATATTCGCGATGCCCAACAAAAAGGTGAATTCGACGATCTTCCGGGCAGCGGCGAACCCATTGCGCTTGACGATGACTCGCACATTGCGCCTGAACTGCGGGCTGGATACCGTTTACTGAAAAATGCAGGCTGTCTCCCTCCGGAACTTGAGCAACGTAGAGAGGCTATTGAACTGGCCGATCTGCTTAAAGGGATCCGTCAGGACGATCCGCGACATTGCGAACTTAGCCGCCGCCTCGCCCTCCTTGAACTTAAGCTGCGCCAGACAGGCATGAACACTGAGTTTCTGCACGGTGAATACGGTGGAAGATTGATGCAGAAAATAAATGAGGAGTAGCTATGTACCGTATTGGTGAACTTGCGAAGCTCGCGGACGTCACGCCGGATACCATCCGGTATTACGAAAAGCAGCAGATGATCGATCATGAAGTTCGCACTGAAGGCGGTTTTCGCCTTTACACCGATAACGATCTGCAGCGGCTGCGGTTTATACGTTACGCGCGTCAGCTCGGCTTCACGCTGGATTCGATCCGCGAATTGCTGTCGATCCGCATCGATCCGGAACATCACACCTGCCAGGAATCTAAAAGCATTGTACAGGCCAGGCTGGATGAGGTTGAAGCGCGTATTCAGGAGCTGCAAACCATGCAGCGCTCTCTGCAAAGACTGAATGATGCCTGCTGCGGTACGGCCCATAGCAGTATCTACTGTTCAATTCTCGAAGCCCTTGAACAGGGAGCGAGTGGAGAAAAGCAGGGCTGTTGATTTTTAGTTCATCCGGGTCTAGACTCCCGTCGTCATAAACCCTGCTCTGGAGACATTATGAGCCGCTATCAGCACACGAAAGGACAAATAAAGGACAATGCCATCGAGGCGTTACTTCACGACCCGTTATTCAGACAGCGCGTTGAGAAGAATAAAAAAGGGAAAGGAAGTTATCTGCGTAAAGACAAACATGAAAAACGGGGTAACTGGGAGGCCAGTGGCAAGCAAGCGAATCGCTTATTTACCACTGGCCTTCCTGCTTTTATCTGGTGATTAAACGCGGTTATTCTGCTCTTTTAACAGATCGCGGATTTCACTCAGCAGCACTTCTTCTTTCGTAGGCGCAGGCGCTGCAGCCGGCTCTTCTTTTTTACGGTTGAGCCTGTTGATCAGCTTGATAGCCATAAAAATGGCAAACGCCACGATCACAAAATCAAATACGTTCTGGATAAATACGCCGTAGTGCATCACGACTGCCGGGACATCGCCCTGCGCTTCACGCAGCGTGAACGCGAATTGTTTGAAATCGATGCCCCCGATTAACAATCCTAAAGGTGGCATGATAATGTCAGCCACTAATGATGAAACAATCTTGCCGAATGCTGCACCAATAATGACACCGACTGCCAAATCCACCACGTTCCCGCGCATCGCAAATTCGCGAAATTCTTTAATAAAACTCATTGTTCTCTCCTTGTGCCAGCTGACGAGTATAAGTTTAACAAATGATTAGCCAATTGCCATTCGGGATAATTAAACGTTATGAAAAATAAAAGGCACAGAAATGAAAAGGATAACGTATGGGTGTTCTTAATCGAACACCCAACTCTTTAAAGGAAGAATGGACTGGGCTGGAATAAACGTTCGACGTCGGTAATAAACTTTTTATCGGTAAGGAACATAATAACGTGATCGCCTTGCTCGATACGTAAATTATCATTGGCAATCATGACATCATTCCCGCGGACAACGGCGCCGATAATCGTACCAGGTGGCAGCTTAATTTCATCAATCGAACGGCCCACGACGCGTGACGTGGTTTCATCTCCATGCGCTACGGCTTCAATGGCTTCCGCAACACCGCGGCGTAGCGATGACACCCCAACGATATCCGCTTTACGAACATGGCTCAGGAGCGCGGAAATTGTCGCCTGCTGCGGCGAAATGGCAATATCAATCACGCTGCCCTGGACCAGATCGACATACGCCTTGCGCTGGATAAGCACCATGACCTTCTTTGCCCCCATACGCTTGGCGAGCATGGCGGACATTATATTCGCCTCGTCGTCGTTGGTGACGGCAATAAAGAGATCAACTTGATCAATATGCTCTTCAGCCAGCAGCTCCTGATCTGACGCATCGCCATAAAATACGATCGTATTTTGCAGTTTTTCCGCCAGCTCAGCAGCACGCTGCTGATCGCGCTCGATCAATTTTACGCTGTAATCTTTTTCCAGCCGGTGAGCCAGACCTGCACCGATATTGCCGCCGCCGACCAGCATAATGCGTTTGTAGGGTTTTTCGAGACGCTGAAGTTCACTCATCACCGCACGAATATGCTGCGAGGCGGCAATAAAGAACACCTCATCACCCGCTTCGACAATCGTGGAGCCTTGCGGTCGGATTGGCCTGTCGTGACGGAAAATGGCGGCGACGCGCGTATCGATATGCGGCATGTGCTCACGCATGGTGGAAAGCGCATTGCCGATCAATGGTCCACCGTAATAGGCCTTCACCACTGCCAGGCTCACTTTGCCCTCGGCAAAATTCACCACCTGCAGGGCGCCAGGATATTCGATCAGGCGATAGATATTGTCGATAACCAGCTGCTCAGGTGCGATGAGATGGTCAATCGGGACCGCTTCTGAATTGAACAGTTTCTCCGCATCACGAACGTAGTCCGGAGAGCGAATACGTGCGATTCGGTTTGGCGTGTTGAACAGCGAGTAGGCCACCTGACAGGCCACCATATTGGTTTCGTCAGAACTGGTTACCGCAACCAGCATGTCGGCATCGTCGGCACCTGCCTCACGAAGAACGCGTGGGTGCGAACCATGACCCTGCACCACGCGCAGGTCAAATTTGTCCTGCAATACGCGCAGACGATCGCCGTTGGTATCAACGATTGTGATGTCGTTGTTTTCGCCTACCAGGTTTTCTGCCAGCGTTCCGCCAACCTGTCCTGCACCCAGAATGATAATCTTCATATCTCGTGACCTGTTCTCAACATCACTCTTTGATTAGCTTAGCGTAAAAGAAGCCATCACCCTCTTCTGCACCCGGCAGGTTCTGCAGACCCGGGGATTCAGGCGTTCCCGTATCGCGCAGCGTAGCGTCCGGGGTACGTTTAAGGAAGGCCGCGATTTGCTGGCTGTTTTCTTCCGGCAGTATGGAGCAGGTTGCATAGACCAGCGTTCCGCCCGTTTTTAGATGCGGCCAGATAGCGTCGAGTATGTCGGATTGCAGCTGGGCAAGTTCCTTAATATCACGATCGCGCCGCAGCCATTTGATGTCCGGATGACGGCGAATAACACCGGTTGCAGAGCAGGGGGCATCCAGCAAAATGCGATCGAATTGTGTTTCACCACACCATTCGGCGGGTTTGCGACCATCGCCTTGCTTAACCTGAGCCTTCATGCCCAGACGCTTGAGGTTGTCGTAGACGCGTGAAAGACGCTGTTCATCGACGTCCACCGCCATCACGCTGGCCTGCGGAGCCACTTCAAGAATGTGCGTTGTTTTGCCCCCGGGCGCGGCGCACAGATCGAGGATCTGCTCACCGTTTTTAGGTTCAAGCCAGGTCATGCAGCCCTGAGCCGAGGCGTCCTGTACGGTCACCCAGCCTTCATCAAAACCGGGTAAAGCATGTACCGGTGCCGGTGAAGCTAAGCGTACAGCATCCGGATAGGCTTCATGCGGGAATCCGCTCATTCCAGCCTCTTCCAGTAATGCCAGCCATGCGTCACGAGAGTGGTGATTACGATTCACACGCAACCACATTGGCGGACGCTGATTGTTGGCCTCGGCAATCTCCTGCCACTGCTGTGGATAAGCTTTTTTCAGGCGCTTCAACAGCCAGTCCGGGTGCAGGAAACGTGCTTCGCTCTGGGCAAATTCAGCCAGCAGCTCTTCCTGCTGCCTCTGGAACTGACGCAGTACGCCGTTGATAAGCCCTTTCAACTGAGGGCGTTTAATCGCAACGGCACCTTCCACCGTCTCTGCCAGCGCGGCATGAGGTGGGATGCGGGTATGAAGAAGCTGATAAAAACCCACCATAATCAAATAGTGCACGGTGCGCTGCTTGCCTGTCATTGGGCGGGACATCAGCTTGTTTATCAACCACTCAAGCTGAGAAAGCGTGCGCAGAACGCCAAAGCAGAGCTCCTGAAGCAGGGCTTTGTCTTTATCAGAGACTTTTTGTTGCAGGGAAGGCAGGACGTTACTTAATGACTGGCCCTGCTCGATAACCTGCTCAACGGCCTGAGCCGCCATACTGCGTAGATTTTGTTTTTTCATAACCGTAAAAATAAAAATGCCCGGAAACACCGGGCCTTAAGAATGAATTTGCTCAGGCAAGACGATTGCCCGGAATAAACCATTCGCGACGGGAATTTAACAAATCCTGAGCGCTCATGGCCTTCTTACCGGCCGGCTGTAGCGATTCAAGATTCAGGATGCCTTCTGCTGTCGCGACCTGGATACCGTTCTTGCTGGAATCAATAATCGTACCGGGTTCAGCGGTGGTCGTGCCGCTAATAACGGAGGCTTTCCAGACCTTCACCGGCTGATCGTCAATTTCTAACCAGCTCATTGGCCACGGATTAAAAGCGCGAATGCAGCGCTCAAGCTGAGCGGCAGACAGGGACCAGTCGATCCGCGCTTCCTCTTTGCTCAGCTTTTCGGCATACGTGACCTGTGCTTCATCCTGAACTTCCGGTTTCGCCGTATTGTCAGCAAGCTGCTGGAGCGTCTCGATAAGCCCTTGTGGGCCAAGGTCTGCCAGCTTGTCATACAGCGTGGCGCTGGTATCGTCTGACGTAATGGAGCAAGCCAGCTTATACAGCATATCGCCGGTGTCTAAACCTACGTCCATCTTCATGATGGTAACGCCCGTTTCGGCATCGCCTGCCCACAGCGAGCGCTGGATAGGTGCTGCACCTCGCCAGCGCGGGAGCAGAGAACCATGCACGTTGATGCACCCCAGGCGAGGCATATCAAGTACAGCTTTTGGCAGAATTAAACCGTACGCCACCACCACCATTACGTCGGCATTCAGGTCAGCAACCAGCTGCTGATTTTCCTGCGGGCGTAACGATGCAGGCTGGAAAACGGGTAGCCCATGCTCTTCTGCCAGCACCTTGACCGGGCTCGGCATCAGTTTTTTACCGCGACCCGCCGGGCGGTCCGGCTGGGTAAAGACGCCAACGACCTGATGACCAGAGGATAACAGCGCGTCAAGATGACGCGCTGCAAAATCAGGGGTTCCCGCGAAGATAATTCGTAGTGATTTAGACACGATGATCCTTGTATCCGGGGGGACGTTATGCGCGAGAACGCAAACGATCCAGTTTCTCTACTTTCTGACGAATGCGCTGCTGTTTCAGCGGCGAGAGATAATCGATAAACAGTTTACCGACCAGGTGATCCATCTCATGCTGAATACAAATCGCCAGCAGGTCGTCTGCTTCCAGTTCGAACGGGTTACCGTCACGATCCAGCGCGCGAATTTTCACCTTTTCGGCACGCGGCACTAAAGCACGCTGTTCAGGAATGGACAGACAGCCTTCCTCAATACCGGTTTCGCCGCTCTTTTCGAGCAACTCGGGGTTGATCAGCACCAGACGACCATCGCGATTTTCAGACACATCGATCACGATAATACGCTTGTGAATGTCCACCTGCGTCGCCGCCAGGCCAATGCCTTCTTCGGCGTACATGGTATCGAACATATCATCAACGATACGCTGGATTTCTGCATTCACTTCTTTGACCGGTTCAGCGACGATGCGAAGGCGCTCGTCCGGAATATGTAACACTTGCAAAACTGCCATAAATTTCCAGAGTCGTGTTCAGGAGTTGATAAGAATACTCCCTCTATTCTAGACAAATCCCCCATCGATTGACAGCATCAGTGACCAATCGCAATGATTGCGGAGGCCGCTTATGGCAGGGGAAAGGATGACGTCTACCGAGATATGGCTACGGCTAATACACACAGGGTCTCTGTGTGGTGATGTAATGATGGAAGCGGCTGCACGACTGGAGAAGCTGGAAAACATCGACGCGCTCGTCGCCAGAAGCGCCGGATTGACAGCAAAGCAGGCTGAACGGTTTTTTGCGCCAGACGAGAGCGAGCTGGAACGTAGCCTGATGTGGCTCGAGCAGCCGGGAAACCACTTGTTGACGGCCAACCATCCCCTTTATCCCCCTTTACTCCGGATGATTCCGGATTATCCCGGAGCATTATTCCTGAAAGGTAATCCTGAGACGCTAAATACCATTCAGCTGGCGGTGGTAGGCAGTCGCGCGCCGTCATGGTACGGCGAGCGATGGGGAAAAATCCTGTGCGAACAGCTGTCACAAAGCGGTTTCACGATCACCAGCGGGCTGGCCTGCGGTATTGACGGCGTGGCCCACAGCGCGGCGCTGTCGGTTAAAGGACGAAGCGTCGCGGTGCTGGGGAACGGTCTTTTTAGCGTTTATCCACGGCGACATCAGGCATTAGCGATGCGGCTTGTCGAATCTGGCGGTGCAGTTGTGTCTGAGTTTCCTCTTTCCGCTCAGCCCAGGCCCGCAAACTTTCCGCGTCGGAATCGAATTATCAGCGGGCTTAGCAAAGGCGTACTGGTGGTTGAAGCGGCGCTGAGAAGCGGTTCGCTGGTCACGGCGCGGTGTGCGCTCGAACAGGGGAGAGAAGTCTTTGCCTTGCCCGGTCCGATAGGTAACCCCGGATGTGAGGGGCCCCACTGGCTGATTAAGCAAGGGGCAACACCCGTAACGGAAGTAGGGGATATTCTTGAAAATTTGCAATTTGGGCTGCAATGGCTGCAGGAAGATCCCGAAAAGCGACAATATTCATCAGATCAGGGAAAGGTGGCATTGCCATTTCCCAAGCTCCTGGCTAACGTAGGAGATGAGGTAACACCTGTTGACGTTGTCGCTGAACGTGCCGGCCAACCTGTGCCAGTAACGGTAGCACAGCTACTCGAACTGGAGTTAGCAGGGTGGATCGCAGCTGTACCCGGCGGCTATGTCCGATTAAGGAGGGCATGCCATGTTCGACGTACTGATGTATTTGTTTGAGACTTACATCCATAACGAAGCAGAAATGCGAGTGGATCAGGACAAATTGACACAGGATCTTACCGATGCGGGGTTTGAGCGGGAAGATATCTATAATGCGTTGATGTGGCTGGAAAAACTGGCTGATTATCAGGAAGGCCTCGCCGAACCGATGCAGCTTGCTTCTGACCCATTGTCAGTACGCATTTATACCACAGAAGAGTGTGAAAGGCTGGACGCCAGCTGCCGGGGATTCATCTTATTCCTTGAGCAGATTCAGGTGCTGAACCTCGAAACGAGAGAAATGGTGATAGAGCGCGTCATGGCGCTGGATACAGCAGAATTTGAACTGGAAGATCTCAAGTGGGTGATCCTGATGGTTCTGTTTAATATCCCGGGCTGTGAAAACGCCTATCAGCAAATGGAAGAATTACTCTTTGAAGTGAATGAAGGTATGCTGCACTAATTCAATGTGCAGCACCAAGAGTTGTTATGGCCAAATCAGCACTATTCACGGTGCATAAAAATGAGCCCTGCCCGCAGTGCGGGGCTGAACTTGTTATTCGGTCCGGGAAACACGGCCCGTTTCTCGGTTGTTCACAGTATCCGGAATGTGATTATGTCCGTCCCCTGAAGAGCCAGGCGGATGGACATATTGTTAAAGTTCTGGAGGGGCAGCATTGTCCACTCTGCGAGGGTGAATTGGTCCTGCGGCAGGGGCGTTTCGGCATGTTTATTGGATGTAGCCGCTACCCGGAATGTGAGCATACGGAACAAATTGATAAGCCTGATGAAACGGCAATTGCCTGTCCTCAGTGTCAGCGCGGTCAGTTGGTACAACGGCGCTCCCGTTATGGCAAGACCTTCCATTCGTGCGATCGCTATCCTGAATGCCAGTTCGTTATCAATTTTAAACCGGTAGCGGGCACCTGCCCTCATTGCAATTATCCGCTACTGATAGAGAAGAAAACCGCGCAAGGTTTGAAACGCTTCTGCGCCAGTAAACAATGTGGAAAGCCGGTTACGGCGGATCAAAATAGTGAATAAAAACCTGCCATCAGGCTCCATTGCGCATGCAGTGGACGTACTGAAAAATGAAGAAGTCATCGCCTATCCAACTGAAGCTGTATTTGGGGTCGGTTGCGATCCTGACAGCGAGACGGCTGTAAGCCGCCTGCTTGCCTTAAAACAAAGACCCGTCGAGAAAGGGCTGATTTTGATCGCTGCGAATTACGAGCAGCTTAAACCCTATATCGATGATTCTATGCTGACGCCAGCGCAGCGCGAGACGATCTTCTCCGCATGGCCTGGGCCGGTGACCTTCGTCTTCCCGGCGCAGCCGACAACACCGCGCTGGTTAACCGGGCGCTTTGATTCCCTCGCCGTTCGTGTAACTGACCATCCGCTGGTGGTTGAGCTGTGCCTGGCATTTGGTAAACCGCTGGTCTCAACCAGTGCCAACCTGACCGGACTGCCACCTTGTCGGACAACTGAAGAAGTGCTGGCGCAGTTCGGGAGTGACTTCCCTGTCGCTGTCGGTGAAACGGGAGGGCGCCTGAATCCGTCTGAAATTCGCGACGCTTTGACCGGCGAACGTTTTCGCCAGGGGTAATCTCATGGAAACCTATGCTGTTTTTGGTAATCCGATTGCACACAGCAAGTCACCGTTGATCCATCAACAATTTGCGAAGCAGCTGCAGCTAAATCATCCCTATGGTCGCGTACTGGCACCGGTGGATGCATTTATCCCTACGCTGGAGGCTTTTTTCGCCGCGGGCGGCAAAGGTGCGAACGTGACGGTTCCTTTTAAAGAGGAGGCCTTCGAACGTGCGGATGAGCTGACCGAGCGCGCTTCGCTGGCTGGTGCAGTCAATACCCTAAAACGGCTTGAGGATGGGCGCCTTCTGGGTGACAACACCGACGGGATTGGTTTACTTAGCGATCTGGAACGGCTGTCGTTTATTAAGCCCGGCTTCCGCGTCCTGCTGATTGGCGCGGGTGGCGCATCGCGGGGCGTTCTGCTGCCTCTGCTTTCACTGGACTGTGCGGTGACCATTACCAACAGAACCTTTTCCCGAGCAGAAGCGCTGGCGGGGTTGTTTGCGCATACCGGCAGCGTGAGCGCGGCAGCGCTTGACGATCTTGCCGATCGTGAATTCGATCTTGTCATTAATGCCACATCCAGCGGCATCAGCGGTGAGATCCCGACGATCCCCGCTTCGCTGGTCAGCGCGCATATGTACTTCTATGACATGTTTTATCAGAAAGGGAAGACGCCATTCCTGAGCTGGTGTGAACAGCACGGCGCCAAACAGTTAGCAGATGGATTGGGAATGCTGGTGGGGCAGGCTGCGCATGCGGTGCTGCTCTGGCATGGCGTACTGCCTGCGGTCGAACCTGTCATTGAAAAGTTAAAGCAGGAGCTTTCGGCGTGAATCAGGCTATTCATTTCCCGGACAGGGAAAACTGGGATGAGCATAAACAGGCAGTCTGTTTTCCGGTGCTGGTGCACGGCATGCAACTTACCTGTGCCATTCATGGGGAAGCGCTGTTGCGTCGTTTTGGCGGTTCAGAGCCGATAGCCGTATTTTGCGAAAATCGCTGGGATCTGGAAGAGGAAGCCAGCGATTTAATCCGTGAACAGCAGGAAGACGATCAGGGCTGGGTCTGGTTGTCCTGATCCAGGTAGTCATTCTTCCAGTTAACGTAGTTGTTCGCCGAGTATTTTAACCCTTCAATCTCTGCCTCCTTCAGGGGGCGGATCTGTTTTACCGGGCTTCCCAGATAGAGATAGCCGCTCTCCAGCCGTTTGTTCTGCGGGACAAGGCTACCGGCACCAATCATTACGTCATCTTCTACTATGACGCCATCCAGCAAGATCGACCCCATACCAACAAGTACGCGATTTCCGATCGTGCAGCCGTGAAGCATCACCTTATGGCCGACGGTCACCTCTTCTCCAATGATGAGGGGATTACCCTCGGGGTTATAGGCGGATTTGTGCGTGACGTGCAGAACGCTACCGTCCTGAATATTGGTACGTGCACCAATCGACACATAGTTAACATCTCCCCTGATGGCAACGAGCGGCCAGATGCTAACGTCATCGGCCATTCGGACGTCACCAATGACCACGCTGCTGGCATCGATCATCACGCGATCGCCTTTTTGAGGGAACAGATCTTTATAAGGACGTAATACTGCGGGCATATCTACCTCTAGGAATGGGCGCTATACAGAAGACTTTGATCATATTAATGGATCGTGGTAAGGCAAAATACGTCAATTTTTAAGCAGATCGGGCGGGATTTCAGCGAAAAGCGCGGAAAATCAGCAGTCGGAAAAAAAGATCTAAAAAATACTTGTGCTAAAAAATGGGATCCCTATAATGCGCCTCCATCGACACGGCGGATGTGAATCACTTCACACAAACAGCCGGTTCGGTTGAAGAGAAAAAATCCTGAAATAACGGGTTGACTCTGAAAGAGGAAAGCGTAATAT
>NZ_JBLKDA010000046.1:0-25546 GCF_047530215.1 Enterobacter sp. 01-M-03-SI-ECC
TTTGCCGTTACGCACCACCCCGTCAGTAGCTGAACAGGAGGGACAGCTGATAGAAACAGAAGCCACTGGAGCACCTCAAAAACACCATCATACACTAAATCAGTAAGTTGGCAGCATCACCGTGAAATCGTTAGGCTTAAGTGAAAAATGATATTAAGATTATCCCTGGCCAGTTGAGGCCTGTCTAAAGAAGGTTGATTATGTCTGACACAAAGCAGTCTTATTTAATGAAATTCCGTAAGTGTAGTTCGTTCGAAACGCTCGAAAAAGTATTTGAAAGGTTATGTGAAAAAAACTCGGGTGTCGCCTCTCTTGAAATTTCTGGTGCTTATGATCATCGTAAAGCTGAACTGACAATGAAAAAGTTATATGACAAAGTTCCTGCGAGTGTGTGGACCTTTGTTCGCGAGTAATTATTGATATTGGCACAACAAAAAGACTGTGTCTGGATTTGAAAATAGTTTATGCCCCTTTCGGGGCTAAAGGCACTGTAATAGCCTGTCTTTTTAACTTTCTTATTAAGTTCGGAGAAAGACTTTAATCATAAGCCAAGCCCACTGCTAAATACATCCGATATTCTCCTTAATTTTAGAAGTTGTGATAAAAGTTACTTTACCTAAACTTCTCTCTCCATATTTGTAAGGCTCTCATTTGATTCTTGTCAAACATTAATCTGGAAAACTAAAAAATCATTTCTTTTAATTCGTTTTACAGAAATCCTCCTCCGTTATTTCGGATATAGTTTGAATAATTATCAAAAACGGGGTGCAGCCATGCGTAAGAGTTACACATTTGGTA
This sequence comes from Enterobacter sp. 01-M-03-SI-ECC, assembly GCF_047530215.1. NCBI lineage: Bacteria > Pseudomonadati > Pseudomonadota > Gammaproteobacteria > Enterobacterales > Enterobacteriaceae > Enterobacter > Enterobacter sp. 01-M-03-SI-ECC. The sequence continues at coordinate 799 of NZ_JBLKDA010000046.1, forward strand.
TTCCATTTGGACTCCAGAGAGAATCAGGACTCTTTTTAGATATTACAGAGGTCAGCCGGGGTATCGACTGTAACTGCATCTGCCCCGCTTGCAAAACTGATCTGTTAGCAAAGCAGGGGGAGGTCAAGCTTTGGCATTTCTCACACAGTACTGCTGTAGCCGGTGACTGTGATGGTCTGATGGAAGCCATCCGGGGAAAAATTATTGAAGTCATCAACGAGCACCAGGTTCTTGGTTTCCCAAATCTTCTCGCTGGCGACGATGGTGGGCCGGTTTCACTGAATGAGGTTATTGGAAGCGGCAGTATGTTCGGAGGCACAGCTGATCTGTTCGTAAAGGTTAATGATTTATGTGTGGCCGTCTTTCTGGACAGGGATCGTAGCATTTCTGCGAAGTTAACCTTTGACCACCTTCATCCTTCCGAAAGAGTTGCCGCATTGCGTATCGATCTTCCAGATATTGAATATGAAATCAGTCAGGTGCAGCTCGGGCGACGTAAAACAACATACAGTGAGTGCATTGAAAGCCTGATCATTGATGAGACCAGTTCCCGGGAATGGCTATATCATCCATTAATGCATGAACTTGAATCTGAACCTCTTCAGGAGTATCGGGGACGGGAGCCTTCAGAGGAAGGGCCTCTTCTTCAGCGCCTTGCTGACTGTAAGATGAAATTGCCTGATATCCTTCCGGGCAGTCATAACGCGTTAGTCAGGTTACAGCAGGATACGATTGTATGTCTGTGTCGGTTAACGGTTCGGGCTTATGACATCGCTCAGACCGATGAATTTCCTTTGTTCCTTCGCTATTTCAGGTTGCACTGCCTGGAAAACAGCGAACATGTCAGTTACGAAAGACTGATCTGCTGGCAGGAAATGATTTCAAAAACCCAGGAAGGCCAGTCCTTGACACAAAACGAACTTGAATATCTTCATGAGATTGTCCGCATCGCCTTATACAATCACCGGCTTAACAATGTCAGTATTTCAGATGTTAAAAACCATGACACAGGAAAGGAGAGCGGCAGGGTAGAGCCACAAAACTATTCACTCTTATAAATAAATTGGGCTTTGCGCATTAAACCCTTGCCGCAGGAGGTGTACCGCATATCCGGCACAGACAGTCAGTTTTTCTGGCAGCTTAAATTTGACACAGCTTAATATAGTGATTCATTAAACAGGTTCAGTATGCTGCCAGAACGTTTTAGTCGTTATGGGCGTCCGTTAGTTTTCTACTAACTGAACGACGACCAGCCTGCCGCCTTCCTCCTTTGACAGAACAAACTGAGCGTTATTCGTCAGTTCAATTTTTTCCCCAATGGCAATCTGTCGTTTATCCGGTAATGACATAAGCCCATTTATGCCTTCATTTACTAACCACCACTGATCGTTATGGAAAACAAAATACCCAACTCGTTTCCTTTGCAAATCGGTTGTACGCTCATTTGGCGCAATGAGGCGATTCACATGCCACGCATAGATTGACTGCCCGCTCCACACCATCAACCGGTGGTCGTCAGGACGATAACTGCCTTCCTTTCGGGAAGAATATAAATTTAGAACCGGTAATTTACCCTTGTATGGCGTACCGCAGTAGGGACAAACCGGCTTTGTCTTACCCGAGAAAACGTACCATTTCTGTTCACACGCCTTGTTCTGGCAGGGCTGTATCAGATCGACTGTTTTAACCAGGGCGCTTTCCCACTCATCGGCGGTCGGGCGTTTAGTGGCATCGTGTAAGCCATCTATAAAGGCGCGCTCAAACAAAGGTGTCAGATAAGGGCCCATGATGGTGTAAGGAATTTTCTCCGGGTCAGCCCAGGGCAGTGAAAAGGACGATAGCTGACTGACTTTGACTGCATTGCTTTTGTCTGTCGGATGTTCAATGAAGAGTGCCTTCTCACCCATAGATAAGGTCTCATCACGTACTTCATCCGACATGTCATGTATTTTTCCGCCACGTAGCGGATGACGGAAGAACAGATACATGTAGATAAGCACCGACAGCGCATGACGGTCAGTAGTAATGCTTGGCAATACGCGGTTCGGATCCTCTTTGGAAAGATGACTGGTTTTCACCACTTCCGGAGCGATAAAATCCGGGGTGCCCACCACGTCGGGAGGATACTTTCCAGGGACAACCAGGCCGTCTACGTCAATGATGCAGGCATGTCCCATTTCTGGATCGATAAGCACGTTTTTATAGCTTAGATCGCTGTGACAGAGACCTGCCGCATGCATCCTTCTGACGGCTCTTGTCAGCAGCAGACAGACCTTGAGATAGGTAAGCGTATTGCCTCGTTCACGTGGGTCGAGAAATTTGTTCTGGTTGCTGGCGCTGGCAAACCATTTGCCTTCCTTTTCACGACCTTTTATGCCAAGAAAATCATCGTTTTTAGAGCCGTATTTAAAGAAAAAGTAGCTTTTGTAGGTTGGAACCACGATGCCGATTTTATGCCCATGCTCAACAACATGGGTCGGCCAGCAAAACAGGTCCTTCCAGTATTCACCTCCGGACTGGCCAAAAATGTTTTGCCTGTAGCGTCCGGTGATCATATCAATCCGATCCCGGGCCTGCTCGTTCTGCGGTTTATGATAAAAAGCGACGACGTATGATTTATCAGGCGAAAAGTAAACATCCTTCATCGAGCCCGAACCAATTACCTCGTCAACATACTGGACTGTTTCGCCGTCCTTTGTTTTGCACGTAACGATATTTGCCATATTGATCACCGAAAAAGCGTATCCCTTACCACAACACCGCAATAGTGCGGTCATCATGGTTCCCTGTGGAGAAAAAGTTAAGCCAGTCGCCTAACCTCTCAGGCGCAATACTGGCGTCTGTAAGGACAGGGTTGAGCTCATCAACGAGACGGGTCCATTTTTCGTCACTGCGAAGCCCATTATCCGTCTCAAACAGAGGGTCTGAGACGCCGTCTGTCATGAGGATCAAGTGAGATACATCATTCCATTTACCCACGCTGATGCGGCCGCTAAACGAGGGGTCTGCGATAATGCTCTGGTCAAGGAAACGGGTTTGTCCTGCGTATTCTCCGCTATCGGGATTTCCCAGTATCCTGACTTTACCGGAAGGGCTGTATGCACCTATCGCACCATCACCAAGCCAGAATGCAGTCGCAAACAGCTCGTTATCAGTTCGTAGCGCTACAGTTGCCAGAAGGGTTGTTGAATAGGATTTCACAGGTTGTTCTGCACAAATGGCTTCGTTCTGGATACTGTTGACCGCGAGCGTAGCTGCCTGTTTAAAATGATGAAGCATGGCGTTTATTGTTGCCTGCTGATCGCTCCCTTCCCACGCCGTGATGTGCTGCTTTAAATGGACGCCTTTCACACCACTGAGCTGATTTAAAAGGTAATCGCCAGCCGTTTTGACTGCAATCCGGGAGCCTTCCCGGGAATTTACCGCACTACCGGCTCCGTCTGCGACCAGCATGACAGACCATCCTGTTTCCTGGCAGTGGTTGATGTAGAAGTCGTCATCTCTGAAGCTTCCGGCATGCTCATGAGAGCGTCCCCGGCGACTGGCGGCAGCAATACGTATATCACCCCTGACCAGGCCAGCAGCGTCCAGATGGGACTTAGGGTAGGGAGCGTCTGCTGGTGGCTCTACCACCTTCCACAGGCTTCTCGGATCGGGATTGATTATAAATAGCTGTTTTGTTTCACATTCGTCGTGCGACGTGCATGACCAGATTACTGAAAGCTCTATATCGCCGCTTTCGGTGGGAGTACCTGTCAGCAACTCCTGTTCTTTGTCAAAAGACAGGCCAATGTTCCGGGGAAAGACAACGTCCCTGACAGTAGCCTGCTGGCCCTCACCCAGAACGATAGCAACCGGCGAAGAGAAACGTTCGCCTGCGCGGGCGTTGGGGATCGTTATTTTAGCTCTCGGGGGAACGGCAGGTGGCACAGCTAAGCTGGCCCGCTGCTGGCCTGTCGGTATCTGCCCGGGTTTTAATACCAGGGAAGACAGGTTTTCGTCTTCCCTCTGTGCTGGTTTATCAAATTCGTAATAAGGCATCAGCTTCCAGAACGGAGGATGAGGCTCATTTTCTGGCAGGGGTTGCAGTGCTGATGTATCGGTAGCGTCAATGCCCGGGTTATCAGCAACACTTACGACCGTTTGTTGCTGATCGGAAAGACTGGATGCTGACGAGGCGGCAATCTCTGCGTCGTTATCACCTTCGCTAACCCGCGCAGATAAACCCTGTGCAAGGCTCTCAATCCGCTCTTTAAGCCGCATAATTTCTTCGGTAAGGGATGGGTCCTGCGATAGAAGTAAAAGCCGCTCACCTTCAACAGGGTGGCCCAGCTCAGACAGAACTAAGCGGATAATCTTCTCTTCAAGTAAAGCATTTTGCGACATCAACCTCTCCCTCTGTTTACGTCGAAGTTAGTGTTTCCGCCATCATTGCTGAATGACAGGCCTGTTTCACACCACGGGCAGATCACGTCATCCGGGCCGTCAATACACAGCAACTTTCCGCATGAGCACAGGGCAAACGCACTGGCATTACCGCAGTGGGGGCAACCCGGTACGCCATGCAGTTCGCTGGTATTTACCTGCAAACCGGTAGCGGTGGCATCTGACCACGCAAAATAGTCCTCATCGATGGGATAGCATCCGGCAATATTAAAGCTGTTCAGGTTCAGACTGAAATCGAGCCCGGAAACCCTTGCTGGTGGCCGTTCATACTTCATCAGGTACGGACGACGGGTCTTGCTGCAACGGCCGGTAAGCGTAACGCAGTTTTCGTCGTACGCTTTTACTGGCTCGTCCTTGGCCAGCCGGACTATGTATTCAGTCTGGCTGAGCTCAGGTTGTTTGTCGTCCCCGACGCTGCGGCTGTGCGCCGTAACCGAGGCCGTGATCCATTTGATGAAGCGGGTAAAGTCCCCTTCCTGAGATTCGGTGAACAGCATGACATTCTCTGTCAGTTGCCGCAGGATATTCAGGTCCGCTGACGGCCCCAGGCCAACGGCAATGAGATTCACTTTACTCGCGTAGTGATCCTTCCAGCGCTTCACTTCTGCGGTTGTGTCGTCAGTCGGACGTCCGTCGGTAAGGAGATACACGACGGGTTTCCAGTCGCCTTTAGCCTCATGAGTGGTTTTTCTGACCTGGGTATCAATTTGCACGGTCAGCTCACGCAATGCAGCTCCAAGGCTCGTACCGCCGCCAACGGGAAGGCGGGGAGGGTAGAACGAGGCAATTTCGTGAAGAGGTACAATCGTACGGGCTACACCGGCAAATGCGATTACCGAGACCCAGGCTGTTTCAAGTGCGTGTGGATCCTTTCTTAAATCTCCGACGATCATTTGCAGACCATCAGTCATTTTTTTCAGGTTTTCACCAATCATGGACTCTGAACAGTCCAGGACAAAAAACACGGGAAGGCGTCTCATAATTTTCCTCGTACGGCTGGTACGGCCAGCAGAAAACGTTGCTGTACAGAAAGGTGCTGCCCGGAAACAGCACCTTTCTGTCTGTCAGAGCACCAGCTGGATTTCTGGTGGAGGAGGGGGAAGGGTATCAGTTCCGTTATTAATCCCCGCGCTTGTGCTGCCGGAAGACACGCTGGCCGATACCCATTTAAAGAAACCTGCAAACGCGGTTGAATCTAGCGTCTCCAGAGACACAACCTTATCGGTGAGCTGTTTTAAGTGCTCATGGCCTGCTTTAGGACCAACGGCGCAGGCAATGATGGATCCGAATCCCCGGCCGCGAATCGCTTTTACCGCTTCACCGTACGCCAGGGCATCAGAAGGGGTTCCATCAGTCATCAGGAATACCAGAGGACGCCAGTCTCCTTTGGTATCACCATCTGAGCGACGTACATCCCGTTCAACACACTGCATCAGACATTCAAGGGCAGCACCGGTGAACGTCCCGCCTGCGCTTGGCACAACGATGTCAGAAAACTGGAAGTCTTCCAGCGGCGTGAGAGGAATGAACTCACGCGCCTCATTGTCATAGGTGATAATGGAGATATGAACGCTTTCGAGGGCGTAGGGATCCTGGCGAAGAGCGCTAAGCATCGCCTGAATTCCAACGTTAACGGAATGGATTGACTCACCGCGCATCGAGCCGGATGTGTCGATAACAAGGTAAACAGGCAGGCGGCGCATCACATGTAATTCCTCAGGTGCGAGACAAACGAATCTGATTCTGAAGGCTCACCAATTGCCCTGAGTTTCCAGCCTGTAGCCTCGCGTATCAGCTCGGCAAAGACCATGGAGCGCTGGCTGGCGAAGGCGGGTCCGCCAGAAAGATCGAATCGTGCCATTTCAATATTACGGGCATCTACTGCCCGGATGAAGGCATTCTGAACTTTACCAAAGTGCTGCTGGAGCTTTTCACCATTGTAGATCTGAACGATGAACACAATTTTCTCGTACTGAGCGTCAAGGGAATTCAGGCGCACAATAATTTGCTCATCGTCACCGTCACCGGCTCCGGTTCGGTTATCGCCCGTCAGCCAGATATTGCCTGACTTATGGCGAAGGCTGTTGAAAAAGATGATATCGCCATTCACAAGCGTTGGTTTACCATTTTCCACATTGCCGAGATCGGTCACCTTTCCGGCTGAATTACACAGGAAAGCGATCACATCAAGGTCGTATTCTTCTTCTTTTTTACCAAAGATCCCGCCGAGAAAACCTTTCTTTTCCTCATTAATATCCCAACCGAGGCCGATAGTAACGGACGAGAGATCGTATTCATTTTTTTTCAGGCTTACGCCCTGGCCTTTGCTCAGACTGACAGACATGATATCCCCTTAATCAATAAAATTATAAGACCACATTTACTTCTGGCGGCGGCGGTGGCAGGTCTTCAAGACCGATCACTTCTTTTTTGCTGGACTCCACTTTCTGACTGCCTACCGAAATGCTCGCACTGACCCATTTAAAGAAAGCTTTAATCGTCGAACTGTCAGCTGTATCGAGCTGAACCACGATTTCAGTGATTTCTTTGAGGACGCTGGTATCGGCATCATGCCCGGCTGCACATGCCACAACAACGCCGGTTCTGGCCGCTTTAAAGTCATTCAGGCCTTTACGCCAGTCATCATTCGGACTTCCATCCGTCATCAGGAATACAAGGGGACGCCAGTCACCTTTAGTGTCAGCCGTCGTTTTCTGTACTTCTTTGGCAATGGAGCTGGCCGTGAGGGAAAGCGCTTCGCCAAGAGACGTGGTGCCGCTGGCTGTTAGTGCTGGCATCTGGAAACTCAGGAGGTCTGTCAGGGGGACTGCCTGTCGGGCTGAAGAATCAAAGGTGATCACTGACACGTGAGCCGTTTCGAGTGCATACGGATCCTGTTTCAGCGTGGTAAGCAGCGTCTGAACGCCATTTTTAACCGCTTCGATAGGCTCTCCGTGCATAGAGCCGGACGTGTCGAGTAGCAGATATACGGGTAAGCGTCTCAAATGTAATTCCTTCTTAAGAGATCGGAAGAGGAGAGTAGTTTCAGGAAGAGGCCAGGGTTTGTTGATTTGATAAAACGGCACGACATCTGTCGGGTGGAGATTAAATACTCAGAAGCGGCATTAAAGAAATAAGTTAACCACCATAGAATTACCGACATGTGAATGGCCTCTTATCAACAGAAAAATAATTCAGACCGGACTGGAATATAAGATTTCTGAAAAAACTCGGACAAATAAACTGTCTTATGTATGAAATTCATCATACATCACAGATCTGCATGAATGGAGTGTAAAACGCCCAAAGATTGATGTGTAGCACAAGAGGATGTCAAGACACCAGGTTTTGTAGTCAGTAAGGCGCTGCTGGCATTGCGGGAGGAGAATAGATCAAAACTACGTCACGCCAATACAGAGGTAAAATATGACAAAACCGGGGTTTTCACCCCGGTCTGAGATTTAGCGTCAGGACTTTTTAGCGCTGTATTCTTTTATCAGTTCGTCAACGGAGTGCAGAGCCAGCTTCTCTACCGCTTCACTTCGGGTCGAGCCACTCAGCGCAGCCAGACGGTCAATTTTTCTTAAGATCCGCATGCGTAGCGATAAGGACACGGCTGTTTTTTTATCCTTATCGAGTACGACCTTCCCTGTAGACTCACCGGTTTTCAGTTCAGCATTCTGTGCGAGCGCTTCATTCATCCGGCGAAGGGTCTTTTTATCCAGCTGGCCCGGATTAACGAGATGGTAGGAATGACCTGCCTTGCTGTATTTGATCTCCGCAGAATATGACTCGCGTAGCTCTTTGAGGGCCCGGGTTAATGTCGGCTCTGAGCATTCCAGACTGGTTATAATGTCGGCAGCGGAAACGGGCTTGCCGGTGCCCAGTAAGTTGGCAAGCTTAAAAATCCGGGCCTGTCTGGTATTTAATTGCATCGTAAGATTTAGCCTGCTTAAAGGGTTAGTGGTTCAATAGGCTGAAAAATGAAGGTACTGCTCATCTTTCGAATAACCGGGTGATCGCCTAACGCTTCAACCGGATCAATGTGTTCTATGCCTGCAAAATTTACTGACGACATCTGGCTGCGAGTGCATTTGCAGGACAGGATATACTCATCCTCCAGATAGCCGGTCCGCTTACTGACCCGTTGCGTAAAGCCTGACACAATCACGTTGTCGAAAGGTAGCGTATGTAAAACGATACCGACCAGGCGGAACAAGCAGCCATGGACGTGGCGGGCATAGTTTTCGCGTACGGCTTTTTGCGTCATGGCTTTTTCCGTCAGCTCCGTGCCCCGGGCATTAACGCCGTAAATCTTATCAGGGAAATCTTCAATCTCAGCTAAATCAACGTCCAGCAGGACTGCTGATAGCTCCGGCTTTACTTCAAATGCAACAATCGTTTCACGCGGCCATTCAGTTTCTGCCAGCACACCCGCCAGGTATGATTCGAAAAACGCGGCGTCTGTCCGGAACTGCTGCCGGGCATCTGCCTGAGCCGTGGCGAGCCGTTTTTCATGTTCTTCTGCTTCAAACTTCCAGTTTGCATACTGTTCGGCCCAGGCCGTCCGTTGTTGCTGGTACCGGTGCTGTCGAAGGGTATTCTCACGCTCCACATCAATCAGCTCCTGCTGCCACCGGCGAAGATTTTCGGCGTGGCGCTCAGCTTTAGCTGATTCCGATTCAAACCATTTACCCAGAAAACTAATGCCTTCGCTCTCGGCAGGCTTTTCCGGCAATGCAAGGTAGTCTGGCTTTTCTGGACGCACCGGTGCCGGAACCTGAAAAGGCGACGTTCTGTTATGCAGGTATACTGCTTCCAGCTCTGCCCAGCTGATGCCTGTTTTTGGATCCGGCGTCAGCTCGTGAATATTACGGATTGCGGTTACCGCTGACATGAGTTCAGCGGCTTCCTGCTCAAGCGCCTGTCTGAGCCCCGGGTCGGTTGCCGTCCGGTTTCCACCTCCGGAACGCGCGGCCCGGTCAAGCCGGGTACGGTAACTCAGCCCGGTACCGGGCAAGCCCAGATTGGCATAGGTCCCCCGGCTACCAAAAGAAACGGAAGCACCTCTCGGCCCGACACTCAGGCTCGGTGCACCGTTACTCAGGTTGAGGCGAACGCCAGGAATAATGTTGATCGACTTTCTGAACCTGAACCCCATTATGATTTCCTTAATGATGCTGGGTCACGGTAAGTAATCTGATTCCATCAGCGCTTTGCTCGTTCTGTAACCCATAAAAACGAGCTCTGTCCAGAATGCCAGCCGCCCAGCGGCGATGTGTGGCGGGTTCACACATTGCTCCCTGCGACTTAAACACGGCCTGGGTAGAGTTCAGGATCCGCAGAGCGTCAGAATACTCACCCTGAGTGACCATCAGCGCGTTTTGAATGACCTCTATCTGACCCGGGTGAATGGCCGTTTTCCCAACAAGCCCATGTGCCATATCAAGAGCCAGCTCTCTGGCCATAACGGCATGATCGTCAATATGCTCACATACGGGCGCGGTCAGGGCAAAATCACGCGGGCCGAAGACTGAAACGAGCATTTTGATGACGTAGCCCATCGGGCTGTCATACAGCGTCAGGTCCCGGGGGCGGCGAAGCGACACAACGTTCATAAGATCGTTGCCGCCGATTCGAAGCGCAATAATGCGGTCGTGGCAGGGATGTTCCACCAGGCGAGTGGCCAGCTCGCGCATCTGAACCACGTCAAAGACGTCTTCTGTTTCCAGCGTTGGCATCATGCACAGGTGAGTCCCGCCCATGATATCCCACCATTCAGCTAACGAACTGAGGGTAAATTTCGGCAACACAAACCCATCGACAGCGGAAAGATCATAATGCGCTTTTAACCATCTGCCCATGTCGGCATGCCGGGGGCGAATGAACACCAGAGGCCAGTCATTTTTACCCAGGCTACGCATGCTGTTACTGAGCTCGTGCAGCAGGTGCTCCAGATTTTTGAGGGCGATGGGGATGTCTGCTTCACTGACAGCATCCTCCAGGCAAATCACCAGAGAGCGCAAACCCGGGATTTTCCCGTGCAGGACGGCATCAGCAATATCTTCCCGTGTTGCAGGCATGTATAGCGTGGCTCCCAGATTCCAGGGAGAAAGACGATTTTTCATCAGAGTACCTTCTTGATAATGGTTACAGCCCGATACTGGCCGAGGGTTCCCCCCATTTCTGTAACAACTATTCCCTTTTCACGAGCAAGCCCTACAAGCAAGGCAACGTCCGGGTCGTCAATAGAACGCACAAATACATGGTCCGGTACCCGACGTAATACAGCCCGGGTTGCTTCAGCAATACCGGGTTTAATACGATTGACGCTGTCCACTTTAAATTCATCGGCCAGGAACGCGATAACGTCGCGACTTGTCTGCCATAAGACCCGGGCTGACTCCATATTCCAGCTCAGGGTAGCGAGGGATGACGGGGTTAACTTCTTACGGAAATGGGCGACGGTATCGACAAGCATCCGGCTGCATTCGAATTCACTGAGATGCTCGCAAACCATGCACCCATGTAATCCTTCAGAGGACCATACTGACCGGGAGATCAGGCCTGATACCGGCGCACCCATGATGCCAAAAGGAATGAGCCAGTCATCATCACTGGCTGCAAGCCAGGAGCAGCCACAGGGATCGGCCAGGACAACCAGTCGCGGCTGCTCAGGATAGCCCGGGCGATCTTTCAGTGCGCGTACAAGCTCTCCGGTAATTGCGCCTTTACCTGTCCATCCGTCAACAAAGACAATACCGCTGGTACCATGGCGCTCTTCAATGACGTCGAGGGCTGCACCGTCAATTCCACGATCCCGGATAATGCTGATACCGTAATGCCATGAGGTTTTCCCCATGTCACGCAGGGCCTGGTGCAGCATAACGCCGAGCGGCACGCCAGCTCTGACGAGACTGGCCAGTACAATGGGCTCATCACCGAAGCGTTCGGCCAGAGCAATAGCGAGCTGTGTGACTTCTTTTGCAAGTCTCTCTGCGCCCCGATCCAGCGCCCGGTGAAACAAATCAAGATGCCATTGTGTTGGCGCTGGCTCCTGACTGAGCATGTCCGAATAATGTTTCTTCCCTGACTGAATCAGCTCTTCTTTTTGCTCAACCGGCGTCATCTCAATGACTACCGGCTTTAGCAGAAATTCCACGTCACCGGGCTGGTATGAGCCGGTAAATGTGTCATGTGGCTGCATTTTAATTTTCTCCAAAAATTCGCTGTGAAATGGCATCTGCAAACTGACTCTGACGCGGGATGCCAAACCAGCTGCACAGTTTCATAAAACGATGATCGCTCAGGCTGTCGCCCAGACCAATTACGGGGAAGACTCCGCGTTCAGCCCGAAGTTTTTCAAGAAGCCATCTGACTGCCAGCCCTTTCTCAACCGCGGTGGGAAGCCAGGCCACGTTATTACTGTTGCGGTGGATGTAGAAGCCCTCGGTCGGAAACACCGTTTCTATCTCATCTGCAATGGCATTGAGCTCGTCAAGGCGGGTGCTGTCGCGGTGCTTCATCACCATATAAACCGCCGTTTCACCGTATTCGAAGTTCAGCCTTGCCCAGGCATTGATCCCTTTTGCGTCCATCATTTCAGTGATCAGACGCTGCATCGATGTCAGCTTTTCCTGATAGGGAGCCAGCTGGCCGAGCATATGGGCCTTCCACTCCTCGTCGGGTTTGCCTTCTGGCGTGAGAATGACGGCCCCGTGAGTGGTGATTGCCCAGGAGTGGAAAGGGATCCGTACGCGGCTGATTTCTTCAGTTCCCCGTGCGGTAACGGGTATGAGTTCAGCCTGCTCCAGGAGCCAGTCCACCAACATGGACTGTTCTTCCGTCATAAAGCTTCGTGGATTCAGGGTGCGATCAACGGCACCGGTACGGAATGGCTCCAGGGCCAGCTCGTCCACCATTTTACGACGGGTCTGAAAGAGCGTGTCGTCAAGGTCGCTCAGAACAACGGGTTTATTCATAGGTAACAATCTCCACGACGGCCGCAACCTCAGCCAGCGCTTTAAGAAGCTGCGTGTCAATACTTTCTGCGGGTGTCTCAGTACACACAAGAATGCGGTCAAACTGCTGGTGGGCGACGTTATAGACAAAATTGGGGATGCCCAGCCCGTAGTTATCCGTAAAGGAAATGGCGGACTCAATGGCATAACCAACGGCGATAGGGGAGCGGGTGGTCGATCCATAAAATGCCTGTGCTCCGGCAGCTTCGAGCCGTTCAGCAAGCAGGAACGGCTCCCAGACGAATTCCCCGGTCCCGAGAACCAGAATACGTTCCCCCTTGTGGACGGAGACCTCATGGCCGAGATCGGCCGCAGGTGCGAGCATCCCCAGTCGGCCCCAGGACTGTTTTCCCTGGATGTCCCATTCTCCTCGTGAAGTTACGTTGACTTTCGGCATGTCCGGGACAGGTGCATCAGGTAATGGGGTCCATCCCCACTTACCGCTTACAAGAGAAACCGAAGTGACTGGTAAGGTGCTGCGCTCGGACAAGGCTTTGCCACTCCAGTCGGTAAGCGTAACGGCTATAACCTGTTCAATATGTTGAAGCTTGCCGGTATTACGCAGGGCTGAAAGCAGGTTAATAAAGGTATTACCGGTGGTTGCCTCGTCATCAATCAAAACCAGCGTTCGTGCGTTGGTAACACGACGTCTTTTCTCTTCATCATCTGGCAGATAGATCAGATGATCGGTGGCGTGGCTGTGTTCTTCCTTGAACTCGCAAAGCAACGTGCCATCAACCGGGTGACGGGTAGAGGTCAGATAGACAGATTCAGGATGCTGGTGGCGCACTTCATCAAATACACCGGCCCCAAGCCCAACGGCGGTTTCAGCCATACCGATAAACAGTACGGGTCCTGTCAGTGTCGAGGGGAACTGGCTGGCAAGCTGTCTGTAGGCCTGCCGCATGACTGAGGGTGGCACGGGAATGTGCCTGCCGAGTACTTTGCTGACAAACAGAAAGGCGCGTTTCGGGTTACGTCTTTCAGCGATGTCAAACAGGTCATCGAGCGAAACTTCACCCTGGTCGCGGGTTACCTGAATCGTACCGCATGAGAGGGTACGGCGATAAATCATATCTTCGAGGATATCAGACATAAATACGCCTTAATTCAGAAGGTTAGAGAGTGATTCCGGGTATGCAATTACATCCGTAATGGATCTCACCGCAACCGGAGAAAAGGTGTTTTTAGCGCTCTGGCGCACCATATCTTCAGACATCAGACCGAGCTTAAAGGCAGCAAATAACCCAGGAAGGTTCACCCCGCTGTGAAGGGTATAACCCACCCCCCCTGACGGACGCATGTTGGTTTCAAGCAGCACCGGGTTGCCATTCACATCGTTTCGCGTCTGAACATTCACCAGCCCGTCGGCCTTCATAACCCTGGCGCAGTCACACGCCAGTTCCCAGGCGCTTCCTTCGTTTACCAGATACTGGATAACCCCTTCCTTACGGCGTCCCACGGCTGCGAGTATTTCGCCCTTATCCGCGAGGATATCGACGGAAAATTCCGGGCCTGGCAGGTACGGCATCAAAACAAGGGGTTTAAACGACTCAGCAGCTGATGCTGCTGCAATATACTGTTGCGGACTGACCAGACGATGTTCGGGATGATTAAAGACGGCCATAGGCGAAGCACTGTCATCAAAGCGCCAGAATCCCATGCCATAGATACCCGTCACCGGCTTCACGCATACCGGGCTGTCAGTGAACGGCGGGGCCGCGAGGTGTGTTTTTAATTCTGCCAGCGTATTCACCCGCCAGGATGGTACGACCGGGAGACCCTTTTGCTCCATAAACTGAGCAAAAGTAACTTTTTCGTCAGCCAGAGTTAACCAGTCGACGCCCGTTGCACCGGTAGTAAGGGTGGCACCGGTCGATTCAATGGCTGAACGGTGTTCTTCAAACCACTGGCTGTTACGGCCAGTATGAATATGGTGGATGCCGTAGGACTGAATGGTTTCCTGGATAAACTGAAGACGTTTTTGAGGATCTTCAGGTTCAGTCAAAGAATAGTCGGCAACGGAAAGGATTTCATTTCTTTCGTTACGGTGGGAGGCAAAAACGGTAATGGCAAAATTATTTTTTTTTGCAAATGATTTTACCCCCTGAATAATATCTCGCTGGGAGGATAAACCTTCCATAAACCAAATTTTCTTGTTCATTTTTTTTAATTATCCGGAACGCCATGCAAATTTATGATTGAGAAGTGAGTCTATGAGTGTCTAAGCTACATGTCAATCATAATATGATTTATAACTCCTGTGGTTATGGAGTGCGTCAGGTTTTTTGGATTCCTGATAACACATTGATATTTAAATTAAACTTAGAAAATTAACACCCTGAAAAGGATTTCTTTTTGTGTTTTTACAGAAAACTACCAAAATTTCCCTTGTCAGAGAACTTCATCATGATATGATTTTCTTCGTCAGTTACTAAATATACCTTTGATTGTCTCGGTCATTACCATTTTAAGGAATAAAACATGGTTTCATTAGTTAAGAACCAGACGGTATCACTCAGCAAAGAATCATCTGCATTAAGCCAGCTTCATTTCGGTCTCGGTTGGGATCCGGTTAAGAAAAAAGGTCTTCTTGGAGGATTGTTTGGAGGCAACGACTCAATCGATCTCGATGCTGGCTGCGTATTAATGGACAGCACCGGTAAAACAATTGACACCATCTGGTTCCGCAAACTGGAATCCACCTGCGGCGCTGTTGTGCACAGTGGCGATAACCTGACCGGTGAAGGTGACGGTGACGATGAGGTGATTAATGTCAACCTCTCCCGACTGCCTGCAAACGTTGAATACCTGGCGTTTACGGTAAACAGCTTCCGTGGTCAGTCGTTCAATGACGTCGAAAACGCGTTCTGCCGCGTTGTCGATCAAACCGGCAAAGAGCTGGCTCGCTACAAGCTGACTGAGCAGGGCTCACATACCGGGATCGTTATTTCTTCGCTGCGCCGTAATAACGGCAACTGGGACTTTACCGCCCTTGGCCATGCCTGTCGCGGCCGCACAATTGACGATATGCACTCCGATATCGTTTCAGCGGTTATTCGCTAATGAACCTGACGCCGGGGGGCAATGCCCCCGTTCCAGCCCAGGAGTTGCGGGTCCGGATCACCTCGGGCGGCCAGGTGGATGCTTCGGCGTTTCGCCTGTATGCCGACGGGAAGGTGCAGGGTGATGCGGACATGGTGTTTTATGGTCAGCCACGTAACGATGATGGTACCGTCAGCCTGGTCAGTGAAGGCCAGTACTCAACCTTTACTGTCGCGCTCAACCGGCTGAAACCTGATGTCCAGAAAATTGCGTTCACCGTGACCTGTGACGGTGGGCAGACGGTGTCCGGTCTTCGTAATCTTTCCATCGACGTGGAGCAAGGGGCTACCGGCCTGGTTAGCGGCAGTGTCGAACTGAGCGGCCGTCAGGAAGCAGCCTTAATTCTGGGTGAATTTTACCGTCGTAATAATGACTGGAAATTCCGCTTCGTTGCGCAGGGGTTCAACGGTGGACTTAAACCGCTGGCAGAGCATTTCGGCGTAAATATTGCCGACGAACCGGCTCCCGCAGCCCCGACTCCTCCGGTTGTAACCCCTCCGCCAGTTGAGACAAAAATCAGCCTGAGCAAGGTATCGCTGACAAAAGAGAAGCCTGCAATCAGCCTGACCAAACGGGATAACTTCGGTGAAATCCGGATCAACCTGAACTGGCACCGGGGCAGCGGCAAATCAGGCTTTGCAGGCATGTTCGGCTCCAAAGGAATCGACCTGGATCTGGGGGCCTTTGTTGAGCTTCAGGACGGGTATAAATCGGTCATTCAGGCGCTCGGTAATGCATTCGGTGATTATCGCGATGAACCGTATGTTCAGCTCAAGGGCGATGACCGGACGGGTGATGTATCAGACGGCGAGTGGCTGCATATCAATGGACGTGAATGGAAGCATATCCGCGAAGTGCTGATTTACGCCTTTATTTATGAAGGTGTTCCCAGCTGGGACAAGACTGATGGTGTGGTCACCATTCATGTGCCGGATCAACCGCCCATTGAGACCCGCCTGACCGAAGGTGAAAACCGTCGCACATTGTGCGCCATTGCCAGACTCGTAAACGAAAACGGCGCAATTAAAGTCGAGCGAATTAACCAGTACTTCAAAGGCCAGGACGAAATGGACCGGGCATTTGGCTGGGGATTTCGCTGGAGCGCCGGTTCTAAATAACACAGCAACAAAGGAAACAGGTATGAGCTTTTTCGACAAAGTTAAAGGTGCCATTAACTCAGGCCGTGACGAACTGACCCGCCAGGTTGGCCGTTTCAAAAACAAAAAATTCATGCAGGGCACCGTTGCTGTATGTGCCCGTATTGCCGTATCGAGTGACGGCGTAAGTTCGGAAGAAAAGCAGAAAATGATGGGCTTTCTGCGCTCTTCAGAAGAGCTGAAGGTCTTCGATACCAATGAGGTGATTGAGTTCTTCAATAAACTGGTTTCAAGCTTCGATTTCGATGTTGAAATCGGCAAGGGCGAAACCATGAAATACATCCTGGCGCTGAAAGATCAGCCTGAGGCCGCTCAGCTGGCCTTACGTGTTGGTATTGCCGTTGCGAAAAGTGACGGTAACTTCGATCAGGACGAGAAACTGGCCTCCCGCGAGATCGCTATCGCGTTGGGCTTCGACCCGGCTGAATTTGGCCTCTGATCCACATCCCTAAGGGTAAAATATGGTTTCCACACACATCGGCTTCCCGACTGAAACGGTCATTGTTTTTATTGCGCTTTCAGTCGGTGCCATCTTTATTGACCTGTTTATGCACCGTGATGACAAGCCTATTTCGCTGAAGAGTGCGGCGCTCTGGTCCGTATTCTGGGTTGTGGTTGCGATGGCATTTGCCGGTTTCCTCTATATCCACCACGGTGCTGAGGTTGCCAGTCTGTTTGTCACGGGTTATGCGCTGGAGAAAGTGCTGTCGGTCGATAACCTGTTCGTCATGATGGCCATCTTCTCCTGGTTCGCCGTTCCGGATCGTTATCGCCACCGTGTTCTCTACTGGGGGATCATTGGTGCCATTGTCTTCAGGGGCATCTTTGTCGCCATCGGTACGAGCCTGCTGAGTCTGGGGCCGTATGTTGAAGTTGTCTTCGCTATTATCGTTGCCTGGACAGCGGTCATGATGCTTAAAAGCGGTGATGACGATGATGAAATTGAGGATTACTCCCAGCATCTGGCTTACCGCATGGTTAAACGCTTCTTCCCTATCTGGCCGAAGCTCAGAGGGCATGCCTTCCTGCTTAACCAGAAGGAAGTGGATGCTGAACTGGCGAAACCAGAAAACAGCGATGTCACCATTGGCCGTGGTAAAAAAGCGGCGCTGTATGCGACCCCGCTGTTCCTGTGTGTGGCTGTGGTTGAACTCTCGGACGTAATGTTCGCGTTTGACTCGGTACCGGCAATCATTGCCGTCAGTCGTGAACCGCTTATCGTCTATAGTGCCATGATGTTTGCTATCCTGGGCCTGCGTACTCTGTACTTTGTCCTTGAGGCACTGAAACAGTACCTGGTTCATCTGGAGAAGGCCGTTATCGTGCTACTGTTCTTCATCGCGGCAAAACTCGGCCTGAATGCGACCGATCACATCTGGCATCATGGTTACAGCATCGCGGCAACAACCAGCCTGTATGTTGTACTGGGTGTACTGGCGCTGGGCATTCTCGCAAGCGTCATGTTCCCGGGCAAACCTGAATCTGAGGAAAAGGGGAGTTAATCCCCTTAAGTGTTAACCTGAACAATTACTAATCGAAGAGGTTATTTTATGAGTGTTTCTCTTTCCAAAGGCGGGAACGTCTCCCTAAGTAAAGCAGCTCCGTCAATGAAAAACGTCCTGGTGGGCCTTGGCTGGGATGCGCGTTCAACAGACGGTCAGGACTTTGACCTGGATGCTTCAGCATTCCTGCTGGCCTCAAACGGCAAAGTGCGCGGCGATTCAGATTTCATCTTCTATAACAACCTGACGTCATCCGACGGTTCCGTAACGCACACCGGCGATAACCGCACCGGTGAGGGCGATGGTGATGATGAATCGCTGAAAATTAAACTGGACGCCGTCCCGTCTGAAGTTGACAAGATCATCTTCGTTGTGACCATCCACGATGCTCAGGCTCGTCGCCAGAGCTTTGGTCAGGTATCCGGTGCGTTTATTCGTCTGGTTAATGACGATAACCAGACTGAAGTTGCTCGCTACGATCTGACCGAAGATGCGTCCACTGAGACTGCCATGCTGTTCGGCGAGCTGTATCGCCACAATGGTGAGTGGAAATTCCGCGCAGTAGGTCAGGGTTATGCTGGTGGTCTGGCATCTGTATGTGCTCAGTACGGCATTAACGCGTCCTGATCAAAAAGTAACTTTTCTACCCGGGGCTGTTAATGCAGCCCTCATTCAACTGTTTGCAGGAGCTAAAAATGGCAGTTTCTCTCGTAAAAGGCGGCAATGTATCTCTGACCAAAGAAGCACCAACCATGAATGTTGCTATGGTTGGCCTAGGCTGGGATGCCCGTGTAACCGATGGTCAGGGTTTTGACCTGGACGCTTCCGTGTTCGCAGTAGGCGAAGACGGTAAAGTGTTGTCAGATGCGCATTTCATTTTCTTCAATAACAAAACCAGCCCTGATGGCGCGGTAGAGCACCAGGGCGACAACCGTACCGGTGAAGGCGACGGCGACGATGAGCAGGTCAAAATCGATCTGACCAAAGTCTCAGCAGATATCAAAAAACTGGTGTTTGCCGTTACCATCTATGATGCAGAAGCGCGTAAACAAAACTTCGGCATGGTGAGCAACAGCTTCATGCGCGTTTACAACAACGACAACGGCACGGAAATTGCCCGTTTCGATCTGTCTGAAGATGCCTCAACCGAAACCGCTATGGTCTTCGGTGAACTGTATCGTCATGGCGCTGAGTGGAAGTTTAAAGCTGTCGGTCAGGGCTTTGCCGGTGGCCTGGCGGCTCTTGCCTCCCAGCACGGCGTTAACATCTAAAATAACGCTGAATCATACCCCGGCAATGCCGGGGTTTTTTTTGGTTGCGATCCGCTATCAGGAGGGGGGGGGCAGAAAGGGTTCGGGAATCTCAGAAAGCAGAGAGATGTTAATTCTGACGTGAGCCTTTTAAAGGCAGGAAACGGATTTTTCTCTGGTTGCTGGTTAAAGCCTGTATTCCGTGCCTTATATCAACAGCATGCCCCTCTGATATATGTTACGTTTGCGACTTATGAAGGCACGGGTTCTGGAAGATAAAATACCCGACCAATGGAAATTCCAATTCAACAGGTATAGAAACTTCAACGTGATGAAATATGGTGTCACACCATATATACGCCTCACCAGAAATCCAGCGTCCTGAACTAAGCCAGGGGAACCTATATAAACGCTGCGCTTTAAAATAATCAAAAATCAGGAGAGTTAATGTGAATCTACAATCCGGACAAAACATACCACTTCAGCAATCTGCGATCAGGCTGAATCTTCAGTACCCTACCAAATCCGGCTTTAAAGGCGAACCCGATACCTGCCTGTTCCTGCTTAATGCTCAGGGAAAGGTCAGCGGCGATTCTGACTTTATCTTTTACAATAATCTGTCTTCTCCTGAAGGGGCAGTAAAGCTCGTTACCGGTTCTCAGCAGTCCAGCATTGAGATAGCACTGGATCGTGTTCCTGCGAACATCAGTAAAATTGCAATCACAGTTGTCATTGATGGTGAAGATACCATCAGTGGGCTCAGTTCGTTGAGCATGCAGGCTCAAGGAATCGCTGAGTTCCAGGCTGAGACTCAGGGCCGCAGTGAGAAAGCAATTATCCTGGGTGAAGTATATCGGCACAATGGCGCCTGGAAGCTTCGTGCGCTCGGGCAGGGTTTCAACGGTGGTCTTGAGCCTCTGGCCATTAGCTATGGCGTTGATGTCGCACAGCCAGCTCCGCAGCCAGCAAAGCCTGCTCGTATCAGTCTGGAAAAGAAACTGGAAACCAGATCTCCGCGCCTTGTAAGCCTCGCTAAAAAAGCCTCGGTCAGTCTTACTAAAAATAAACTGGACACCCTTGAGGCAGCGGTTGCATTTGTACTTGACGCATCCGGCTCAATGAGTGGCCAGTTCAGTAAGGGTAACGTTCAGTCTGTGCTGGACCGCATCGCCGTTCTTGCCGCCCAGTTCGACGACGACGGTGAAATGGATGTCTGGGGATTTGGAGAGAAGCATAAGAAGTATCCAAACGTCACACTGGACAACCTGGACACATATATTCAGTCCATTCGCGGGGCTGGAAAGCGTTCAGCCTGGGAGAACCTGCCGGGCCTCGGAGGGACAAACAACGAGCCTCCTGTGATGGAAGAAATAGTCGACTACTTTAAGGACTCGAAAATCCCGGTGTATGTTGTATTTATTACCGATGGCGGGATCAGCAAGACCCGGGCGATTAAAGATGCAATCCGGCGTTCTGCCAACTACCCCATCTTCTGGAAGTTTGTCGGCCTGGGTGGTTCAAGCTACGGTATCCTCAAAAATCTGGATGACTTTACTGACCGCCGGGTTGATAACACCCACTTCTTTGCCATGGATGATTTCGGTTCGATTAGCGATGAAAAGTTATATGATAATCTACTGGAAGAATTCAGACCGTGGATCGATGAAACAAAAAGGTTAGGCATCCTTTAATACGCACAGTTTGAGCTTGGTTGAATGAGCTCTACAGCAGCTTAATACTGTAGAGCCTTTGTTCATTGGAAATCGTACAGGGAGGCGCATATGGACCGCATCAAGTACCTGAAATGGATAGCTGAAGAATCACCAAGTACGGCTCAGCAGCTGGTGGCCTGGTTAAACAGAGCAAGGCACTATACGCCCGACATGAAAGAGCATCAGGCAGGTGTACAGATTCAAGAAAAGGGGATTGTTGTAGGGCTTAGACAAAGTACTAATCGTTATCATGGAGATTGTCTGACCATACATGTGGTACGGCTTCCGGAAGAAATACAAAACAAGGGATGGTTTAAGTCTTTTCTGAAGCTTTGCTGTGAATCGAATCCCTGGTGCGATGTTGTAATAGAAGACGTGAAAAACCCATATTTATTAAGCTTTTGTAAGAAACTAAACTTTACTGTATTAGATGAATTTTACCCGAATACTTACATAGTAAACACAGATGCCATTATGAGTTTACCTATCCCACCCTTAGGGAGATACGAAACCTATCTTTATTAAACCTGCGAACCTTTACCGGTTGCGTGGGGAGCGGATGGACTTCGGCTAAAGAAAAATCACATCGTCTATTTTGACCAGAAAAAGCTAATCTGCTTGATGTAATGCAGAAACGCATTACATTAATATCTTCTCCCAACAATCACCTGAACAATTCCCTGATTGCTTTTCACCTCATACCAGTGCTGGCTCATAGTTAGTCCTTAAGCAAATTTGTTATCGGAATAAAGAACGAAGCCAGCCTCATCGAGGCGCATAACCTTCTTCCCTTAACGCCTGTTGTAATTTTTCAATTGCGCTTTTCATTACCCAGGCTTCTTCGTCACTCACAGCACAGCCACGAAGATCGCTCCAGCTCAGACGTTTAACTAATTGAGCAAGGGCCATAGTTTCATTCTCATCAAGCTGCAAACTCAGTGTCTCAATACCTTCCACTATCTAACCTCCCTTATACTGAAAAATGGCGCTTTATTTCTGACCAGATGCCGAAGCCTTGAATGCGGCCGGAACTGCCGTTGTTTCTACTTTACAGAAATGGAATTAAAAAGTGGTGGTGCTGGGCACGTTTCTTTTCCAGTCGGGGTTTAAGCCAGAGCCGAAACTCATTCAACTTCTCAGCAGCCAAAACCGCTTCAACGGGGAAAACTTTATATTTACCCTGCTGCTGAGGTTCACCCAACCATCGCCTGATGGCTCCGTCAGTCCATAAACGAGTCTCTTTGAGCCTGGTTACAGTGACCCATTTCCTGGACCATTCATCAAATTGTCGCTGGCGATCCCGATAACGTTGTTCTTCCTGCTGACGAAGCCAGTCGCGATCAACAGCGAATTTTCGGTATCCAACAAAGAGCCCTTGTACTTTGGCCATGACAACATTCCGGTTTGCTTAGAACTGTTCAGACAGACATGTCAGGGATAAAGCTGAAGAAAAAGGTACAACGAAGAATAACCAAGACATAGGCCTGCCGGGTAAGTGGTGCGGTGCACAGGACTGTCGGAAAGTACGCTCAGAGAGGGTCGTTTAAGCATGATGCACCACCGCCAGCCAGCCTTAATAATGGTAATGTACCACTGGGTTACCAGACAGACCAGTAACGCATCAAACATAAAACTGTTTTTTAAAAAACGTCAGGAACGTAGCCTGACCTTTTAACCAGTGGTGTAAAAAACATACAGATTGCTCTGAGGTATGAGGTTCAGCAACTAGCCTTGTCGACGCAGAAACATTAAGTAATCAATAGCAGCTATCGCAAACAATGGTGAAAACCACCACGTGCTTTTCAACAAGCCAAGCGGCAGAAAGAGTACAGTTGCCATCGAATAAACAAAAACACGAACCATACCATCTGTAATAAACATAGGCTATTTGCAATCTGAGGTTGGATTGTAGATTTTAGTTAGAAATGGATCAAAGTCCGTTTTGTGCAAAACTTGGTTGACAACCCTCTTTTGGAAGATGTGCCGTTTCGTGCAAAAGTTGGTTGGAGGCCAAGATGGCAGAGTTCGTAGGTTCGGCTGCTTCGCAAGCTGATTTCATTTGGAAGAACGCGGAAGACCTGTGGGGGGGGATTTCAAGCATACCGACTTCGGCAAGATCATTTTGCCGTTTACTCTGCTGCGTCGATTGGAGTGCGCACTGGAGTCTACACGGGAAGCATCGCTCGATAGCCAACCAGCCACGATTGAGTTCTTAGAAGCAGAGTTCAGTGTTGATTTCGATGCGCTGCTATCTTGACCGCCAATCAGACCCGCATGGTTCAGGTTTGTGTATGAGAGTCCCCAAATGGCTGTAGTTCTAACCAAAGCCTTGATTGAAGCCGGCCGCGCCGGAAATAGTGGGTACAGAAAAGGCAGTTGCTTGCGCTGGGCGTAAGTTACCCGCCGAAAAGCGGCTGGATCGAACGACTGATCGGCACTGAGGTATCTGACGAGCAGTACGAACGCTTTCTGGGGCACAGCACGAGCAAGCAGGCTGAACAGATCCTACGCGGAGAGCAGCCAGCCAAGGGGCTTCAGTATGCAAAGCGAGCGAAGAAGCTCGCTTCTGAAAGAAAAGCCACAATTGATCTGGATAACGAGCACCTGTCTGAAATCGAAAAGTATCGGTAGCCCTAGACTTTTAGCCGCTGAAGATCTCTTAGATACCATTGGTGAAACTTGCTGAAGTCAGCCTTCTGTTTCTCTACCGTGCTGTTATAGATCGCATCACTGGTAACCGCACAAGCAGTCCAGCCAGCCTCATAGACGAAGCGAGTAGCTATCGGTGACTTCTTCGGGGTGCTATCCCAGCGGTTTTTGAGCCACCGCGCAAGCCCTTCATCAAGAGGGACCACCAGATTTAGCTGCTGTTTTGTGCGAGTGATACCGACATAAAACAGCCGACGTTCCTCCTCGATTTCCTCTTCGGCCGGAGGGGTGTTCATCGATGTGCGAACGCTGTAAACATCATCGGGTTTGCCGCCAGGAAATTCCTGCTCATTCAGCCCGATCAGGGGTCGTCTCAGAAAACGGAATCTATGGTCACTCCCGTTTTTGCAACACCGATTTTGACGACAAGTTGGCTTGCTTGAATCTATCCGGCGTCTGAATGGGATTTTATTCCCGCGCCTTGATGAGTTCCGCGCCTGATGAACCTCCAGAAAATATACGGCTTCAATGAGCCTTTCCGTTTTACAGGTTCCTCAACAGGCCGGTGGGCCGTTAGTATCATCAATATCAGTATTCGCAAAACCAGATCAGTAATTCTTTAAACCGGTGTATTTCTGCCGTTATGCTACATAAGTTTGCTGTCGTGCCGTTAGGGCCCAGGCTATTCTGGCCAGCTTGTTTGCCAGAGCACAAGTGACGACAAAGTTGCTTTTCCGGCACAGTAAATCCCTGACCCAATCGGCCAATTTGCCAGACTGGTGTTCCAGTTTTTGTATGAATACCCTGGCACATTGAACCAACAAAGTTCGGATCTTTTTATTACCTCGCTTACTAATTCCCAGCAATGTCGTCCTACCTCCCGTGCTGTACTGCCGAGGTACAAGC
>NZ_JBLKDA010000047.1:0-25484 GCF_047530215.1 Enterobacter sp. 01-M-03-SI-ECC
TACAACGAATGGCATCCGCATAGTGCACTGGGGTATCGTTCGCCACGGGAATATCTGCGGCGACGAACCAGTCATGGGTTAAGTGATAAAAAGTGTATGGAAATATAGGGGCCAATCCACAGGAGGTCAGTTCCCTGTGGTCCGGGAAACGACATCTTCACTGCTTTCGCCACCGGCTGCATCCTGTAAAAGGGGCTGATTACCGGTTAAGAATTCCGGCAAGCCGGGATTTTGAACCTGATGAAATGCAGTCATCTTTTCATCCGTAATGATGACCAAGTGATCTGCAGAGGCTTCTGACAGAAGCCATCTGATGACGTTTTTACCCACCCATGCGGGGACAACCTCCCTGCATCTGCGGTGATGGTTTTCTCCGCATCAACTAAGGAGAAAACCATGAGCAGTATAATACTGTTGCTTATCACCCATACCACGCGCGTCCTCAGCCGCATTTCAGAAGCAATGCGGCAGCAGCAGGCCGAATGGTTCACCAACCGTAGCGGTCACAGCAGTTTCCGCGCCGAGGTCGTTCAGTCTGAAGGGGGTTTTACCGCCATCATTTCACGCAGAACGGGCTACAGTTCGCGTGACTGGCAGTATCAGCAACTGGCCAGCGCCGGTCAGTTTGCCTCCGCACGTAAGGCTTTACGGGCGGGACGGCAGATGGCGCAGCAGATGGCCTGGCTGCGTTACCGTTTCGACTGAATCAGTTCTGACTGATTAACACTTCCCGGAGGGACCTTCCCTCCAGGGGAGGTCTCCTCCTTATTAATTTAAGGAGTCCTGATGATTCGCTTTACCTCAACCGAATTACGCCCTCTTTTATCACAGCAGGGCGGTATGCAAAGGCCACTGCTGCTTGAAAAGAATCTTGGTATATACATCCGGGTTCCGGATGACCGAAACCCCGGCGAATGGCTCAGGGCATGGGCGGAAGGTTGTAATCCCTCGAAAGATGCAAACTGGTCGGAAAATGCAGACCTGTTAATTCCCGAGAAGGAATACGCTTTTCAGACCTTTATGGAGCAGAGCAAAGTCGACGCCGTTCTGAACGAACACCACGATCTTTTTATGATGCCATCGGCCGGTCCACTGGGGACTGGTATGACAATTCGTAAGGAGACCCGTCCGCCAGAAAAGGTGTATGTCCTGGTGGAGGAATATCGCAGCAATATTCGCTGGCTCTACGATCAGTCTCTCCGGCATTTACCTGCCTGTGTAGGGAATGCGGAACGTCTGAGCTGGCGCTCACAGGCGCTGTCTGTGCTTGACAGGGTAATCCGTCTCGACTGTAAACGGGCAAAACCGGCTGATCGCACGATGTTTGAGAGTGCGGTTCGCAGCGTACGCAGCAGCGTCAGCGAGGTGATGTCTGATGGCTCTTTCCGTTACGCGGGAACCCGCCGCTAGGTTGTATTACTGACTATCTCTGACTTTTTTCCACTCCCGGTGGCGCATTCTTCCGCCCCGGGGAGGATGCGCCCTTTTTTACAGGTTGCATCCTTATGAACAAATCCATTCGCGGCCGTAAGGCCGCGCCGGCTCAGAAAGCCGATCTTTACCAGCAGGTCACCGACAAAATCATTGCCGCCCTGGAAAAAGGGGTTCCACCGTGGCGCCGGCCGTGGCGTTCTGCACAGAACGTACATGGCAGCGCGTTACCGGTGAATGCCACAACCGGCCGCCATTACAGCGGAGTGAATATACCCTTGCTGTGGATGTCTGCTGAAGAGCGGGGATTTTCATCCGATCGATGGCTGACATACCAGCAGGCGAAAGCCGTGGGTGGTCAGGTGCGTAAGGGTGAAACCAGCTCGATGGCCATCATCTACAAACCGTTTGAGAAACAGGCGACGGATGGTAACGATAACAAGCTGTTCGATAAAGACGGTAATCCCGTCATGGAGTCGCTTGCAATGCTGAAGCCGCTGCAACTTTTCAATGTCGCCCAGTGTGATGGACTGCCGGATGCTGTTGCCGGCATGCCGCCAACAGAGGCAGAAAAGGAGCGGCATTCCATACTCAGTGAACAACAACAGGAGCAGGTACTGTCAGTACTGAATGCAACCGGTGTGGTTTGCACATCGTACCGACAAAACCGGGCGTATTATCAGCCATCAACCGATCGAATTGTGATACCTACGACTTCGCAGTTTAATTCTGAAGCTGATTATTGGTCCACACTACTGCATGAACTGGTTCATGCAACCGGCCACAGCCGCCGCCTTAGCCGTGAAGGGATAACAACTTCTTCGCGAAAATTCGGTGATCCGGTTTACGCCTTTGAGGAGCTTATTGCCGAAACAGGCAGTGCTTTTCTTTGTGCAGAGCTGGGTATTTACGGTGATGTTCAGCATGAAAGCTATCTGGCCAGTTGGCTGAAGGTACTCCGTGACGATAAAAAAGCCTTTTTCCGCGCCTGCCGGTTTGCCCGGGAAGCGTCGGAATTTTTACTGCAGCCACTGAACCGACAACCGGAACAGAACAAGGCTGCTTAACAATAAACTTGATGGCCCTGGCCATCAGCATCCCCTGAGGGTATCTCCTCAGGGAGATGCCCTCTGTCTAAACTAAAGAGGAGTAATAACTATGTTTTCATGGTGCAAAAACCGTCTGGAAATCACCGCGAAATCTGTTTGTATTGACGTGATGCAGTCCTGGATTGCCGGCACTGAAACTCCGCGTTATCGACATGCCATACGGCAGGCCATAAAGCTGTTTCTTGCTGGATGTGCCGGGATACTTAAGCCAACAAAAGCGACAGAGTTTACTGCTTATCCGATGCTTACGGCCGCCGGTACGGGGGCTTCTACTTCGGCAAACCAGGCGTTCCAGCATTTCCTGGAATTAATGGAAAAGGATGCGTGGCTCGACAGCGCTACTATTGCACGTATGGAGAAGATCTGGGTTCAGTCCGGCCTGGAAACACTTAAATGGGAGAGTATTCCAGTTTCATCGCGCCAGATAATGTCCCAGTTGATGGCTGTTCACTATGCTGATTGGTTTGGTGTTGCCAGCTTCGGGGAACAGTTCGATCCGCAGGAGCGTTGGGAATGGCTCAGTATAATGCCGGCCGCGAGTTGTCCCTGCGATATGCTGATGATAATGCCGTCACGTCTTGCAACTGAGTTGAACGGTAACAGTGGTTTGTTCCGGGGGCTTAACACAACTGCAGATCTTTACACGCAGCTGTATGGTGTGGAGTTCCCGGCTGGTCATAAAGCCAACTGGAGCCGTGAATCACTGGGCACGATATTACTGACGTTCGATACCCCCTGGTACCCGCCATCTGGAGAGGTTATGGGTGAGATGTCAGAGCTGTTTGACTGTGAGATCCGTCATTACTGGAAATCAGTGGATGAAGGTTTTTCCGGATATAACTGTTTTGACCGCGGTGATCACGTTGACAGTGGCCCCTGGCCGGAAGAAATGCAGCAACTGAGCAACGGTGAAACAGCAAGAATGTACCTTGTCTCTACGGAAACCACAGCGGTAACGCCATATGCGGCGCCAGCGGCACAATACGGGAGCATTCGGGCCTGACACTAAACCAGGATAACCCGGGCTAACCGGTTCAACATACTGGCCACAACACTTGTTGTGGCTTTTTTTCACCCTGACGGGAAACACTGTTTCCCTGTCAGGGGCGTGTTTCCCGTTAAAGGAAACATGCATGAAAAATCTAATAAACCATGAAAAGGCGTTCATTTCGCTTTTCAACCAGACTGCTCGTTATCACCATCGACATCAGGTTTTTGAAGACTTCATCAGTTGCAGCGTTATTGCTCTTCAGAATGCCCTCAGTTTCTGCGAAAAGCGGGAGCAGAAATATCTGCGCATAGTTGCACGTTATGAAAAGAAGGATGTAGTCCGTATGGCAGAATTGCTGGCCCATGTTGTCAATGGGCTGGATGATTCACCGGGTGATTTTCTTGGACAGGTTTTCATGCAGCTTGAACTGGGTGATAAATATCGTGGTCAGTTTTTTACCCCATGGGATGTGGGCATCATGATGGCGCGCATGCAGCTCGGCAACGTTGCTGATAATTTTGCGGACAAGCCTTTTATTACCCTGGCGGAGCCAGCCTGTGGCGCGGGATGTATGGCGCTCGCATTTGCCACTGTGCTGCGCGATGCCGGTTATTCACCACACCGGTATTTGTGGGTTTCAGCTACTGATATCGATCCGCTGGCTGCGGGGATGGCTTATATTCAGTTAACGCTGTGTGGAGTGCCAGGTGAAGTGGTTATTGGCAACTCTCTTTGCGATGAACGCCGTCGTGTGTTGCATACGTTTGCGCATTACCAGGGCAACTGGCCCGGTCGTTTACGTCATGTCCTGAATCAGGCCGCCTGAATAATAAAAAGCTCCCTCCCGGGGGCTTTTTTATTGGGTATAGAGATTGAATGGTTGATGAGGCAGCATCTTGCTACTGGCCGTTATAGTAGTCTTATCTGAGTTGGCATTTCTCCGCGAACGAATTTAATGGTTAGCGGAGCATCAGTTCTGACCTGCAAAAGTGCTTTTACTTCCTCTTCGATTTCAGGCCAGTACAGGCCTGTTTTCTTATATGCAGGGAAAAAGAAAAACCTGATAACGGCAACGATCCTGTTCATCCAGTTTGCCTTTACGGACTTGTGGATGTATTCAAACTCATCCAGTGTCATAGCGCCAATTTCCTTCCCGTTGGCTTCGACTACCCAGTACACATCTTTCATTCCGTCACCTCATCGTTCAGGCTTTTCAGTTTATCTACATCGTCTATTAAGGTGTTTGCCTGGAGGTGACGAAGTGCGAATTCCAGTGAGGGAAACTCCATCGTTTCCTGACGTGACATAAAGCGATCTGTGGCGATGCCATATGTACCTGTTTCGATATTAAAAACGAAGCTGTGGCAGCAGTCCACCGCGGGGTAGTTATAAATCATTAATGATTTTTCTTTTCGCTCATCAGCAATAAGGTACGGCAGAACAAACTCCACCATCTGGATTGTTTGCTCCAGTTCTTCTTCAGACTTTGTTGTGAAACCGATCCCGTAAACTGACTGTCCGGTATAAATATTGCCGAAGGCAGTCAGACGCAGACCTGCGATCGTACCGACCCATTTATCACGGTATGCTCGCATGGTAGTTGAGGCATCCTCACTCATACTAAATATTCCATGCCAATTGGGAGCATCTCCCCAGCTCGCTATGACGAGTTCATCTCTCTGATTTTCCAGGTCTGCAAGGTGGTCTTCGGCTATTTCCAGATTTCGTTCTGCACGTCTGACTGAGCGCTCGCGTTTTGCAATAACCTCTGAGGCATCGCTAATTAGCTTTTCAATGGCTTTGATATTTTCACCAGTTGGTAAACTGGACATATCAGTCTCCTGCGGCCTTGTAGAAGGTGACTTGCTCATTGCCCAACCTCCCGACTAACCTTCGTACCGCCTGCGACTTCCGGAATTTGTTTCCACAGGCGCGCGGTCCATTCAGGTTTAAGATGCTCCGGATTGGAGGAACGATAAATTGCGGTCACGTTGCTGCGTTTAGCATCGCCTGTGACTTCTATTGTCAGACGATCATTAGCTGCCCAGTTCCGGCTCATGCGATAATAAGACCCGGGTTGGGCTGACCAACTGGCACCTTCCGAAATTGCCGATGCTGACCAGCCAGCATTTCCCTGGCCATTGTTTCTTGCTGCTGAAACATCTTCATCTGAGGGAAAACCATAATGTTGCTTCAGGCGTAGTGCAGCAGTATCTACGCCGACTGGCAGGCTGAATGCCTGGGTAATCTCATTACGTTCAGCCTGTTTGTCAGAAGTATGCTGCTCTCCAGGTGATATCATTGTGCTGACATCTGACAGTTGTCGCTGAAACTGATTGAGCTGGTTCTGGCTACACCCCGCAAGAGCCATAAGTACAAAAGAGATACCTGAGCAAAGAATGAGTTTTTTCATAGTGTTCTCCTGAGGACTTCCAGGGCTGTCAGTAAACAGCCCCTTCATTTTGCTGGATCAGAAAGTGAATTGAAGTTGTGCAACCGCCCCGTAGGTACGATCAGTGCCTGCGATGCCCGTGATATCCAGGTGAACCACATCAAACGGAGAGAACCCCAGGCCGGCAGTGAAAGCATTGCCTTCTCCGGAAGCCATGTTCTGGCGGTAACCCGCGCGCACCTGCATCCAGTTCCAGGCATTAATCTCGGCACCCAGACTTGCAAACTGACGCTTATTATCACTGGTGAAACCACTCGCTTCAGTCAGGTCGACATCGAGCGCGGTTGTGATGAAGCTGTTGTGCCATGAGGCGCCGGCCGTGGCCTGCGGTTTAATCTTGAACGTTCCCTTT
The DNA here is from genome assembly GCF_047530215.1 of Enterobacter sp. 01-M-03-SI-ECC. Taxonomy (NCBI): domain Bacteria; kingdom Pseudomonadati; phylum Pseudomonadota; class Gammaproteobacteria; order Enterobacterales; family Enterobacteriaceae; genus Enterobacter; species Enterobacter sp. 01-M-03-SI-ECC. Next base: position 6,336 of record NZ_JBLKDA010000047.1, read on the forward strand.
TCACCATTTACTTCTTTGGTATCGATTGAGCGGGGGATGATATTTTGTACGGCCAGACCGAGAGTCCAGTTATCGTTCAGGTTTGTGGACAGACCGACGTCGGCGTTAAAACCGGTTTTGGTATTGCGGTACTCGCTGGAGTCAATGTCGTTTTTGTCAAAATTACTGACGGAAACGTTGTAGTTAAACAGATCAACGCGCTGGTATTTTGGTGTGATACCAAAGGACCAGGCATGTCCTGCAGTTTCGAACTCATGCGCCATGGCCACGCCGACATCGGTGATCACAGCCGCACGACCGTAGGCTCTTGACGTAAGTGAGTCAGTATCCACTGCAGAAGGGGGGATTGTGCCATCGGCGACCTTGTCGAGGTATTCCAGGTCGTGATCGCTTACCTTACCATCGACAGAGACAGTACCCCATGATTTCACCACAACGGCGAACGGTAGTGTCTGGTTCGGCACAGTTGCAATAACTGAAGCCCCGACCTGGCCGTTCGCATGTGTGTTTTTCAAATCCTGAAGCTTACTCTTGAGTGCCGCGGCGCTTTCGCTGACACCGGACTGATTAGCGACGGCGCTGTCGAAACGATCCCAGAGGTCCTTAACATCATCCGCTTTATCCACGGTTTTATCCGGGTCAGAGACCCGGGCGCCCACCGATGGCAGCACCAGGCTGAAATCATCGGTTGGTCCGGACGTAGTTAACAGAGCAGGGTTAGACAGAGCAGCTGTACCGTAGTGCGCGGATGCCACGCCGGTGCCACCCATAGCATCACCGCGTGCCTCCATCCAGTTCGTCGCAGCATTAACCGACGGCGCTGCGGAAACAAGAAGAGCAAGGGAAACGCAGCGTGTAATCATTGAAATTGAAGCTTTCATCATTTATATCCTTTGTCGTTTATGGTGTTTAAGGCAAAAAAATCCCCTGGCGCTGGCGCACCAATAAAACAATGTGTCTGACTAGTTATTTCACTTAATATTGAGGGCTGTTATTTGGCTAACAAATTTACTCCATTCTGGTGTTATAAATTCCTCAGGGAAAAGAAAAGGTTCTCTTTCCTCTTCGGTCCAAATATTTTGAGAAAACTTACCTGACTCTGTTCGTTGAAGTTTCTGAATCTCCCACAGTGCAGCGGCCGGAAGTATCTTTCCTTCTCTCAGCGCATGCAGTAAATAACCGGATGCATAAAATGTGTCGAAACTGTTGAGAATATGCGCCCTGAAGAGAATGTTGCTCATGCTCAGGAATGAATTAAGTTGTGTTTTATAAGCACCTGAAGATGGACAATGTCCGATACATTCAACTACACGAATTGTTGTGTTATTAACGGTTTTATAGCGCCGAATAAAAATGAAAACATGTCCGGATTCGTTTTTGATATCTCCTGAGGTGTATTGATTCTCTTTGACCAGGAATATGTCAGGACGGGTCAGGTTGTCGTCAGATGTATATTCCTGAATTCTTTTTTTAATTATCATGGCAACCTGCATCCATTCGCTGAAAGCGGTCAGGTACACTGGCCGGGGATCACTTCCTTCCAGCCATCTGGTACTTACACAGAACCAGTCAGATAGCTGTTTCAGCAAAGGTGCAGTTAAGTAATCCATCGTTCTTTCACGGCTTTCCAGAACGCTCAGACCGATATTCCAGTCCGAGAGCAGGCGAGCCACGTCCAGTACCGACAGGCGGTGCTCATCCATCAGCAGCCAGAACCGTTCGTGGATATGTGTGATCACAGCCTGTCGGGGGATAAGCGTCTCGCGCATGATACCCTCGACGAGAATATTGACCAGTTCAGCTGATGAAATACCCAGGCGTCCTGATACCAGTGTGACGAAATCCCTGACAGCTGGTTTAAAACGTATTGCAATAGGGCTGCCAGACGTTTTCTTTCCGTCCGAAAGCTGGGCTACCAGCTGCTGCATATTTTCATCCCGTTCAGTGATGATACTGGCAAGGATGGAGGTGATGTTCAGACGGTTCATATAATTTCCCGGTGTTGGCTAATACATTAATTCGACTTAAGTTATTAATTATTGTATCCACTGTGGATACGTTACCGCGCACCAGAGTGGATGTATAACGTTGAAAATCGATCGTTCAGATCGACTACATTGATGTAGCCAGTGTGACAACAGGTGAATAATCAAAACAGGGGAAATTATTTTTTCGGATTGAAAGTTTTTCGTATGACAAGAACGGGCCATAACGCTCTGGACGGTACACGCCAACGCCACTGTGCAAGAAGAATTTCCAGTTGCATAACTGCACGCGCAGCGGGTGTGAAGGGGACATGTATGACATGGCTTCGGTAATGTCCGGCCTGAATCTGAAGATGCCTTCTGATACGTTTAATTCGATAAGAGGTCAGGAGATGGGAGGCAATCACGATGGTGTTTTCTTTACCACTGAGAGCGTCCTCTATACTGGTTAGCACTCCATTCCAGAACCAGACCACACGTTCGGATGAAATACTGACGGTTGGCTGGCTTGGCGACAGATGCACGAATATCCTTGAGCTGCGCTTATGGTAGCTCAGGATGCAGGGCTGGTTGATGAGTCTGCGCTGCATCCAGTTCACCACTCTCAGAGAAAAAGGGGATAGCAAAACAAGCCCCCAGAGATACACCATCCCATCCTGATACCCCGTAATTAGAGTGATGAGCCCGTAACTCGCAAGACCCCAGCAGAGGATAATTCCAGAGACCACTAATCTTTGCATTCCTGTCGCTTCCCCTCAGATTTCTGATGGCACTTAAGGAAGCATGCTGATTAATTATCTTCATCTGAAAACTGTGAACCGGCCTTTAAGGATTAATGCAAGTTCGTTTTGTTTAATCAGGAACTAAGGCTTTTGACTTGCAAAATACAACCGTCTCCATAGCGTAGCGTCAATTCGGAATCTGGTTATGGGGTGGTTATGCGTGGACTGAAATGGTTAACAGGCCTTGGGCTGGCAGTCGGAACGGAACACTCAGTAAGGCCATCCGTGCAGCCGGCACAAGCGGGAGGGTTCAGGAACGTACGGTCCGGTCAGTTGTTACTGGGAACTGCGGAGCGACAGAAGATCGTCCGGATGTTGCGGGAAAATTGCCCACTGTCACAGTCAGCCTTTGACGAATTCTGGCTTAAACCCTTAGAGCAAATGGCTGTTCGGGTTCAGGAAATACCGGCAGCCTGGGCGGGGCCGTTCTCCACACCAGGGAGCTTTACTAACCTCAGTTTATCCGTGGCCGCAAGTGCCGTGAGGCTGGTACGCGGTATGATGTTACCTCCGGGAGCGACGCCTGAGGAGCAGGCAGAGCAGGGGCCTGCCTGGATATGCGCAGTGTTCTGGGCTGGGCTTTTTCATCATCTTGACTGGTTGTCGCAGATTGAAGGGAGCCTGGCGAACGGAAAAGCCTGGTGTCCGGGGATGGAAATACCCGGTGCAAACTGGCGGGTGCGTCCCCGGCAGGGGAGAACGGCTTCAATGAACGGCATGTACATTGCCAGTAAACTCATCCCGGATGCTGCGGCTATCTGGCTTCAACGCTGGCCGGCGATTTCAGGTGCGCTATTTTTGTATCTCAGCGGACAAAAAGCTCAGTCTGGAATTCTCAACAGCATCATCAGCGATGCGCTTGCCAGCGTTGCCAATAAATCAGGAACCGTTTCTGGTACAGCAAGCCCCTCTGAAAGCGATAAGGTGATCACCACAGGGGAGGAAGGGGAGGAAGAATCCAGAACAAACAATATCCCAAATTTAATAGACGACGATATGCATCAAACGTCCAGTCACAAAAATATAACACCGGTTCCAGAGCCAATTAACAATGCTTCAATAGGTTACGATACTAACCAGACAGGTGATTATGCTGCTAAGGATGTTACCGGTCAGGTTACGTTGCTTTCGGCATTTGATAATCATGATACACAGTCATCCGATGAACGAACAGGTGATGAAACTGTCCCGGATGAGTCGGTATCAACCGCAGAACTTCTTAGCGTGCTTGACCAGATGTCGGGTTCTGGTGCTCCTGTTGTTGAAGCGAAGGTTGAAACTACTTCTTCTGAAGAGCCTTCGCTGGTCGGGATGGAATCTGGCACTCCAGGAGAAAAGTTTCTGGACTGGCTGAAATCCTCAATCCTTGACGGTACGGTTAGTGTCAATGAGGGCGAGAGTTTTGCACATATTCTGGCTCAGTTTGTATTCATTGTTTCACCTGAGTGTTTTTTTAAATATTTATCGCTGAATACAAACGTGTCACTGGATAAATCAGAGTTACAAAAAAGCTTTGAAGCTCTGAACGTTCATTATTCACGAAATGGTAAAGGCCTCTGGCATTACCATAAATACGATACGCCGGACAAAAGCGGTCGTTACACCAAAATGTCAGGATACATGCTGAGTGCTGACATTATTTACAGAAAAGGAACCTGTCCACCGGACAGCGTATGGCTTGCACGAAGAAATTAATACTATTATTTAAGTCAGAATAACAATATACGAGGTGAATATGAACAATGCATTTGAAGAAGTGCTTGATGATTATTTTTTCAGTAAATCTTTGCGCCCGGCTACGGAGTGGAGCTACAGGAAGGTAGTCAGATCATTCATTTCCTTTAGCGGGAAAGGTATTTCACCAGAGCAGGTTGATAAAACGCTGGTTTTAACGTGGCGCCGAAAAATTATCCATGAGGAAGGACTGAGCAGAACGACATGGAATAATAAAGTGACTCATATGCGCGCTATATTTAATCACGCCATCGTTAATGGGCTTGTAACGATGAGGGAAAACCCTTTCAACGGCGTAATTACCCGACCTGATGTCAAACGCAAAAAAACACTGACTGATGTGCAGATGAATAAAATTTATCTGCACATGCTGGCAAGGGAAGAGGATGAACGGATTGGTATGATGGAGTTAAGAAAAAGCGCCTTACGGCCAGCATGGTTCTGGCTAACGGTACTGGATGCATTGCGGAGGACAGGAATGCGCCAGAACCAGCTGCTGCACATTCGCCTGGAGGATGTAAATTTTGAGCACCGCTGGATTAATCTCCGGCCTGAGGGTTCCAAGAACCATAAGGAACACAGGGTTCCGATTACTGAAAACCTCCGCCCCAGACTTGAAAGGCTCCATAACCTTTCCCTTGAACGTGGCGCGAAGATGCAGGACCAGTTGTTTAATCTATCTCGCTTTGATGGCCGGAAGAATGAAATCAGCAGCAACATGGATTATCCGCCGTTGCGTGCGTTTTTCAGACGACTTTCACGAGAATGCGGTTTTACAGTCAGCCCGCACAGATTCCGACACACCATCGCGACTAACCTGATGCGTTTGCCGGATCGTAATCTGAAGATGGCACAGGACCTGCTGGGTCATTCAACGCCGGCGGTCACGCTGGAGTATGTTGAAAGTGACCTGGATAAGGTCCGGGACTTGCTGGAGGAGCTGGATGCGGCATAAGACTAATCTTAAGTTAAATCTAAGTTGATGAAATTAAAAATGGAAAAAAAAGGGATGTTTGCTTTACAAAAGATTGACACAGGGAAGATCTGAGGGTAAATACGTTCGTGAAGTAAATTGTGGACGTGAGAAATCCAGAGGATGGTGACAACATCCTCTGGATTTAAGTCCCGTGTTCAACTGATGCGGTAACACAAGTACCATCATCATGCCGTCTGGGGACTACTGTCTTGCCCGTTAAGGATCTCATCTCTTAACGAACAGGCTCTGAAGAAGTGGTGCCCGGACTCGGAATCGAACCAAGGACACGGGGATTTTCAATCCCCTGCTCTACCGACTGAGCTATCCGGGCAACGGGGCGCATTAAACCCGATCTGCCCCGTGGCGTCAACGAAAAATGTTGTTTTCGTTACAGACTGCGCAATCTCTCACCATTTCGCCGCATCCTTAAGCGAAAAAGTGCGTCCAGAGCGCGGAGAGCGGCATCGCGATCAGCAGCGCGGGCAGCATGTTCACCACGGCAAACATCTTGATCCCACAGATGCGCAGCCCTGTCGCCAGCAGCAGCAGGCCGCCGACGGCCGTAAAGTCTGCCATCATCGCCGGCGTGGTGAGCGGGAGAATCAGCGTGGCGCAGGTGGCGAGCGCCAGCTGAATAAGCAGCATCGGCACGCAGATCGCGGCAACGGCAATGCCGAGCGTGGTGGCAAAAATAGTGGCGGTGAAGAAATCAAGAAACGCTTTTGCAATCAAAATGCTCGGGTCGCCCGTCATCCCTTCCTGCATTGAGCCGAAAATCCCGGTGCCGCTGGCGCAAAACAGAATAATGATGGCGACATAGTTCTGAATAAACGTCTCGTGCGTGCCGTGTTTCGCCTTGCCCGGTCGGGCTATCAGATTTTTGGCTTTGCTCACCGCGCCGTTAATGCCTTTTTCCAGATAGCAAAATTCGCCAATGAGCGCGCCGAGCAGGGTGGCGAGCACCATCACGGGCAGGTTGGCGCATTTGATCACTAAAAGAATGCCGATCCCTAACGATGCCAGGCCGAATATTGACGGCATGGAGGTGCGAATTCGCTCCGGCAGCCGCTGGCTCAGCACGGCGCCGAGCACCCCGCCCAGCAGTACGGCTCCTGCGTTGATAAATGGCCCGATAACCACGCTTAACTCCTGTTATTTAATCATTGATATTGCATTATTATGGCACGTCAGCGCCGCGCGGGCCTTAGCTTTGGGTGATATCACTGCATACTGATTCCTTCTTGCACCTCAAAATAAAAGGTGACATTATTGCGCGAATTTTCTCCTCCCTGTCTCACCGCCCGGTGAGGGTAATTGCGCTTATGAAAACCATGAAAATCGCCGTCAGCCGCGAGCTGCTCTCAACCGTGTCTACGCACCGTGAAAAGGTGACGCTGGACAGCACGGATTTTACCGATGTGGCGGCCGTCGTCATCACGGCGACAGAGAGTCGCAGCGGCATCCTTGCATTGCTGAAACGCACGGGCTTCCACTTACCGGTGTTTATTTTCTCGCAGGAGCCAACGGACGTGCCTGACGGCGCCACCGCGGTCATCTCGGGTAAAGCTCAGGAGTTTCTGGAGCTGGAGACCGCTGCCAGCCGTTACGAAGAGAATCTGCTGCCGCCGTTTTTCGACACTCTGAGCCAGTATGTGGAGATGGGCAACAGCACCTTCGCCTGTCCGGGCCACCAGCACGGGGCGTTTTTCAAAAAGCACCCCGCGGGAAGGCAGTTCTATGATTTCTTCGGTGAGAACGTGTTTCGCGCCGACATGTGCAATGCCGACGTAAAGCTGGGGGATCTGCTGATCCACGAAGGGTCCGCCAAGCACGCGCAAAAGTTCGCGGCGAAGGTGTTCAACGCGGACAAAACCTACTTCGTGCTGAACGGCACGTCGGCGGCCAACAAGGTGGTGACCAACGCGCTGCTCACCCGCGGCGATCTGGTGCTGTTCGACCGCAATAACCATAAATCCAACCACCACGGGGCGCTGATTCAGGCGGGCGCCACGCCGGTGTATCTTGAGGCCGCGCGTAACCCGTTTGGCTTTATTGGCGGGATTGACGACCACTGCTTTGACGACGCGTACCTGCGCAATCTCATCCGCGAGGCGGCTCCGGAGAAGGCCGACGAGGCGCGTCCTTTCCGCCTGGCGATCATTCAGCTTGGCACCTACGATGGGACGATCTACAACGCCCGTCAGGTGATCGACAAGATCGGCCATCTCTGCGACTACATCCTCTTTGACTCCGCGTGGGTGGGCTACGAGCAGTTTATTCCGATGATGGCGGAAACCTCCCCGCTGTTGCTGGAGCTGAACGAGAACGATCCGGGCATTTTTGTGACCCAGTCGGTGCACAAACAGCAGGCCGGGTTCTCGCAAACCTCGCAGATCCATAAGAAGGATAACCACATTCGCGGTCAGGCGCGTTTCTGCCCGCACAAGCGGCTGAACAACGCGTTCATGCTGCACGCCTCCACCAGCCCGTTTTATCCGCTGTTCGCCGCGCTGGACGTGAATGCCAAGATCCACGAAGGGGAGAGCGGACGCAGGCTGTGGGCGGAGTGCGTGGAGCTGGGCATTGAGGCGCGCAAGGCGATCGTTGCCAACTGTCATATGATCAAACCGTTTATCCCGCCGGCGGTGGCGGGGCGGCCGTGGCAGGATCATCCGACGCACGCCATCGCCAGCGAGCTGCGCTTTTTCAGCTTCGAGCCGGGGGCCAAATGGCACGGCTTTGAAGGCTATGCGAGCGAGCAGTACTTTGTCGACCCGTGCAAGCTGCTGCTGACCACGCCGGGCATCGATGCCGAAACCGGGGAGTACACCGATTTCGGGATCCCGGCGACGATTCTGGCGCACTACCTGCGTGAAAACGGCATCGTGCCGGAGAAGTGCGACCTTAACTCGATCCTCTTCCTGCTGACGCCCGCCGAAAGCCGCGAGAAGCTGGCGCAGCTGGTGGCGATGCTGGGCCAGTTTGAACAGCATATTGAAGACGATACGCCGCTCGCGGACGTGCTGCCGACGATCTTCCAGAAATACCCGGTGCGCTACCGGGATTATACCCTCCGCCAGTTGTGCCAGGAGATGCACGATCTCTACGTCAGCTTCGACGTGAAGGATCTGCAGAAGGCGATGTTCCGCAAGGAGAGCCTGCCTGAGGTAGTGATGAACCCGCAGGATGCAAACCGGGCCTATATTCGCGGCGACGTGGAGCTGGTTCGCATCCGGGATGCTGCAGGGCGCATTGCTGCCGAAGGGGCGCTGCCCTATCCGCCTGGCGTACTGTGCGTGGTGCCGGGTGAAGTCTGGGGTGGGGCGGTACAGCGTTACTTCCTGGCGCTGGAAGAGGGCATCAACCTGCTGCCGGGCTTCTCGCCGGAGCTGCAGGGCGTTTACAGCGAGAAGGATCCCGACGGGATTAAGCGGCTGTATGGGTATGTTCTAAAGTAGACTCTCTCGAACGTAGGCCGGGTAAGCGTTAGCGCCACCCGGCGAAATGCCCGGTGGCGCAAGCTTACCGGGCCTACAATACTGCATCAGGCTTCTGCGCGGCGGTACATCCTCCTCGGATGCCCAATCTTACCGTACAGCATCTCCACCGTCAGAAAACCGGCCTCCACGCAGTGCTCCAGATAGCGACGGGTGGTGGTTTTGCTTAATCCCGTCTCGCTCACCACCTCGTCCACGGTAAAGCAGTGCGTTGCCTTGTCGTTAAACAGCGCCTGCACCCGCGCCAGCGTATTTTCCTCAATGCCTTTACTGCCGTTGTCCTGGCGGTAGTTTTTCGCCTGGAGCTGATACAGCGAATCGACGTTCTGCTGGTCGACAATCTTCCAGACCCGCTGCTGTTCGGCAAACTGCACGAACCGCTCCAGCGACTGGCTGAGCCGCTTCCAGGAGACGGGTTTGAGGATGTAGTCGAACGCGCCGTTGCGGATCGCCTGGCTGCAGGTGTCCATATCGCTGGCGGCGGTGATGAAAATCACCGAACAGTTGGCGCGAGCCAGCATGGGGTCATTGACCAGTGAAATCCCTTTTCCGTCCGGCAGATAGTTATCCAGCAGCATCAGCTGCGGCTGTTTGTTGGCAAGCTCCGCCTGGGCCGCGGCCAGCGAAGAGGCAATGCCCACCAGCCTCAGGCGCGGATGTTTGCCTATCAGCTCCGCGTGCAGCTGTGCCAGTTCGTTCTCGTCTTCAACGATCAGTACGTCGATAAGTTCATGTTGCATAGTCGGTGTCTTCCAGTTGCCGGGCGGTTCCCGCGGCCGGGATAAACAAGGAGAAAATGGCGCCGCGCGGCGTATTATCGGCAACTTCTATCGCGCCGCCAGCCTGCGTGACATAGCTTTCGATCAGATACAGACCAATCCCATGATCGCCGCGCGTTTTGGTGGTGATGCCGCGTTCAAATATCCGCTCACGGATCGCGGGTTGAATGCCCACGCCCTGATCCGCCACTTCAATAATCAGCTCCTGTTCGCTGAGCTTTATCAGCACTTCTACTGGCGCGTGGGGAAGCGGCGACCGCTGCGTCGCTTCGATGGCGTTATCCATCAGGTTGCCAATAATCGAAATCAGCTCCTGCTCCCCCAGCGGCAGAAACGGCCTGTCCAGCCTGCAGGCCGGGTCAAAGCACAGTTCGACACCTTTCTCCCGCGCGCGGGCGGCTTTCCCCAGCAGCAGGCCGCACAGGGTCGGGGAGCTGAAGCGCGACGAGATAAAGTCCAAAAGCTCCTGAGCGTGTTCCGACTGCGCCTGAATGTAGCCAATGGCTTCCTCATAGCGGCCCATATGCAGCAGGCCGGAGAGGGTGGTCATCCGGTTTAGCTGCTCATGACGCATAATGCGCAGGTTGTCGACATAGCGTTTGACCTGGCTGAGCTGGGCGCTCAGCGAGTCGATCTCGTTGCGATCGCGGAAGGTGATCACCCAGCCCTGCAGCGACCCCTCAAGCATGATGTGCACCCGGCTGGCAATCACCGTGAGATCGTTAAAACGGCAAATCTCGTCATGGGTATCTTTCGCCAGCATCGTCTGGGTATCGAAGAACGGGACCGGATCGATCACCTGGCTTATCAGCTGCCCGCGCAGCTCGCGGGCCGGCTGGCTCAGGCCGAGCAGCTTGCGCGCCGCCTGGTTGATGACCTCAATCCGCCTTTGATCGTCAATGGCAATCACGCCTTCATAAATAGACTCCATCATCGCCTTCTGCTGGCGCACCAGCAGGCCGATCTCGCGCGGCTCAAGGGAGAAAATCTGCTTCTTGATGCTGCGGGTAAAGAACCAGGAGAAAATAAAAAGCGCGATCAGCAACAGCACGGCGGCAATCAGGATATTGACCACCTTACTGACGGTAATGGTGTCCAGGTAGCTGGTGAGATAGCCGACCGAAACGATGCCGACCACCTGTCCGGCAGCGTTGAAGATGGGGGCTTTACTGCGCAGCGAAATGCCCAACCCGCCTTTGCGGATGGTGGTAGTGCTTTTACCCTGCAATACGTCTTCGTTGTCGCCGCCCACCAGCGTGGTGCCCACTCTGTCGGCAAACACCGAGTGAAAAAGATGCTGGCCCTTATTATCACCAATCACAATAAAGCTGGCGTCGCTGTGTGCAGAAATCTTCTGCATAAAATCATGGATGGCGGTGATATTCTTTTGTTCAACTTCATTACGCAGTGTTGGAATAAGCGCAATTTCTTCCGCCTGTATTTTGGCACGCGTGCTCATTTCCTGATAAAGCTGTTTCCCAACATCGGCATAATAATATCCGCCCAGTAGCGCAAAAAGCACTGAAAAAAAGGCAACCAGCGAAATAAACAGCTTGATCTGGAAAGAGACTTTCATAACTATCACGCAAGGTAGCGACAAAGATCGCCAATATATCATCTTTTTTCGCGCGGACGCCCGCTTTGCCGAAAACTTGTGATCCCTTGCACAGCGGGCGTTGTAAAAGCGTTGTCCCGAGGTGGAGCGCATCTCAGGCTGCACGAATAAATGTTATTTGTTTGTTCAGTTCGGAAAAGAAACCATAAAAACCACGGCAATAAATAAGGCATAAATCACATTAAATAAAAGAAACCATTAAAACCATAGCTGCCATTAAAACTTCGCTTTTAATATGCCATCCCTCACATAAAGTAAGCCTTTGTGACTCTAAGCTGAACGCACAAAATAACCAAGGGGCTTATTATGAGCACAACTGACGATTCTTTCTCTGTTACCCACGACCCGATTGAAATTCAGCGACCTTCACTCAAAGAGCGCTGGTGGCATATTATGGATACCTGGAAAATTGGGATTATTCCTCTGCCGCTGTTCGTTCTGGCGGGTGTGCTGATTGCGATTGATTGCCTGGGCGGAAAACTGCCGAGCGATATCGTGGTCATGGTCGCCACGCTGGCCTTTTTCGGCTTCGCCTGCGGCGAGTTTGGCAAACGCCTGCCGATTGTCGGCAAGCTTGGCGCGGCTGCGATTTGCGCCACCTTTATCCCTTCCGCGCTGGTCTACTACGGCCTGCTGCCGGACGTGGTGGTCGAGTCCACCACCAAGTTCTACAAATCCACCAACATTCTCTATCTCTACATCTGCTGCATTATCGTCGGCAGCATCATGAGCATGAACCGCACGGTGCTGATTCAGGGCTTCCTGCGCATCTTCTTCCCGATGCTGTGCGGTGAAATCGTCGGCATGCTGGTGGGGATGGGCGTCGGCCTGGCGCTGGGTCTTGAGCCATTCCAGATCTTCTTCTTCATCATCCTGCCGATCATGGCGGGCGGCGTGGGGGAAGGGGCAATCCCGCTCTCCATCGGCTATGCCACCCTGCTGCACATGGACCAGGGCGTGGCGCTCGGCCGCGTGCTGCCGATGGTGATGCTCGGCGGCCTGACGGCAATCATCATCTCCGGCTGCCTGAACCAGCTCGGTAAACGCTACCCGCACCTGACCGGCGAAGGCCAGCTGATGCCTAACCGCGCGAATGCCGACGCCACCGTCTCTCAGCCCGCGTTCTCCGGCAAAGCGGACGTGACCACTATCGCCTCCGGCGCGCTGCTGGCGGTATTGCTCTACATGCTGGGCATGCTAGGCCACAAGCTGATTGGCCTGCCTGCACCGGTCGGCATGCTGTTTATGGCGGTGCTGGTGAAGCTCTGCAACGGCGCCTCTCCGCGCCTGCTGGAAGGCTCTCAGGTGGTGTACAAATTCTTCCAGACCTCGGTGACCTACCCGATCCTCTTCGCCGTTGGCGTGGCCATCACCCCGTGGCATGAACTGGTGGCCGCCTTCACGCTGACCAACCTGCTGGTGATTATCAGCACCGTCTCCGCGCTGGTGGCGACCGGGTTCTTCGTCGGCAAAAAGATTGGTATGCATCCGATTGATGTCGCCATCGTCTCCTGCTGCCAGAGCGGGCAGGGCGGTACCGGCGACGTGGCGATCCTGACCGCAGGCAACCGCATGAGCCTGATGCCGTTCGCCCAGATTGCTACCCGTATTGGCGGGGCGATTAACGTCTCTATCTCACTGCTGATTCTGGGCAACTTCCTCGTTTAAGTTTTCAGGAAAGAACAATGAAACTCGCAAGCTTTTTATACCAGGGAAAACGCAGCTACGGCATCGTTCAGGCCGACGGCGTGATTGATTTAGGCCGCCGCCTGGGCGACCGCTACGGCGACCTCAAGGCGCTGCTGCAGGGCAACGGGCTGGCGCAGGCCACCCGCTACCTGAACGACGCGGTGGACGTGCCGCTGAGCGCCATCACCTTCTTACCGGTGATTGAGCAGCCGGAAAAAATCCTCTGCGTGGGCATGAACTACGCCGACAAGCGCAAGGAGTTTGACCAGCATAACCCGGCCCCGACGCTGTTCGTCCGCTTCCCGGATTCCCAGACCGGCCACAATGAGCCGGTGCTGAAGCCGCGCCACTCCAGCGAATTCGACTACGAAGGCGAGCTGGCGGTGATCATCGGTAAAGGCGGGGAGAACATCAGCCGCGACGACGCCCTGCGCCACGTGGCGGGCTACAGCTGCTACATGGACGGCTCCGCCCGCGACTGGCAGCACACCTGGTTTACCGCCGGCAAAAACTGGCGTCAGACCGGCGCGTTTGGGCCGTGGATGGCGACGGCGGATGAAATCCCCGATCCGCACAGGCTTGCAATCCGCACCTGGCTGAACGGCCGCATGGTGCAGGAAGACAACACCAGCAGCATGATCCACAAGGTCGCGGAGCTGATCGAGTACATCAGCACCTTTACCCGCTTAAGCCCGGGCGACGTGATCATCACCGGATCCCCGGGCGGGGTGGGCAAAAAGCGTAACCCGCCGCTGTTTATGAAGGAGGGCGATCGCATTGAGGTGGAGATCGAGCATATCGGTCATCTGAGCAACGTGATCGTGGAAGCGCCAGCCGTCGGGCTTGCGTCAGCACATTAAGTAAGGCGGCAGCATGCACTCGCAACCCATCGATTTTCGCCACACCCTCGTGGCGAAGCATCCGGAACGCTTAAGCCAGATCCGTTACCTGCTGGCAGACAGCGGCCTTGGCCTGGACAACGACATCACGCTGTTCGTCGAAGCCTGGTCCAGCTCGCAGCTGGTGGGTTGCGCAGGGCTTGCCGCCAACGTCATCAAATGCGTGGCGGTCAACGAGCAGCTTCGCGGCGAGAACCTCAGCGCCCGGCTGCTGGCCGAGGTGGAACATGCGGCGCTGGAGCGCGGCCATTTTCACCTCTTCCTCTGTACCCGTCCGTGCAACCGGGAACGCTTTGCCCGCAGCGGCTTCTGGCCGATTGCCCAGAGCGGGAACAACGCGGTGCTGATGGAGAACACCCCGCAGGGGATCGAGCGCTACTGCCGCTCTCTGCGCGCGAACCGCAGGTGTGGGGAGAACATTGGCGCCATCGTGATGAACGCCAATCCGTTCACTCTCGGCCACCGCCATCTGGTGGAGCAGGCGGCGGCGCGGTGCGATGCCCTGCACCTGTTCGTGGTGCGTGAAGACGCGTCGTTCTTCCCGTTCAGCGCGCGCCTCGAGATGGTGCGCGCGGGCGTGGCGCACCTGCCGAACGTGGTGGTGCATGAAGGTTCGCAGTACATCATCTCCCGCGCCACCTTCCCGGCCTACTTCCTCAAGGAGACCGGCAAAGTGCAGCAGGCGTGGAGCGAGATCGACGTGCTGATCTTCCGGGACTTTATTGCCCCGGCGCTCGGCATCACGCACCGCTTCATCGGTTCGGAGCCGTTCTGCGACATCACCCGTCAGTACAACCAGACGCTGCACGACCTGCTGGCCTCGCATATCGAGGTGGTGGAAATGCCGCGCATCAAGGCCGCCGGCAACGCCATATCGGCGTCCGAAGTGCGCCGCTTTCTGAAGACACAGCAGTTTTCCCGGATCCGGGAAATAGTCCCGGACTCCACCTTCGCGCATCTCGAAACGCATTACCGTGCGAGTGCGGAAGTCGCTTAACTACCAGGAATTTATCATGAAAATTGTAAGGGAGGCGCTGGCCGGCACGCAGGAGTCCAGCGACCTGATGGTGAAAATCGCGCCCGCTCACGGCGAGCTGGAGATCGTCATCCACAGCGAAGTGATTAAGCAGTTTGGCGAGCAGATTCGCCAGGTGGTCAACGACACCTTGCGCGCCATGAACGTGCACCAGGGATTAATCATTATTGAAGACAAAGGGGCGCTGGACTGTGTGATCCGCGCCCGCCTGCAAAGCGCGCTGCTGCGTGCCGCCGAAGAACAGGCCATCAACTGGGGGGCGCTGAAATGAGCAAACTCCGCCGCAGCATGCTGTTCCTGCCGGGCGCCAACGCCGCCATGCTCTCAACCGCCTTTATCTACCGTCCCGACTCCATCATGTTTGACCTTGAGGACGCCGTTGCCCTGCGCGAGAAGGATACTGCGCGCATGCTGGTGTTCCACGCCCTGCAGCACCCGATGTATCAGGATATCGAAACCGTGGTGCGCATTAACCCGCTCAGCACGCCGTTTGGCCTGCTGGATCTGGAGGCCGCCGTGCGCGCGGGCGTGGACGTGATTCGCCTGCCGAAAACCGATACGCCTGAAGATGTCTATGAACTTGAAAGCCACCTTGAGCGCATCGAACGCGAGTGCGGCCGCGAGGTCGGCTCCACCCGCGTGATGGCCGCGATTGAGTCGGCCATTGGCGTGATTAACGCCGTGGCGATTGCCCGCAGCTCTGTGCGCCTCATCGGCATCGCGCTGGCCGCCTTTGACTATGTGATGGACATGCAGACCGAGCGCGGCGACGGCACCGAGCTGTTCTACGCCCGCTGCGCCGTGCTGCACGCCGCCCGCGCGGCGGGCATCGACGCCTTCGACGTGGTGTGGTCAGACGTTAATGACGAGGCCGGGTTCCTGCGCGAGGTCGATCTGATCCGCAAGATGGGCTTTAACGGCAAATCGCTGATTAACCCGCGCCAGATAGACCTGCTGCACAACGCCTACGCCCCGACGCAGGAGGAGGTGGATCACGCCAAAAGGGTGATTGAGGCGGCAGAAGAGGGCGAGCGCAACGGCCTGGGCGTGGTGTCGCTTAACGGCAAAATGGTGGATGCACCGATTATTAACCACGCGCAGGTGGTGCTGGAGCGCGCGGCGGCTTCCGGCGTGCGTCGGTAAGGATGAGATGATGAATCAGACAGAACTTCTTCACGTGAATTTTCCCCATCTGCGGGACTTAAAACCGTTTGATACCGCCCACAGCGCCACGCCGTGGCTGGCGGACAGCGACGCGAAGCACAGCCGTAAACTGTGTGCCTCCATTGAAGAGGCGGTGAAGCGCAGCGGCCTGCGGGACGGAATGACCATCTCCTTCCACCATGCGTTTCGCGAAGGCGACCGGGTGATCAACACCGTCGTGGCGCTGCTGGCGAGGATGGGCTTCAAAAATCTGACCCTGGCCTCCAGCTCGCTGATGACCTGCAACGACGCGCTGATCGAGCATATTGAAAGCGGCGTCATCACCCGCATTTACACCTCGGGCATGCGCGGCAGGCTGGCGGACGCCATCTCCCACGGGCTGATGGACGAGCCGGTGCAAATTCACTCCCACGGCGGACGCGTGAAGCTGCTCCAGGACGGGGAGCTGAATATCGACGTGGCGTTTCTCGGGGTGCCGTGCAGCGATGAGTTTGGCAACGCCAACGGCACCCACGGTAAATCCTGCTGCGGCTCCCTGGGCTACGCCATGGTGGACGCGCACTTTGCCCGCAAGGTGGTATTGCTGACCGAAGCGCTGGTGCCGTTCCCCAATATGCCCGCCAGCCTGGTGCAGGACCAGGTGGACTACATCGTGCAGGTGGAGAGCGTCGGTGACCCGGCGAAAATCAGCGTCGGCGCGGCGCGCGTCACCAGCAACCCGCGCGAGCTGATGATCGCCCGCTATGCGGCGGACGTGATCGAGCACTCCGGCTACTTCAAGCCGGGCTTCTCGATGCAGACCGGCTCCGGCGCGGCGGCGACCGCCTGCACGCGCTTTATGGAAGAGAAGATGGAGCGCAGCGGCGTGAAGGCGCGCTTTGCGCTCGGCGGCATCACCGGCAGCCTGGTGGATCTGCACGAGAAGGGGCTGATCGAAAAGCTGCTCGACACTCAGTGCTTTGACGGCCAGGCGGCGGCCTCGCTGGCGCGCAACCCTAACCACGTGGAGATCTCCACCAACGTCTACGCCAACCCCGGCAGCAAGGCGGCAAGCTGCGACCAGCTCGACGTGGTGATCCTCAGCGCGCTGGAAATTGACGTCGATTTCAACGTCAACGTCATCACCGGTTCCGACGGCGTGATGCGCGGCGCGTCCGGCGGGCACTGCGACGTGGCCGCCGCGGCAAACCTGACCATCGTGGTGGCGCCTCTGCTGCGCAGCCGCATTCCGACGGTGGTGAAGCGCGTCACCACGCGCCTCACGCCGGGTGAAAGCATCGACGTGCTGGTCACCGATCACGGCATTGCGGTCAACCCGGCGCGCCCGGAGGTCCGCGAGCGGCTGATGGCCGCCGGGCTGAAGGTGGTGGATATCAACGCGCTGTACGAGCGGGCGATTTCCCTGACTGGCGTACCGAAACCGATTGAATTTACCGACAAAATCGTCGGGGTGATCCGCTATCGCGACGGCAGCGTGATCGACACCGTGCGACAGGTGAAGGAGGAAGTATGACGGTAGCGACACCCGTGCGGGCGGGTGTCAGCCTGGACGAACTGCTGGCGGCGAAAGAGCGCCGCGCAGCGCGCCAGGCTGACATGCTCGAGCACTATCAACAGCCGGTGATATCCCTCACGCTGGTTACGCCAGGGGAAATCAAGGACAGCCTGCGCTATCGCAACACCATGGGCGTGGCGCTGCAGATGTGCGACCAGCTGCTGTGGGAAAACCGCTGGCAGGTGCTGGACCGTCAGGTGCTGTGGCTCCCGACCGGGCCAGAAGCTCTGTGGTGCGTGGCCCATCCGGCGGCGGAGATCAAAGCGCACTGCGCGGATCTGGAGCAGACGCACCCGCTCGGCAGGCTCTGGGATCTGGACGTGATCTGCCCTCAGCACGGCCACGTCGGGCGTCAGTCGCTGGGGGCAAATCTCCGGCGCTGCCTGATTTGCGACGAGCCCGCGCACGCCTGTTCCCGTTCGCGCAATCACCCCGTTGAACAGGTGGTTTCCCGCGTGGAGAAGATGATTGATGACTGGTTTGCTCGCGACTAAGCCCCGCATTACGGACGTGCCTGCCCTTGCTGAAGCGGCGCTGTGGCAGGAGCTGGAGCTGACGCCCAAGCCGGGGCTGGTGGACACGCTCAACAACGGTTCCCACCGCGACATGGACCACGCGCTGTTTGTCCGCAGCATCGCGGCGATTACGCCGTGGTTTTCGCGCTTTGCCGAGCTCGGTAACGCGCATGCCGATAAACCTGCTGAAGCACAGCTACGGATCATCCGCCCGATGGGGATGGCCTGCGAGCAGGCGATGTACGCCGCGACGAGCGGAGTGAACACCCATAAGGGCGGGATTTTTGCGCTGGGTTTACTCTGCTTTGCCGCCGGGCGTGTGAAAAATATCTCTGCAGAAGGCCTCTGTTGTGAGGTAAGTAACATCTGCCGCGGGCTGGTGTCGCGGGAGCTGGCCGGGCGCGGCGGGCAGGCGACGGCGGGCGAGCGGCAGTTTCAGCAGTACGGCTTAACCGGCGCGCGCGGTGAGGCAGAGAGCGGGTTTGCAACGGTGCGCAAGGCGCTGGCGCAGTGGAACGGACGTTCACTTCACGGCCTGCTGCTGCGCCTGATGGCAATCAATCAGGACAGCAACCTCGTCTCGCGCGGCGGCATTGAAGGGCTACGCTACGTTCAGGTCTACGCGCGGGGATTACTGGCTAACGGCTGGGACCGCGAGGCGTTGCTTAAGATGGATAATGCATTGATAGAACGCAATCTGAGCCCGGGCGGCAGCGCGGATTTGCTGTCGGTGGGGTGGGTGCTGTCTGCAATAAAATAGCCGGGTGGCGGCTACGCCTGACCCGGCCTACGGTTTGTTTTTGTAGGCCCGGTAAGCGCAGGGTATGAACCGGAAACATGGGTAACACTTTAGACCGGATACATGGGTAACAGTTATAACTGGCATAGAAGAGGAGACTCGCTATGCCCTGGACTGAGACCCG
>NZ_JBLKDA010000048.1:0-24527 GCF_047530215.1 Enterobacter sp. 01-M-03-SI-ECC
AAGTGGCAATGGCGTTCGCCAGCATTTAAATGGAGAGCCGGATGCGCTGAAAGGTGCACGTCCGGTTCGGGGAGGAGAGGCAGGGAAATAGTCCGACTACGCCCTGCCTCTTACTCTACTCTGGACGGGTAAGCGCTGGGCGTACCTCGCCGTTGTTCTCGACCTGTTCGCAAGAAAACCAGTGGGCTGGGCCATGTCGTTCTCGCCGGACAGCAGGCTCACCATGAAAGCACTGGAAATGGCATGGGAAACCCGTGGTAAGCCCGTCGGGGTGATGTTCCACAGCGATAGTAATAATGCCGATGTCAGTCTTTACCACCACTTAGTTTGCCGTTTAACCAGATTGGTGTGATTACTGATGCAGTGAAGACCTTCCCGCATCCTGACTCACACAGCGATCGACCTTTTGTGTCCTGCCCTGGACCCGTCGGTTGCCGGAAGCGCCTTCATGCGAGGCATCTCCTCACCGATGCGCGTGACTCAAGAAGGGCCTGACGGCTTGTCTCGTTACTGTCCTGTCCAGGTTATCTGTCTGGAGATTCAACTCTGTTTCCTCACAGGAGCTCTGTCATGGTTGATAAAGTTACCGAAGCTGCCGTTGTGGGTGGCGTGGATACACATAAAGATTTGCACGTTGCCGCTGTCGTAGATCAGAACAATAAAGTCCTTGGGACTCAGTATTTCTCCACAACACGACAAGGTTACCGGCAGATGCTGGCATGGATGACCTCGTTTGGGACATTAAAGCGAATTGGTGTTGAGTGCACAGGTACCTATGGTTCCGGTTTGCTTCGTTATTTTCAGAACGCCGGGTTAGAAGTTCTTGAGGTGACTGCTCCAGACCGGATGGAGCGACGCAAACGGGGTAAAAGTGACACAATTGATGCTGAATGTGCCGCTCATGCAGCATTCTCAGGCATCAGGACAGTTACTCCCAAAACGCGTGATGGCATGATTGAGTCCCTGCGGGTATTAAAAACTTGCCGAAAAACAGCAATATCAGCCCGCAGAGTCGCTCTCCAGATTATCCATTCAAATATTATCTCTGCCCCGGATGAATTACGTGAACAGCTCAGAAATATGACGCGCATGCAGCTCATCAGGACCCTGGGTTCCTGGAGACCTGATGCCAGTGAATACCGCAATGTAACCAACGTTTATCGCATTTCATTAAAGTCCCTTGCCCGACGCTATCTCGAGTTACATGACGAAATCGCTGATCTGGATGTCATGATTGCGGCAATTGTCGACGAGTTGGCACCTGAGCTGATTAAACGTAATGCTATCGGATACGAAAGCGCTTCACAGTTGCTGATCACTGCCGGAGACAATCCTCAACGGTTAAGATCAGAATCAGGATTTGCGGCACTGTGTGGTGTCAGCCCGGTCCCCGTTTCTTCTGGAAAAACGAACCGTTACCGACTTAATCGTGGTGGAGATCGTGCTGCAAATAGTGCACTTCACATCATCGCCATCGGACGCTTACGAACTGACGCAAAAACAAAGGAATATGTCGCCAGGCGTGTAGCCGAAGGACATACAAAAATGGAAGCGATACGCTGTCTAAAGCGATATATCTCCCGCGAAGTTTACACGTTACTGCGCAATCAAAACAGGCGGATCAACAGTATCCCGATAACAGCTTGACTCTTAGAAGGGCGTCCAGGGCAGCCAGTACGGCAGTGACGACTGGCAGCGCTTCTACCGGGCCAATAACCTGGCGCCGAGCATGAGCCGGCGTGGCAACTGCTGGGATAATGCGGTGGCCGAATCGTTCTTCAGTTCGCTGAAAAAAGAACGGATCAGAAAACGCATATATAAAACCAGGGATCTGGCCCGGGCGGATCTTCGATTACATTGAAGTCTTCTATAACCGGTCCCGGCGCCACAGCCACCTCGGCGGCGTCAGTCCGGAGGCCTTCGAACAGGCCTCGTCGTGAGGACAGGATTTGTCTACAGGCGTGGGGTCAGTCCAAACTATAGGGCAGGATCGTCTACCGGGGCGGGGTCAGTCCATCAACGGCTCGGAAGTGTCTAGATTATCCGTGGCTATTCACCGGGGCAAACAGGCCGATCAGGAACGACATAAGAAAGTTCTGTATTACCGACAGGTCAAGAAACTGAGCATAAGAGAAACTGCTGAAGCCACCAGTTACAGTACATCTCAGGTCTGCAGGGTTCAGGCCCTGTTCAGGCCTGAAAATTAAGCACATTTTCTGAGGCTGGAAATCAACTCATGCTGACAGCCTGAGCCTGTTGGCATGGTAAGCAATGTGCTCACCAATAAAGCTGGAAATGAAATAATAGCTGTGGTCGTATCCAGTATGATATCGGAACGACGCATTGAGGTTCATCTCATTGCATACTCTCTCAAGGATTTTGGTGCGCAGTTGCTCTTCATAAAAGGCGTCACTCAGCCCCTGATCAATGAAGATTTCTGGTAATTTTTCACCCTGTAAAATGAGGCTGACTGGATCGTAGGCTTCCCACGTTTTTCTGTTTTCACCCAGGTAAGCGCTAAATGCCTGTTGCCCCCATGGCACCTGAGAAGGCGATACTATCGGGGAAAATGCTGATACGCTCACATATTCACCAGGATTTCGCAGAGCCAGCACCAGAGCACCCAGCCCTCCCATAGAATGACCGGATATAGATTTTCTTGCCGTTGCAGGAAAATGATTCATGACGACATCCGGAAGCTCTCTGAGAATATAGTCATACATCCTGTAATGAACATTCCACGGCTGTTCCGTCGCGTTCAGATAAAAACCGGCCCCCTGGCCAAGATCGTAACTGTCGGCATCCGGGACATTATTACCCCGGGGACTGGTATCCGGGACAACAACGATGACGTTATGCCGGGCTGCATAATGCTGCATACCTGATTTGGTGATGAAATTCTGCTCAGTACAGGTCAGGCCCGACAACCAGTATAGTACCGGCAGTTTTTCTGTTACTGCTTTGGGAGGAAGATACACACCGAAATTCATTTCACAATTAAGGGATTGTGAATAATGCCGGTACACGTTTTGCCAGCCGCCAGAGCTGGCATGCTGCTCAATGAGTTCCATCAGCCGTTATCTCATGGTTATTTCCCCTGACCGAAGCCAGGGGAAGTATCTTTAAATCCGGACGTCAGATAAACGTATACGCCGTGATTTTGTTACCCGCCGGATCCCGCAGGTAGGCAGCATAGGCCCCGGGAAGGTGACCACGCGGGCCAGGTTGACCTTCATCAGCTCCACCGGCGGCAAGGCCGGCAGCATGGAAAGCATCAACCTCTTCCGGGGTGGCAGCAGCGAAGCCGACAGTCACCCCGTTAGCGGAAGGTGCTTCACCGTTGCCCGGACGGGCAATGATAAATGCCGGCTTTTCGCGGCCATAGAGTACCCAGCCGTTGCCAAACGGGCCGAGGTTATTGATACCAAGCGTGCCCAGGACGACATCGTAAAATGCGGAGGATTTCTCGACATCGGCTGCGCCAATGAACACATGAGAAAAGATGCCGTCACCAGAAATTACCGGAGTTGTCATTTTCCACTTCCTTCAGTTTGAGTTGATTAAAATTCTGATGGGATCAGTAATGAATCACTGTCCGGATAGATTTGCCTTCATGCATAAGCTCGAAGGCGTCATTGATTTCATCCAGTGTCATCGTATGGGTTACAAATGGCTCAAGGTCAATATCCCCCTTCATGGCATCCTCGACCATACCGGGGAGCTGAGTGCGGCCTTTTACTCCGCCAAACGCGGAACCTTTCCATACGCGCCCGGTGACCAGCTGGAAAGGACGGGTGGAAATCTCCTGTCCGGCCCCTGCGACACCAATGACAACGGACTGCCCCCACCCACGGTGAGCACTTTCCAGCGCTGCACGCATGACGTTAACGTTACCGATACATTCAAAGGTATGGTCAATACCCCACTTGTTGATATCCAGCAGAACATCTTTAATCGGTTTGTCATAATCATTCGGGTTAATGCAGTCAGTGGCCCCGAACTGACGGGCCAGGTCAAATTTTGTCGGATTAGTATCGATAGCGATAATACGTCCCGCTTTTGCCTGACGGGCCCCCTGTACCGCAGCCAGACCAATTGCCCCCAGACCAAAAATGGCAACTGAATCGCCCGGCTGCACTTTAGCCGTGTTATGGACGGCGCCAATACCGGTAGTCACGCCACAACCCAACAGGCAGACGTGTTCATGGTTCGCCTCCGGGTTAATTTTTGCCAGAGAAACCTCGGCCACAACGGTGTATTCACTGAATGTGGAACATCCCATGTAGTGGTAAAGAGGCTGACCGTTGTATGAAAAGCGAGTGGTCCCGTCAGGCATCAGTCCTTTGCCCTGAGTCTCGCGAACCGATACACAGAGGTTCGTTTTACCGGACTGGCAGAATTCACACTCCCCGCATTCAGCGGTGTAGAGCGGAATAACATGGTCACCCGGCTTCACACTGGTGACGCCTTCACCAACTTCAACGACGATACCGGCTCCCTCGTGGCCGAGAACCACCGGGAAAACGCCCTCAGGGTCATTCCCTGAGAGGGTAAAGGCATCGGTATGGCAGACACCTGTGTGGGTGTTTTTAATCAGCACCTCGCCTTTTTTAGGCGGAGCAACATCAATTTCAACAATCTCCAGGGGCTTCCCTGGTGCAAATGCAACAGCGGCACGTGATTTCATACGTAATATATCCTCAATGTAATAATGGCCTCACCTATTTAAGATAGGCACGAACCAGCTCAATCGTATCGTCAACTGATTTACTGACTTCATGACTGTAGCTGTCATTCTGGTCAAAGGTTTCCCGTATGTGGCTCTCCAGCACCTCTGCCATCAGTCCGTTAGCGGCGCCCCGGACGGCGGCGATTTGCTGGAGAACGGAACGGCATTCAGCGCCACTTTCAAGTGCTCTTTCCAGAGCATCAATCTGACCCCGGATACGGCGAACCCGGGTTAGGACCTTTTTTTTCTCTTCAGGAGTACTGGGCATTGCTTACCTCACTGCTCTGTATTTCTTATACTATAGGGGAGTATTACATTAAGATCAACACATACCCCACTATAGTATAATAAATATATCAGAGCACCGGTAATGACTCCAACTTACTGATAGTGTTTTATGTTCAGATAATGCCCGATGACTTTGTCATGCAGCTCCACCGATTTTGAGAAAGACAGTGACTTCCTGCCCAGCCTTGCCAGATGCTGCCTCAGATTCAGGTTATGCCGCTCAATGCGCTGCGTATATCGCTTGCTGATAACGTGCAGTTCTCCCTTCAGGCGTGATTCATAAAGCGGCCAGCCATCCGTCATCCATACCACGACCTCAAAGGCCGACAGCAGGCCCAGAAGACGCTCCAGCGTGACCAACGTGCGTTCACCGAATACGTGCGCCACAACCGTCCTCCGTATCCTGTCATACGCGTAAAACAACCAGCGCTGGCGTGATTTAGCGCCGACGTAACCCCACTGTTCGTCCATTTCCGCGCAAACAATAACGTCACTGCCCGGTTGTATGCGTGAGTTTACCGACTGCGGCCTGAGTTTTTTAAGTGTCGTAAAATCGTGTTGAGGCCAACGCCCATAATGCGTGCACTGGCGCGACATCCGACGCCATTCATGGCCATATCAATAATTTTCTGGTGTGTACCGGGCTGAGAGGCGATGTAAGTGAACTGTAGCTGCCATGTTTTACGGCAGTGAGAGCAGAGATAGCGCTGATGTCCGGCAGTACTTTTACCGTTACGCACCACGCCTTCAGTAGCTGAACAGGAGGGACAGCTGATAGAAACAGAAGCCACTGGAGCACCTCAAAAACACCATCATACACTAAATCAGTAAGTTGGCACCCTTACCCTGTATAGGTACTCTCTGTTTTTCGTGGCCTGCCTCGCCCACGAATTTCGCCAGTCATGACTTTGCTCCTGCATTTAATTAACGGAAAAGAATAAGTGATTTTGCGCGGAGGCTTCAATCAGTTTATCCCCGGCGGTGACGAGGTGGCCACCTATGCCGACTGGACAGGGGACTGACTATTGCCATAACGCCATCGCAGGTTGCTTCAGTAAACCTGCTAATCCCGTACAATGGCGAATTCGCTATATCCGCTTCTCGCACTTAGCTGCCATAAATCGGCCAGGCAATCACAGGTCATTTCTGTCTCGCAAAGAAGGTGCCGTTTCTGCTTTGCGTTGACACCCCTAAATATTAGAATTAAAAGGAGAGAGTTACTGGAAAAAGGCAGCGGAGGCAGTGACAATCGTGGCTTGAAGCCACTACTCGATGGATGCGGACATGTAGTTGGCGTCATTCGACAAAACTAGCAAACTTCTAATAGTCACCATTTCTCCCGTCTGGCGGGAGTGCTGTCAAATGCCCCCCTCATCTCTGTGTGGGAAATGAAGGGTGAAGGGGAAATAGATGACAGCGTTATTTCTACGCCCAGAATACTGAATACCTTGTACAGACGATCAATACTGGCGCTAGCAGGGTTTGCTTCCAGGCGGGCATAGGTTTGCTGCGTTACGCCAAGCCTCTCAGACACATCTTTTTGCGTGAAGCCCTTGATTTTGCGAAACCCGATTAGCACAGGTCTGAGCTGGTTCAGCGTTTTTATCGGGAACTGATTATTCATAAGTGACCTGCCTCGCAGACTGAGTAGGGAGTACCGCCCTGTAATACAGCAGGTAAGGTGTATTTTGTGTTATACAGACTATAGGCTGTAAAACCTTTATTGAAAAGATGCTGATGTTCCAGGGGCATGCCGAGCATGGACGATTTTCTGCGGGGCGGTATTTCGCTACGGGGGAGATTGCGTTCGGGCAATGTACCGGTGTAAAAAACGTCAATTTTTCAAAACCGCTGTTATCGGGATAAGCTGAAAACTCCGAAGGCAGACACAGCCACGAATAATGTCAGACTTAAGCTCTGTAGCTGTCTTCTTTTGCCTGTAAATAACGTCTAGTTTGACTCTGATGAAGGCTGTACCAGGCAGAGAACATGTCACTCTCGGGGCCGGATGATAAAATGTGTTCAACTGGCTGGGCAGGGTAATAGCGAAGAACGTTCTCTGAAATTCGATTCAGCTCAGCGTAACGTGCGCTGTAGGTATGTATAATCCATTGCATCAATTTTGCATCCGTATTATTCGCAGATTACACACAAGAAGCTTAACAATGGCTGAAAGAGTGAGCAGGGATATGTAACAAAAACAAGGGCTTCAAGATGAACTGGATAAAACCGGAGCAGAGCAAGCCCTGTTCCGGTTTGTCAGGCTTTGGAATTTCTTCCAGGCCCCTGCAGCTAGTCACAACAAACACATTAATGTTTTCATTGCTTCAATTCAATATTATTGTGTGAAAGGGATTCCATCGAAATCGGCTTATGCATGCTTAAAACTAAACTGCCCCGGCTGCAGTCATTTGGTTGCTGTGGGCTCTGTACTGTGTCTAATAGTGAAAGAATCTTACGTTATAACGAAGGAAATTGCTGAATGACTCTACGATTGCAGACGGAATCACCCGCTGACCAGGATATGTTTAGAGGCAGCAGTCATGAAAAAGTTGCAGAGAATGTGGCTCAGATCATCAGGACACCTGATGTCAATATTATTGGTCTGGAAGGTGAGCTGGGTTCAGGTAAGTCAACAATATTGAAGTTCCTGCAGAAAAAGCTTAAAGATGATTTTACGTTCATTAACTTTGATGCAGAACGTTACCATCATGGCTCAACTAAAAAAGCGCTTATCGATGTCATCCACCACGGGGTCAGCCTACAATGTCCGGGCTCCCGGGATGTGTTGGATAAGTATAAAAATCTGGCTCTGGGTAACATCGTTGAATACGACAAGAGGGTCAGCAGCAGGCTAAGCTGGTTGACCGTCGTTTTTATTTTACTGTCATTGCTTTCCGTGCAGATGCTTCGTTATGTGCTAACAGACCTTAATCAATATTTTACTAACAAGGAGTCATTATTAGGGTGGCTTTTTTATGTTGAGGTGGCCGCGTTTCTTTCTCCTGCCATTATGGTCGCAGGACTGGCATGCCTGCAGAACATGGAATGGTACAGAAAGAAAGGGTATTCGAGTATTGGTGATTTGTTCAAACGCAACAGTACTGACAGGATTGAAGAGACTTGGCTAGTTAATAAGGAGGTCGGAGCTATTGAGCTGGCTGAAGCTCTGCAGGGATTTACCTCCAAAGAGGTCATTTCCCATGGAGATCGCTTCATCCTTATCATTGATAATCTGGACCGAATCAGTGCAGACAAAGTGAAAGAGCTCTGGAGTGATATGGAGCTTATTGCCGGAGCCACTCATGAACACTTCAGGATAGTGGTGCCCTATTCGGCAAGACAGGTTTCAGCCTCACTTTCTGTGGCGGGTTTCAGCGGGCGTGAGTTTATTGCAAAGCGGATTCCTGTAAGTTTTCAGGTTCCTCCTCTTATTTCGGCAGGATGGCAGGAAGCGTTAAGGCAGTACTGGAAAGAAACAGTAAATGAGGATGCAGGGATAGCGTGCCGGGAAGCAACGGTGTTGCTTGAGCGCTGGAAACCCTCTGAGTATCCTCGTATCACACCGCGATTAATGAAGAAGTTTGTTAATGATATTCATATTCTGAACCTTACCGTTCCTGCAACAGAAGATCATCGCCATATTCTTATTGCTCTCTACTTACTGGTGGTCAGATACGGGGAGCGAGATATTAAAGTATTACTTCGCGATCCCAAAGCTAGTCAGACCGAACCCGGTATTGCTCCGGATGATTTTGACGAGATGCTCTCGCTAACTTATCAACAAATATCCCGAATTTTTAATAACGATACAGAAAGATGGAGCGAATTTCTGATGAGCATCCACTATCAGTCCACGGTGGAGCTTGCCAGGAGCGAGTTGCTTGATACGCCTCTTAAAGACGCGATTGGTGCTATAAATATCCCACGGCTTGAAGAACTGACGGCCTTGTGGGGTTTCGCTGAAGCATGGCAGCGAGTGGCACCACATATTCAGATGCGAGACTGGCTGGTTTCTTATAGCCGGATGGATGAGAAGTGTCAGGCTCTCGCCGAACCGCAACTCAAAGTCGCAGTGCAAATGCTGAATCAGAGTTATGCTGTTTCACTCAGAGAAAAGAATGATGAAGGTTTCGTATTGAGTCTGCAGAAACTGATGGCTGACGGGCGGATAAGCCTAGAGCCTTTCGTCGAAAGGCAAATATCGTTTATTGTGAGTAAACTTGATGAAATTCAGGATTCAGAAAAATTGGAGGCTGAATCCACGAAGACGTTGCTGCAGGAAGCTGATTCATACTCTGTTCTGGCCGGTGAATCACTACTGAATAAAATGGAGAATTTTGTAGATGGCGTATTTTATGTGGAATACCTTGTCAATAATGAAGAGACCTTGTCAAACCTGAAAATTGGCACACTAGATATCGGAAATCACGGTCGGGAGGAGATGTTACGCTATGGAGCTGAGCAACCTCAGATAGACCTTTTTAATCCGGGAATTATCCGGCATATCAATATTGCATCGAAGGCGGTACAGAACGTAATTGGAAAGAATGATGGTACAGGTGGGGCTCAGGTTAGCTCTGCAATAATGACGCTTAAAAATCGTCAGGTTGTTGAGGACGTTATCCATTTCAGAAAAATTGTTCTGAGCCCGGACTGGAATAATAATGTTTTAAATCAATATTATCTTAATAATACGGCGACGAGGAATCTCTTCCCTGCGGAATTTGCTGCACAGGCTGTTGCTCACATGGTGCTCCATGGTAACTATGCCGGTATCGAGTCGTACAGTGAACATATTGGTGAGGAACGGTTTGACCTGGCTTTGGCTGCATATCTTCGTTATCTACGTACTGCCGAGAGTATCTTTATAGCACTTAAGGATAAAAATGTTCTGCCGTACATCAAAAATGCTGTTGGCAGGATTGTTGATTTAGGTCTTCTGGTGAATATACCTGTCCTGAGCTTTGTTAAAGGTCAGTATGACGTCATCAAAGAAGCTACAAATGCAACCTCTCTTTTAATATTTGTGCGAGAGCGTCAAAAAGCACTGTCAGAGAAAATAATTGAGTCTGATGTGAATGCTATGGGTCCAGTATTTCTCCATGACGTATATCAGTCAGGTGAGCAGTTTGATATTTTGAAGAAAAAGCTGAACGCCCTGGCATGTGGAGTATTTAGTTCTTCTGAAAGGCTTATTGAGTGTTTTACGGTTCTTCCTGTGAACATGCGCTTTATCCTTGAACAAATGCAACTTCAGGGGCAGCATATCCGGATGGAAGGTAGTGTGGGTATCTTTGCATCATGGTTCCGTGATGCAGAGCCAGACGTTGTCACAAATGCCGAGAACATTCATTTTCTGTGGTCTTGCCTCGACGATACCCAGAGAGAGACTGTACTTGATGAGTTGCACGATGTCTTACTTGAAAGACATATTCGTATTGACAGCCGTATTGCGATTATTACCCGTTTTCATAATGAGTTGTCGTTTATTGAACCTGAGAAGGCCGTTGAACGCAGGGCTATTGCGGCGCTGTTTAGCGCTTCTGTTGATAATGTATTATTGTCTCAATGGCTTGACCGTCAGACGTTTTCATTTTCATCATGGTCTCCGGAGGACGCCCGTACGGCAACGAGTTGTATAATGAATAACTCGGAGATTTTTCCTCTCATCTGCAGGAATTCACAGTATATTAAAAACAGAATGTTACCAGAGAAAGCGGACGTTACAGAAGATAGTGATACGTTTCCGGACTGAGTTCGTTCTTTAAATCCTATACCTGAAGACCACAGCGGTGGTCTTTGGGAGTTTTTTTATTGCCTGATATACATTAAGCATGTTATATCTTGCTAAGAAATAATCATTCAGGGATTAATCATAACTACTGAAGTTATGTTGTGTTCTTTTCTTTTAAAAATAAATTATTCAGATTTATTTTCTATTGATTTAATGAGGTAGGGAATGACAGAAAGTGCTTTGCTTTTGCGAGAGGCATTTAATGAATCGGTTAACTATATGACATGGTCTTTTTATTCACTGATAACTGCTTACGTTTCGATGGCTTTTTATGATAGAGTTGAGGTTAAGACCCGAATAAATAATTATCTGAATAAGTTACTTTTCGTGATTGCTATGTCCGTTTTTATCCCAAATATGTACTTTGTTTCAATGGTGTTCAGTCAGAAGTTAGGCACCGCAGCTGGCGTTGCGTCATTCATTATTGGGCTACTTTTCATGATGTTAAACTCGGCACCTGTAATTACTGGTATCGTACAGCAGCGCAAAGATTGAGTTTTATGAGTATAGTCAGTTGGGTTTTCATCTGTTTTATCAGACTTAGAAAAATGAAATCTTTCAATTCATTGATTTTAAACGCAAAAAAATTTCTAAATGATCAGAATTATAGGGTGCTCGTTTTGCACAGCAGTAGGGGTTGACCATTCAATGGAAACGCTCCTTCGAACTGACCCGGAGAAATACGGTTATCAGGCTGGCCTGAGTCGTCTTCAGCGATTTCTTTCTAAGATCCAGTACGACTGGAGCCTGCGGGATTATATCGGTCGTAAAGTGTTCGAAGGCGGATATGTGCGTCTTCAACCCAATATCTTTTCTTCGTCCCTGACTGAACGTCTTTTTCATGCCTGTTGCAGCCTTGATTATGTTGAAGCAAGACGTGCGGCAGAGCATCGCAGAAAGCTACTTTCCGGCGAGGTTGACGATACGGCTTATAACCGTCGTATGGCTGAGCCACAATTTCGGCTTGTACAGGAAGCAAACGTGATCCACGTTGATTTCCTCTGGTCGTTGCACTGTTTCAACCCTCGCCCGTTTCGGGCAATTGAGATCTATCGCAGGGTCTGGGAAGAGGCCGATCTGGACCTTCTTGAGGATGAGCCTGACATGCAGCCTGTGCCCCGTACACCAATGCCAGCTCCACTCTGGATGAAACTGCCCGGAGGCCGGTTCGGTACAGCTTATGATGGACTGACTGATACGTTGCCGCTGATGACCTATTTTGACGGGCAGGCTGACCCCAGGGCTTCACGTAGCCTAAAGACCGGAGAGAGCAGTTCTGTCGTCGTGGCATTCGAGGAAGAGGATGAGCTGACTGTTGAAGAAGATACGGCGTCCTGGATTATCTGGCATGAATACGACGGGTTACGCCAGCGCATCGCTGACGGTGAGTTTACTCCAACGACTGCTGCTCAGTATCTTCTTCGTTATGGCGCGGTCCGAATTTCAAAAGGCAAGGGCGCTGTCTATCATCGTCTCGCACAACGGGGACAAACCTTTTCCCGCCTGGGGATAGGCGACAGAGTGTCGCTTCCAGAGCTGGTTGCCAGTCGGCGTTTTAAAATACTCAGTGATTCTGCATACCGTCAGGTTGTAGCCCGGAAATTGCGTGGACAGATAAAAAAGTTCAGATTCTGGGCATGCGTAGCTGCCTGTGTTCAGTTGCACGTACACAACAAGACGGCACTCGGAGAAAGAATTTTAACGTTACTCGAAGGTGAGAGGGAACAGCAACAAGGTGCGATCCAGGCGAAGCTGAAGGCGGGAATGATGGATGCAGTTCTAACTCTGTGTAACCAGCGACTCCGGGTGAAAGAAAATACTAACCAGCCAGAGGAGTTCCGCTATTACCGTGCCGTAAGAGCTCGTTTCATGCGCCATTTATCTGAATGCCTTAAGCCAGAAAATGGCGGCGTTATCCGTGACGTTATCTGGGAACTGAGGGTGCTGAGCAGTGCTCACGGTACGACCAAAACAGGTTTTTACTATGTCGATAGCAATCGCCCGACAGCGAAAGGACTGTTAAACCGCCTTCTGATGAGGATGGTCAAGCAGGTCGTATAAGCGTCTGAAACGCGAAACACACGAAAATGGAGGGGTTATACAAAAAAAACTTAGCTTTGATCGTGATGTAATGTGGACATCATGTCCAAGCGTTGCTGCATCCAGAAAAGTAACTTTAATCCTGTTGATACAGCCCTTGCATTACCTGTTTACGCATAGCGTGGAAACGTTCTAATTAAACCAGACGAATATAAATTTAAATTAATTCACTCACCCCCGGAATCGGGGAACTAAACAAAAGGATCATCAATGCAAAATCAAAATACACCCGCTCAGGAAAAACACACCGTATACCTTTTTAATGCCGAACATGCTGACAAGACAGCCGCCAAGCAAGCCGGGAAACTCTTCACGCTGGACATTGAACACCCAATGACCCTCAACGATCTCTCGCTGCTGTGTGAGTCGGTCGCGGACGCTGTGGGAGCACCTGGCGGAATTAAATATGAAATCACAACAGAGCCTAATGGGGTTCAGGAGGAATACTGAATCAGTGTGGTGTGAGTCCATTTTAATTTGACGTTTCATGAGTTCTATCGAGAGGCTGAAGTATGACTTTGAAAATGGAAAGTTCCCGGACTTCCAAGCCTGAGGGGCCATTTGTATTAATCACTTTTGAGGGGGACGAATTTCTTTTTGATGACAGACATAATGTCGTCAAGATAAATGGCAGGCCTAAAAAAATGGATGTAAAGCGAAATTATTTTGAGTCCGATCTGGGAGAAGGGAAAGCGAAATACTGGACTTTAAATATCGAAGAGGCTCATCGGTTCAATTCGATTGATGAAGCGACAGAACAACTTTGTAAACTGAGTCGCCCTCATCTGATCAAAATTCGCAAAGTTGAGGGGGTATCTGAATGACCAAAGAGATGTTTTTACGCATTTTAAATGAGGCACAGGCTCGTGTGGATAACGATTCGCTTCCGCTTGATGTTCGTATCCGGTCACGCACCACGGTAAATGATTGCGTCATCCGGGCAGATAAAGAGGGGTGGCCTATTGAGTATAAACAGAAGGTCTGGGTAGATGCAGTCAGTGGCTGTTATCTTTAGCGGTTACTTAAGCCAGTTCCTGTGCCCGTGAGCTTAGTAAAGGCGGAAAATGATATGGTCAAGGTGATAAATATCAACGGGAATTTAGTTGAATTACCTGAGCCCTCAGCAAAGTTATCCAAAGCTGAATCACCTGATGGTAGGTTCTCAAAACCTAAAAATAAGATCTCTAAAATACAGCGAGCTGAGCTGCGAATGAAATTTGGGGGGCGTTGTGCCTATTGTGGTTGCAAGCTTCCTGAAAAAGGGTGGCATGCCGATCATGTTGAGCCTGTTCGACGCGACTTTGAACTGGTGAGAGCCCCTGTCGGCAGCGGCGTAACTCATGTTGCCCGAAGTACGGGTAAGGTTATGCACCCTGAACTGCATGCTATAGAAAACTTATTTCCATCATGCGCCCCCTGCAACCTTTTTAAAGGAGCTTTTAGTGTTGAAGGAATGAGAAAAGAAATTACCAAACAGGTTGAACGGGCTCGCGCATATAGCGTGAATTTCCGTACCGCAGAACGTTTTGGGTTGCTTCATATTGTAGAAAAACCGGTCGTCTTCTGGTTTGAGCAGTATAACGAACAGAAACAAAACGAATAATTTCTGTGAAACATAAAAGAAGTTAATCAGCAGTGGTTTACTAATTAAAGAGTGATTTAAATATTTTGATGCTGCTGAGGAGCTGCCTGGTATATCCTTCAAAGGAGAAAATGATGTATCTGCATCTTGTGCCCCGTATTCTTCACCATATGAAAAACAAGTGTACTCTCGTGTCAGTTTCTGTACCTGAATTGTCACTTGAGCTTAAAGCTGATTCGCTGGTGGCAATGAAACCTTATCCCAACAAGTCCTACCACGTTGTCATGTTGAAGGGGCGACGTGCATTAAATGGCTTTCTGGTAAAAAGCCCACGGACTTTAACTGAGTTCACAATGATAACAATCTGGGAAATTGAAGGCTTTGGAAAAATTAGTCATACCGTAAAAACGCTCGTTCAGGACAAAGACTATGACTTGGTCTCCCATGATGTCCTTTTGGCACATGCATACCATCAGAGGGAGGAAGAATTGGGGTACCGTGTACATCCATCCTATGACAGTCTAGCTCCCGTCGATTTTGAACCAACAATGCAGTCAAGGTACATAAAGGAATCCGATCTTTCCCACGACGTATGGGAAACCTATTCATGGGGGGAATTGCTGCGTTCGCGTGAAGAGACATTTCTGGCGATGACCATGTCATCTGCTCGTTTAAGCCATCCAGCATTCATCAGAGGAAACCGACTTCCTCAAACTGACCAGGCCATCATTATCAGTTCGTAACGACCTTTTATTCTTTTTGATGCCAGGCGAGTCTCCTTTTGCCTGGCCACTTTGATTTATTGCCTGGGAGTAACCTATGGATGAGCAAGATATTCTCCGCGTTATAAACGGCCGTGAGATTGATGCTTCTGACCTCCTGGAAGAAGCTATGCCGAACGCAGCCCGACGCTTTTATCGTTTAACTAACAGCATGAACAAATTGCTTTAGGAGGTCAGGGAGCACTTTCCTGACGCGATGTATTACTCTGCCAGCGGAACGGTAAGCCTGCTGTTGGGGAGCAGCCACGACAACAATGACCATCCGGTTAGAGAAATGGTCGCTGTAAGGTCACCAGATCTAAACATTGAAGGCGGTGATTGGTAGGTCAAGCAGGGGATCTATGTGCACTTCATGTCCTAACTTCATCCAGTGCTGAATTCAGTGCACAGACAGTAGGGGACTTCTCCTTTAATCAGAATGGCAAAGGGTTACGTGAGGATCAGATTCTATTTTTTTGCCTCGAAAACGGATAAACCCAGGTTTTGGCGCTTTAACCGAAAAATCAGCAGAACGGTAAATGATAGGCTGTCATGGATAACCATTTTGAGGCAAAAATGAACGTTTCAACTGACAGCAGCAACATATCGATAGCAGAACTCAAAGAAGAATTTATACCCGGTCTTCTGCTTAATGCTGGGGCAATAAGCCATTACGGCGACTCGGCTTTATCTTCGAAGGCTATGGATAAGTATTCAAATCTTCTGGAGAAAGACGCAGTTACCGCTTTATCAGGAGCCTTGAACCGTATCGTAAGTGCCTTAGCGGAGGCAGATCCACGTTCTATCAGTAGCAATCCATCCTGGTTTTCCCGCTTTACGGGCAAACACCTTGAAAAGCGCGTTCGTTACCAACACGCACGTGAGAAGGTGGAAAATCTTATTAATGAGGGGAACGGATATCTGACACATGTGAATGAGACGCTACTGGCTTTAGAAGAGCTGCTTGAAACATATGTGTCAGAAATCAAACGCCTTAAAATTTTTATCCAGGCAGGCCATGAGTTCCTTAGGGATTCTACCGAAGAAAAAAATAGTGACGATCTAAGCCTTGTCTTCGATAAACCGAGGGAAAGATTTGCCAGACGTTTAGCTAACCTGGCAACACTGCTTGCGTCTCATGAAATGGCCGCCATGCAGATGGAAATCACTCGCGGGACTTGTATAGATATTGCTGACCGCTTTAACGAAACTATAAAAGTCCTGGTTCCAGTATGGCGGCAACACACACTTTCGCTGTTATCAGTAAATAACACTGACCCTACGATTGTTAGAAAAGCTAATCAGGCCCACGAGGCTCTTCTAAAAAGCCTGCGACAAAATTTAGAGGGATTCCAAAAATGATTAATAATTTGACCACCAAAACTGAGGTTGTTGCTTTTACTTTGACTTCCGCTGAACTGGAAAAGTTCGGGCTGAATGAGCAAGATGAACAAGAGATTAAAGCCGTCGCGGAATGCATTAATGCCGATGATCCAGGAACAGTTTATCGTTTTGGCCGGGCAATGGGGGAAAACACTGCTAATTATGCGGATAGCCTGCTTGAGCAAATTCGCAATAAAGATTTAGACGAAGCCGGGAGCAAATTAACTGAAATTATCAACCTTGCAAGAAATGTAAACATCTCGAACTTAACTGAAAGTCGTTCAAATCTGCCAGTTATTGGCCCTTTGTTGGATAAAATCCGCACCCGTGGGAAGAATTTCGCCGCACAGTTTGAATCAACTCGTGAACAAATCGATGCTCTGGTTTCAGAGGTTTCAGTTACACAGAATAGCCTCGGTTCTAATAATATTTCGCTCCAGCAAATGTTTGATGAAGTCGTTAAAGAACACCACTTAACAGGTGTACATATTGCTGCCGGTAAATTAAGGCTGGGAGAATTACAATTAAAAGCAGAAAATCTCAGAGCTAATGTTGGTAACAATCCTGCTAAGTTCCAGGAAGTATCTGATCTGGATACGCTAATTGCTAATTTAGAAAAACGTATTGGCGATTTAGTTGTTTCTCAGCAGTCTGCTATGCAAGTATTGCCAATGGTACGGATTATACAGGCAAATAACCAAAGTCTTATCGACAAGTTTCATAGCGTCAAAGAGGTTACTGTCCCTAATTTCAAGCGTCAGTTTCTGTTAGCCATTTCTCTAAATGGACAGCGTAACGCTGTAAATCTTGCCAATGATATCGATAATGCCAACAATGAGTTACTCCGTAGTAATGCAAAATTACTGCATCGCAATGCAGTAGAAACTATGAAAGCAAACCAACGGCTGGTTATTGATATAAGCACCCTTAAAGAGGTGCAGGATACGCTTATCCAGACGGTTGGCGATGTTGTTAAAATCCAGAGAGAAGGGGCTATTAAGCTCAGGGAAACAGAAAAACAGGTTCTTGCCATGCGTGAGAATTTGCGCACCCGACTGACACAAAAAGGGGTAGATCATGGTGCGTAACCTTAAGAGTAGTGACGATTTTTCCCGTGAACTGTCATTTCTTTTTCACCGGTCTATAAAGATTAGAAATTCAGGTTTCGCGATATTTGGTGCGGGCCTGCTGATAATGATTTTTGGTCTTTGCTTGTGGTTGCTGTCATTACACCTCTCACCTTCAGTTCTGGACTTTGATATTGATGTGCCCTTGTCATTCTTCAATTCATCTGAAGGTGAAGATAAGTTAGTGGTTTCGGATTTTGGCGATGCATTTGGAGGCTTCCTAACTACATATTCTAAGTTGCTATTAGGGATTATGGGGCTATTAGTAGTTTCTTCAACTGCCTTTAAAATTTTAAAGGGGGAGGAAATAGGTGAGATATTCCCGATGCTTCTAATTGCTGGCGCTTTTCTTATCGGCTTGTCAGTTTTTACATCTGCTTTAGGTTCGGAAGAGACTGATGCCACTTCAGCTTCGACTGTAAAGGTTATCAAGAAATATGTAAAACATGAAAAATACGATAAACTTGTCGCATATTTAAATGATAGTAATTGGCCCTCAGGCGAAGAGGTATCTGTAAACTATTTAAAGGCGCAACTACATATAAAACTCGGCAAGCCAGATGTGAAGTTAACACAGAATGTTGTTAGGGCGTATATGTCTGGTGTATTACAGTCAAATATTCCCGTGAAAGTTCGTTATGCATTGGAAAAGACAGCTTTAGATAAATCCGTCTCACCACTTGCGATTCGTTATGAGCAAAAACGTATGTCTAAATCACATACCTTTTCAAAAGCGTCGGTTAATTGTCTTAAAGTAGGTAGTCCCGTCGCATTCGTTGGCGTTTTGTTCGCTCTTCTTGGTATAAAAATCAGGCGGCGAGTCAGATTCTTAGAATCAAATTGAATGAAAGCCCGGTACGCTGGGCTTTTTTATTCAGTAACTTTTATCAAATATGTAGTAATTTACCGGAATCTGCTTCTCCAGCTTGTTAGCTGAAAAGCTTACTCAAGTATAATAATCTACTTCTGATTATGTTTTTTATGGTTTTATTTTTACACAACTTATTAAGGATACATGATGTGTAACTTTACTCCTGTTCAAATTATTGCTGATTATATACTGAGGTTTCTTAAAAATAATACTGATGCCAAGCTTTATGAGGCAATGCAGCGTCTTGAAAAGAAAATTGGTCAGTTTGTCGCTGATGGGGTTGATGAACATCAATTACGCTCTTCATTAAGCAAAGTCTGTCGATCTCGTTCCAGGGCGGCTCTTAAAGAGGAGTGTGAACAACTCATTCCATAAAAAGAACATCATACGGGAAAGTTACTTTAACGGTGAATGGCTCGCTTCTGGCGGTTTAAGTTGACGGCCATTCCTACCATAGCCATCATAAAGTATGATTAGCATTCGAGTGTGGCACTACTAATTTTAATGGGCTACGCATTCAGTCTCCACCTCTCTAACTATAAAGGTTCTTTTCATGTCCAATAGCTTCGATAAGCCGCAAACGCTCCCGGTACATAATTCTGATGCCGAACCCTTTTTTCCGAAAAACCTTGGTCCATTTATCGAGCAGGTATCCGGAAGGGATCTGGCAATGCTCACAGAATCAGAGAAGGAAAAACTTGCGCACCTGATCAGAACTGGGCGTAAATATGGAGTTTCTGTCGCTATCGTTCCTGATACAGATTCTGCTGAGCTTCATGAATTACTGTCTAATGCCGATTCCATTGAAAGGCAGTTTTCCATCTATGAACGCATCCAGACGAAGATTGCGTTCACGCGGTGTCAGGAAGCATAAACAAAGTGAGAAATACAACTACGTGGTATGACGTAGAACATATTGAAATCACCACAGGCGAGCGAGGCGGCAGGATATGGGTGCTGAAGCTCTCCTGTGGCCATACAGTATTTCGCCGAATACCTCCTATACGTCTTCATAACCTCACAGCTTTTTCTCTGCGGGAGCCCCCAGAAAAATGTCGGTGCTCTCTTTGCAATTCAAGTCCATAATAAAGCCTTTTTAAAGGCCACAAACTGCATATCACTGGATAAATCATCCTCTACAGCGTTCATTCTTAAACGCAAAATTTATATTTCATTCATTCTATTTTAAAAGCGTTATAAAAGACGGAATCCTATTTAGTCTGTTTGATGCTTAAATCATCTTCAGTGCCTTTTATCTTTTACCCAGCGACTTTAACATTAACCTGAGCAGAAAACTTGTTTTCAAACTAAGTTCGAAAACTTTCTGCTCAGGTTATTAGCCGGGTAAGCCACTTTGTTATATTTGTTTCATGTTAACAGAGGAGGCGATATGCAAATTGAAAAGGTGATGTCATTACTTGAAGTGCTTTCAAGCTGGCTTGAAGATAACATCAATATGGATTCTGAAATTATCTTTGATAATGACGAAGATAATACCAACTCAGAAATTCTGTATCCTGCTGTAGAAAAGGCTAATGCCGTTTTGCGCAAAATGGCATCTTTATCTTCAGATTCTGTTCATGCAATTCGACAGCGCTTGCAGCTTGCCGTAGAAGGCAAAGCTGAATTGTCCCTCAAGGATGTGGGAGAGCTTCTGCTGGCAACAAAGTATCTGATGTTGTCCACTGAAGAGGGAGAGTAAGCCTGTGACCACTCTCGTATTTGAAATGGCAGATATCAATAAACTGATCGAAGAAATTCGCACCGCAAAAACGTTTTCGGTCACCCCAGATCAGATCTATGACCCGGCATGCTATCCGGGGGGAGCCCTCCTTAACGCTGAGGGACAGACTGAAGAAGAGGCGCGTAAAGCTGGTAGGGTTTTCTTTCCCTCATCCTCAAAAATTGCCAGCACACATCTGGTGCCAAAAGTGCTTCTCGCGCACAGTCATGGTGTATACCTGATCACTAATGCTGAGCTTGAGGGCTCTCCCGCATCCCGCGATACTGTGGCTTACGCCCAGGGGATGAATCCAAAACTGGATGAGGACTGGGATTACGCTTGTGATGCCGCTTTGGGTGGGTCTGATTGTAGCTATACCATTCCCGTTGAGTGGCTGGAGTTAGCGGTAGAGCAGGGTTTTCAGGAGTTTCGACTTCGAATGAGTGAAACCAATATCAAACTTGTCAGCAAATAGTATGTCCTTGCTGTATCCAGTCAAACATTGTCCGCCAGTCGAGCTGCTGGCGGATTGTTTTATATAAGGCCGGGAAGGTATGTCAGGTTTAAGCAGTTCCGCCCAGAAGCTTACAAGGGCGCAGATTTACGTGTTAAGACGGATGGCATCCGGCACGATCTATGATATCTCTGGCAATTTCAGACGGGCCAGAGAACGGCGTACGTTTATGGGGAATCCTGATGATGTGACGTGCAGGAGCTCTCCGGTCCTGTTCCGGCTGGGCCTCGTGGAGTTATGCCAGCCAGTAAGGCATCTGGAGCCAGGTTTATACTATCGGCTCAAGTTGAGCTCCTCAGGGCATGAAGCTCTTAAGGCGAACGCACACCTCTAACATTTGAGATAGTTCGTTCGCAGCCAGGAAAGTAACTTTCATCTCAAGTGTGACCCTTACTACCTCATTTATGAGTAAAACCCCCCTCTGATATGTCGAAAATGCTCATTTATACGAAAATAGTTTCTCTTCAGGTGTGATGTAATTACTGAGAATTCTCCCTGAATGGAAGGCAACCGATGAAAATGTTTTTTACCCCTTATGTTCGTATCGTTTTCTATTTTTGCGCATTGATTTTTATTGTTTACAGTTTCAGTGATTTTTTCCAGGGCGTCCCTGACAGCACCTTCTTCAGTGCGGTCATCACGCTACTTGTTATCGGAACCATTGTTGCCCGGCATCTGGATCGCAAAAAATCTCTCAAATATACTTCACAGATTTAAGTTTCCACTCAGGCCACTCTCGGGTGGCTTTTATAATTTAATAAGGACCGGTTCATGCATAACCACGAAATTCAGACCATTGCTATATTTAGTGCCCAGTATAAAAACATCGAAGATGCTGAAAATGCAGGTGCTTTATATTCAGTAGATATTGAATATCCGATGACACTAAATGATTTATCGCGGCTTTGCGACTCTATTGCCGAAGCAGTAGGTGTGCCTGGCGGCGTCAAATACCAGTTCGTGTCCCAGCCGGAAGCGCATGAAACCAGCTTCTGATAACCAGTAACCAAACTGCCTAAAAGCAGGTGCAAAGCCATGAAACAAACAAAGTCTTCTATGTCACGTATTGTGCAGCTGTACGACGGGAGCCGATACGGAAACTGCGAGCAGGCTGATAACGAAGGAGAGCTTTTTACGGTGGTGTTGAATAAGCCTTCGCAGATCGATGACATCCGTAAAATCGTAGACACAACCGCCGAAGTACTTGGCAAAGCTTTGCCAGTACTCCTCTTTTAAAGCTTACATCCGTGAAGGATAATTACGGTCTTACTACTTTCAGTTTTTCATTCCAGTGCCGTCCATTTTAATTTATCGATTTTAAGCGGTCGGCGCTATTTCATTGTTTCTTTTCCGACTGTAATTCCTTATATATAGGAATATTTCAAAGAATTTATCTCAGGTTATTTGTGGCGTGGTGCCAGTTGTTATAATGATTCCACATAATCTGGAGAGTCAATCATGATCACATCTCTAATGAATTTCCGCGATTTAACCGGAGAGGCAGTCATCCAGGCGCGGCAATGCGTTATTAATGCTGAGATCGAAGCGGCCCGGGAAAAGGTAATTCATGCTCGTTCGTTATTCAAAGCGGGTATACATAATGTTGTAAACGGTAGTTCTGGCATTAAGGCTGCGGCAGCACATTTTCTGGTGATAAAACGTTTACAGACTGACACTCGGTATCTGGACGCGGTTATCACTGATAACCTTTGCATGTTTTCTCCTGAGGGTTATCTGTATCTGTTTATGCAACAACGTTATTTCCTATAAAACAATGGGTTAGGTAAGTATCTTTCCATTAAAAACATTAAAAAGGTGACTTGATGAAACCATTTGGACTTGCCGGAAAACCCCGGCCCGAACCTTGCGGCTGCTGCTGGTATACCCGTGAGGACTGCCCTTACGTCAGCGCAAAACAGATCTATCGCCGCAGGCAGCGCAAGGCAGAACGCCAGCGTCAGCGCAGCACCATTGTGATGGCCGTTTCTGAATTTCGCTGACCTCTTCTGGAAATATCATTTTTTCTCCAGAAGAATTTTAAAATAAAGGGAAATCTTTTCACGGGTATCTGATGTTTATTGTTTATGGTAAATTGCGCCACATTAATTGTTTGTGGCGCAGTTCGTGATGGCTTAAGGATATAATATGAAAATCAGCCAGCTGGAATCCGGGATGCAGGTTTGGTCTGTAACCCGTACCAAAATGGGAAATACCACCATTTCAACGGTCATTGTCCACCCCGTTGTCATTATTGAAATTCATGATAACCATGTGATTGCTCGCTGGAACGGCAATGCACCACGTCGGTTTGGAGAAACGGCTATCAGGGGCTGGAAGAAGGAGAAGCCACTGCTTGTCCGTGAGCCTTTCGGAAATGTTCGTCTGGCCACCCGGGCTGAAAAAACCGCTATGCAGGAAAAAGAGTAATACCCCCTTTTAGCACCCACAATTTCACCGTCCATCTGCCTTTAACCTTGCCTGTTATTAACGGAATCCTTTCTGACTGGGCGGATCCCACGCATAACCTGAACTGTTGGCTAACCGTCTTACAGCCAAATTCCCTCCTTTATCTGGCAGGAGTGCGTCCGTGAGCTCTGTATGATCTACGTGTTTGTTAAGTAGAGCACATAACAGGAGTGGGGTATGACTGAATTAAATAAAAGCCCGTCCGGTTTTTCCGGAGCTGATGTCAGTAAAGAACAGGCTGCCATAAGGGCACTTGTAGAAAGAGTAGTGACCAACTATCGCAGCCGGACAGCACCTGATCGGGTTCAAAAGGCTTCGGTAGCGTTTAATGGGGGATTAATCCTGACCCTGATGCTGGCCTTGACGCTATTGGGCTACCTTGTGGCGGAATTGCTCAGGGGGTATGTTGCGGATAGTTCACCCTATGTGCCCGGTCTAAGTTATTCGCAATTTTCGATGCTTATGGTCGTTGAGCTGTGTCTATGCTTTCTTGCATGGTTTTTGGTTGTCACAGGGGACTATCCCCGGCCGTGGATATTTCAGGTAGTCCCGATGGAGCAGTACTGGTTCTTTGACGAAGTGGATGACGACGATCTTGCCCGGCTTTCCTGTAACCCTTACATCAAGCGCTGGCTACTTGATGAAATGTCCGGTATTCATCGACTGACCTACACGAGGCTGCATGATCGACTGGAGCGCATCTGTAATATTGCATCCCATCTCGAATACAGCCGTATTCAGGCACATAAGATTTCCCTAATCAACGGAAGCAGTGCCTCCTGATCCTACCATTGCATCCGGAAATTAAACGGGCAGGAACTGCACTGTATGTTCCGACCCAGCAGCTGCCCGTTACCCTTTTCTTTAGTATAAAATGACTTTCGCCGACAACCGGAAGTGAATCATGTCAAATAAATGAAAAATCAGTAATTTATGTAGGCGGGGTGTTTGGCTGATCAGGGCAGGGTGGTATAATAACGCTGGTGCTGGAGGCTTTTGCCCCAGCCAGCGGTAACACTGTTTGACTGTGGTAAAAGCAGAAAGCCCCGAGTAATTTTTCAATTAACCTGTACTGCACCCATTTTGTTGGACGATGAAATGGAATAGTCCCTGATATGTCAAAGCCAAAATACCCCTTCGAAAAGCGCCTTGAAGTCGTGAATCACTACTTCACAACTGATGATGG
>NZ_JBLKDA010000049.1:0-19092 GCF_047530215.1 Enterobacter sp. 01-M-03-SI-ECC
ATCTTTAACGGGATAACGCTTGCGTACTACGACCGAAAAACCCAGAGTGTGATCCGGATAGACTAAAAGTGTTACCTATGTTCCCGGTCTGATCTGTCACCTATGTATCCGGTCATACACTACGCTTACCGGGCCTACG
Organism: Enterobacter sp. 01-M-03-SI-ECC; assembly: GCF_047530215.1. Classification (NCBI taxonomy): domain Bacteria; kingdom Pseudomonadati; phylum Pseudomonadota; class Gammaproteobacteria; order Enterobacterales; family Enterobacteriaceae; genus Enterobacter; species Enterobacter sp. 01-M-03-SI-ECC. The sequence goes on from NZ_JBLKDA010000049.1 coordinate 140, forward strand.
GGGGCGAGGTTGTGTTGGTTTTGTAGGACGGGTAAGCGTAGCGCCACCCGGCGTTGTTCAGGCCAGCTCCAGCCGCTGCACCCGGACCGTGGCTCCCGGCATCAGCCGCTGCAGGTTGTTGACCAGCTCTTCTCCTGCCTCTTCCAGTGCAGCAAGCGGCATCGACGGCAGACTTTCAAGAATAAACCACATCGTTCGCGCCTGGCTGTCCAGACGAGTGCGTATCCCCTGCCGCCAGTTCCAGCGGCGGCAGGTAACGCCGAGGTCATCGCGCCAGATAACCTCGCCCGGCTCCGGATGTTCCACCACCGGCTGCCCCTCTTTAAAGGTGTCGAAAGGTTCATCACCGTCGGCCAGCGTCAGGCGCGGTGCACCCGAGTAGGCCGCGAGATTTTCCCCGCCCACCGGAATGGCGTAGCGAATACTCACTGCGTTATAGATATCCACGACCGGATCTAACGACGGCAGCGAGCCGTCTTTTAAGACCCGCTTGCGCAGAGCGGAGGCCGAGCACGGCGTGCGCTTCGGTTTCGCGCCGAACGCTTTAAACACTTCATCCCAGTCTGAAAGGTGTGCATCTGCCCACGGCACATCATCATTTAACACCTGCTGGCAGGCCTGCGCCAGCGCGACATGGGCGATCTCTGGATGGGTAATCGGCGCGGCTTCAACCAGAATGCTCAGCGCCCGAAATCCCGGGGCAATCCCGGCAAGACGCGGATCTATTGACGGCGTAACGAGAGACATAAATAATCCTGTATTGACTGTTTTATACCATGGTAGTGACCAATGACTGATAAAGTCAATATAATGACTGTGCAGGGAGCCGATGTTGCCCAGGTAAGCCTGGCCGTGGCGAACCGCATCCGCAACTGGCGTAAGGATAAAAAACTGTCGCTGGACGAGCTGTCCCGCCGCGCCAGCGTCAGCAAAGGGATGCTGGTTGAGATTGAAAAAGGGGCGGCAAACCCCAGCATTGCCATTTTGTGCAAGCTGGCCGCCGCGCTCGGCGTGTCGGTGGCGGATATTGTTAACGTCTCCAGCGAGCCGGTTATCCATGTCATTGAAGAACAGGCCATCCCGGTGCTGTGGCAGGGTAAACAGGGGGGTTACGCCAGACTGCTGGCAGGCACAGCGGGCCCGAATATGATTGAGCTGTGGCAGTGGGAAATGCATCCGGGAGAATGCTTCACTTCACCGGGACACCCGGCAGGCACGTTTGAACTGCTGCACGTGAACACGGGCGTGTTAACCCTGACGGTGGACGAGACGGTAACGCGGGTCGCTGCCGGAGCGTCGGCGGTGGCGAAAACGGAAGCCGCGCACGGCTATGCCAATGAGGGCGATACCGTGCTTCGCTTCACCATGACCGTGGCGGAGTTTCACCGATAAAAAGCAGCCCGGTGGCGCTACGCTTACCGGGCCTGCAACGTCACCCCGTAGCGCCACCCGGCATTTTTTTACGCCTCTTCCACGCTCACCCGCAGCGCGGCCAGCGCTTTACGCGCCGCTTTCAGCACCTGCTCACACTGCTCGACGGTCAGCGTCAACGGGGGTTCAACCCGGATGGTTTTCGAGTTGTTGAGCGTGCCGGCCACCAGCACCCGCTGGCGGAACATCTCGCTCGCGAAGCTGTAGCCGATTTCGTTATCAACAAACTCAATCGCCATCAGCATCCCTTTGCCGCGCGCCTCCTGCACCAGGTCCGGGTATTCCCGGCCCAGCTGGCGGAAGCCGTCCAGCAGCATGTCGCCTTTCTGCTCCGCCTGCGCGGGCAGGTTTTGCTCCAGCAGCACGTTGATGGTTGCCAGCGCTGCCGCGCAGGCCAGCGGGTTACCGCCGAAGGTGGTGGTATGCAGGAACGGGTTGTCGAACAGCACCGAGAACACCTCTTCGGTAGCCACCGTCGCGCCAATCGGCATCACGCCGCCGCCAAGCGCTTTCGCCAGGCACAGAATGTCCGGCTGAACGTTCTCATGCTCGCAGGCAAACATCTTGCCGGTGCGCCCCATCCCGGTCTGCACTTCGTCGAGGATCAGCAGCGCGCCAAACTCATCGCACAGCTGACGCACGGCGGGCAGATAGCCCTGCGGAGGGAGGATCACGCCGCCTTCCCCCTGAATCGGCTCCAGGATCACCGCCGCCACGTCATCGCCGGTTTTACGGCATTCACTCAGCGCGGTGCGCATGGCGTTAATATCGCCAAACGGCACGTGGCGGAAGCCCGGCAGCAGCGGCATAAACGGCTTGCGGAAGGTGGATTTGGCGGTAGCGGACAGTGCGCCCAGGGATTTCCCGTGGAACGCGCCGCTGGTGGCGATGAAGGTGAATTTCCCGCGCGGCGACTGGTACGCTTTGGCGAGCTTAATCGCCGCTTCGACCGATTCCGTGCCGCTGTTGCTAAAGAAGCTGTATTTCAGTTTGCCGGGCGTGAGGGCCGCCAGCGTTTTCGCGAGCATGGCGCGAAGCGGATCGAGCAGTTCCTGGCTATGGAGAGGTTGTTTCGCAAGTTGATTCTGTACGGCGGAAACCACAACTGGATTACGGTGCCCCACGTTGAAAATTCCAAAACCACCCAGGCAATCAATAAACTCCTGTCCCTGGGTGTCGACAAGCGTGTTCAGACTTCCCGCTTGCCACTCTACGGCTCCGTAATCCCCGCCGGCGGTAACAGATTTGCGATACTCCAGAAATCCTGGATTGACGTGCTCTTTAAAGTAATCGATGACCTCTCGGTTAAGCTGTTTCATCTCCTCATGATCGAGCGTTCGCTTTTCAATGAGATTCAGTGCGTGCGCGGTACAGGCAAGAGCCGAGGCGCTGGAAGGTAACCTGTTCAAAATGTGCTCCCGGGGATCGCGTATCACATGATACCGATTTAAGTATTGCAGGGATTACGCCACTTCAGAGGCCTTAACGAAAATCGGGATAAACGCCAGGTTAAAATAATGTTGCACAATATTTAATCATGCCGACAGAAGCGAAACGGGATTTAGCGGTACGGGGCAGAGAGCATAAATGAAGAGGGAAGCGCGCCGCTGCACTCAAGCAGTGCAGATGCTGCAACTTAAGCGGGCATTAACCGGTCATGCTTTGCCGGTAATTTCTTTGCGAAAGTATTTGAAATCAATGAATTAAAAAATCGTACAAAAAGTATGGTTTAAGTCAAATCTGCGATCTCCATCAAGTTTAACAACTAAAGATAAATTGTTTACCGCCGAAAAAACATTGACCCACAAAATTAACATTCAAATAACCTGCAAGGGATGCACGCCATGTCCTCTCCAACCTATGTCACCCAGAATGAATATCCTCTGGACGATGACACCACCTTAATGTCTACCACCGACGTCCACAGCTACATTACCCACGCCAACGACACCTTTGTGCAGGTGAGCGGCTATCAGCTTAATGAGCTGACGGGCCAGCCGCACAATATGGTGCGCCATCCCGATATGCCAAAAGCCGCGTTTGCCGATATGTGGTACACGCTGCAGCAGGGCGAGCCGTGGAGCGGGATTGTCAAAAACCGACGCAAAAACGGTGACCACTACTGGGTGCGTGCCAACGCGGTGCCGATGGTGCGCCGCGGGCAGGTGACGGGCTATATGTCGATTCGTACCCGAGCCACCGCGGAAGAGATTGCCGCCGTGGAGCCGCTCTACCGGGCGCTGAACGACGGGCGCTGTAAAAAACGTATTCACAAAGGGCTGGTGGTGGGCAGGGGCTGGCTGGGCAAACTGCCGGCCATGCCGCTGCGCTGGCGCGTGCGCAGCGTAATGGCGGCGCTCTTTGCCGTACTCGCCGCCACGCTGGTAACGACCTCCGCAGGCTGGGTACCGCTCGCGGCGGCGGCGGCGGTGATGCTGCTGGGAACCGTGCTGTTTGAACAACAGATTGTCCGCCCGGTAGAGAATGTGGCGCGACAGGCGCTGAAGGTGGCCACCGGCGAGCGCAACAGCGTGCAGCATCTGAACCGCAGCGACGAGCTGGGGCTCACGCTGCGGGCGGTAGGGCAACTGGGCCTGATGTGCCGCTGGTTGATCAATGACGTATCGAGTCAGGTAGTGAGCGTCCGTGACGGCAGCGACAGGCTGGCGCAGGGCAATGACGATCTGAACGATCGCACGCGTCAGACCGTGGCGAACGTGCAGCAGACCGTTGCGACGATGAACCAGATGGCCGCGTCGGTGCAGAGCAACTCCGAAACCGCCGCCGAGGTGGATAAACTCTCCGTAGCCGCGAGCAGCGCGGCGACAAAGGGCGGCAATGCGATGCAGACCGTCGTCAAAACCATGGACGACATCGCCGACAGCACGCAGCGAATTGGCTCGATCACCTCCCTGATTAACGATATCGCTTTCCAGACCAATATTCTGGCGCTCAATGCGGCAGTTGAAGCGGCCAGAGCAGGCGAGCAGGGGAAAGGGTTTGCCGTGGTCGCGGGTGAAGTCCGCCATCTCGCCAGCCGCAGCGCCAGCGCCGCGAATGATATTCGTAAACTCATTGATGCCAGCGCCAGCAAGGTGCAGTCCGGCTCTGAGCAGGTACACGCCGCAGGCCGCACGATGGACGATATTGTCGAGCAGGTGAAAAACGTGACGCAGCTTATCGCCCAGATCAGCCACGCGACCTCCGAGCAGGCAACCGGACTGTCAGAGCTGACCCGTTCGGTGGCCGAACTCGACAGCATCACGCAGAAAAACGCCGACCTGGTTGAGGAGAGCGCGCACATTTCGGCCATGGTGAAACACCGCGCCGGACGGCTTAAGGATGCGGTGACCGTGCTCCATTGAGTCAGTTATGTTCCAAAAGCCGCTTATTCCGTAAGAAATAAGCGGCTTTTTATCGTCTGGTTGTGACTATTAATGTGTTTTATTGTTAATCTAATATTAAATAACTAAAAAAATTGCCTCGGTTATTTATTCCTGCCTAAGTCAGTTATCCAGAACACTATTTCGAAAAATGCCCATCTCGTGGTCTGGTAACGATCAATGGAGCAATATTAATAGCCTATACCTATCCATTATGACGGTTATGAAATAAAAAAACGATCAAAGTCATAAAGTTAGCTAAATCGTTACCGATAACAGCGATCGTCTGAGAAATAATCACATCGATGGAGAAAATATGTTCTTACATGACGTAAAGATCGGCACGAAATTATTTCTGGCGTTTGGATTCTTTATTGTCCTGATGGCGATCAGCGCGAGCCTGTCTCTGATGAGCCTGAACCGGGCAAATAACGGGATGCAATCCATTATTACCAGTGATTATCCCACCACGGTAAAAGCGAACCAGTTAATTGATAATTTCCAGGAATTTATTAGCACTCAACAGCTGATGCTGCTGGACGAGCAGGGGACCTACACGGGGCAATCTCAGCAGCACCTGAAAGAGATTAGCGAGCATATCACGGTGATTCTGGGCGAGCTGAACAACGTGTTGCAGGATCAGAAGTCCCAGCAGGTGCTGGCAGATATCCGCAGCGTACGCCAGCAGTACCTGGACTCGCGCTACCGCATCCTGCAGGCGGTGCAGAACAACAACCGTGCTGGCGCTATTCAGGAGATGATGACCACCACCCTCGCCGTGCAGCAGGCTTATAAAGCGAAGGTGAAGGAGCTGATTGCTATTCAAAACAGCGAGATGCAGAGCGCGGGCGTGCAGGTGGAAGGGGATTTCAGGTCTAACCGCCTGCTGCTGATCCTGATCACGCTCTTCAGCGTCGCGGCAGGCAGCCTGATCGGCTGGTTTATCGTGCGCGCTATCACCCGTCCGCTCGGCGAGGCGGTACGTTTTGCAAAAGCCATTTCAGAGGGCGATCTGACGGGCAGCATCACGCCGCACGGCAAAGATGAAACGGGCCTGCTGCTGCATGCGCTGATGGAGATGAAAACGCGTCTGCTGGACATTGTGCAGCAGGTTCAGACCGGCTCGGAGAATATCTCCAGCGCGGCCGCGCAGATTGTCGCCGGGAACCAGGATCTGGCCGCGCGCACGGAGGAGCAGGCCAGCTCCGTTGAACAGACCGCCGCCTCGATGGAGCAGATCACCGCGACGGTAAAAAATACGGCCTCGCATACCGGCGAAGCGACCAACCTCTCGGCGGACGCCGCCACGGTGGTCAAAAACAACGGCGAGATGATGAAGCAGGTGACCAGCAAAATGCGCCTGATTAACGAGACGTCGAACCGGATGTCCGACATCATCGACCTGATCGACGCCATTGCTTTCCAGACCAACATTCTGGCGCTGAACGCGGCGGTTGAGGCGGCGCGCGCCGGGGAGCACGGTCGCGGCTTCGCGGTGGTGGCGGGTGAAGTACGCCAGCTTGCCCAGAAGAGCGCATCGTCTGCCAGCGAAATCCGCGAGCTGATTGAGAGCTCAACCAGCCAGACCCAGGACGGGATGAACCTGGTCGAAAAAGCGAGCGCGCTGATCAACGGCATGGTCGGCAACGTGGAGGAGATGGACGTGATTCTGCGCGAAATTCGCCAGGCCAGCCACGAGCAGACGGAAGGCATCTCGCAGATTAACAGCGCGATTGGCCTGATTGATGCCACCACCCAGCAGAACTCCGCGCTGGTGGAGGAGTCCGTCGCGGCGGCGGCATCGCTTAACGAACAGGCGATGCACCTGAAAGAGCTGGTGCGCGTCTTCCGCGTGAGCGAGCACGCGCCGGCTTAATCCAGCTGGGAGATCTCAAGCGCCGCGCGGTCAATGACGCCGATAATCTGCCTGAGCTGCGCGTCGCTGAGCTCTCCCTGATTCACCTTCAGATCTAACACCGCTTTGAAGTTATCCAGCGCCCGCTTCATCTGCGGGTTTTTGCGCAGCTGAAAACCGACGCTGCGCGCTTTGATACGCGCCTGGATCTGTTCCAGCTGTTCCCGGTTTTCGTCCAGCCAGCGTAGTCCTTCAGCGGTAATCGTAATCTTCTTACGTCCGTTCACTTCTTCCGTAATGGTGATAAAGGTCTGATCCTGAAGATAATCCAGGGTTGGGTAGATGACGCCCGGGCTTGGCGTGTAGTTTCCCTGCGTCAGGTTCTCAATCTCTTTGATCAGCTCGTAGCCGTGGCTCGCGCTGCGGGTCAGGAGATCGAGAATCACCAGCCGCAGATCGCCGTGGCCGAAAAAGCGCGGTCGACGCCCGCCGCCATCGTGTTCGTGTCGCATAATATGCCCTTCAATTTGATATATCTAAACTATATCTAAGATATATTCAGATGCAATCTAAAAGATCTTGCATTTTTCCTTATTAGTAATCATTATCATTTAAAAGTTGATTTAGATATATCGTATTGATCAGAGAAGGGGCTAAAAAATGGCATCTATCCGTTACCCACAGCGTGTTCGTAACGATCTGCGTTTTCGCGAGCTGACGGTGCTTCGCGTTGAGCGCGTGAGCGCGGGTTTCCAGCGCATTGTGCTAGGCGGCGAGGCGCTGGAGGGGTTTAGCTCCCGCGGCTTCGACGACCACACTAAAGTCTTTTTCCCGGCACCCGGGGCAACGTTTGTACCGCCGGTGGTGACCGATGAAGGCATCGACTGGGGCGACGGCGTGCGCCCGCAGGCGCGCGACTATACGCCGCTGTACGACGAGGCAAACCATGAGCTGATGCTCGATTTCTTCATTCATGACGGCGGTATTGCCAGCAACTGGGCGTTAAATGCGAAAGCAGGGGACAAGCTGACCATCGGCGGCCCGCGCGGTTCGCTGGTGGTGCCGGAAGATTACGCCTGGCAGCTGTACGTGTGCGATGAATCCGGCATGCCCGCGCTGCGCCGACGCTTAGAGGCGATTGCTAAACTGCCGGTTCGCCCGGAGGTTCATGCGGTCGTGACGGTCGGGGATGAATCTTATAAGACGTATCTGGCGCACCTGAGCGAGTTCAACATCACCTGGGTGGTGGGCCACAGCGAGAAGGCAGTCGCGGCCCCTCTGGCGGCGCTCAACGTTCCGGGGGAGGACTACTTTATCTGGCTGACCGGGGAAGGGAAGGTGGTGAAAAGCCTGAGCCGTCAGTTTGAAGGCGACGACATTGACCCTCAGCTGGTGCGTGCCAGCGCATACTGGCACGCCAAATAATCAGGCTGCCGAATCCAGCTGCGCTTCGCTCACCTGATGTTCGAGCGAGGCGCGGACCTCGTGCAGCGCTTTTTCCTGCTGAGCAAAGTACGCTTCCATATTGCTCAGCGAGGAGACCAGCAGCCAGGACTCTTCTTTCTCCAGCTCTGCCAGCTCGTTCACTAAGGTGTCGATCTGCTCGCGGACCTGGGCCATTTTTTTGCGGATGCGTTCCAGATCGTTCAGCCTGTCGCTTGCCATCAGCGGCTCGAAGCCCTGCTGCAGGCGGGCCACCAGCGAGCGAATGGCTTTCACATCGCCGCGCTGCTTCGCCTGGTTGAGCTGCACCATCATATTGTTGGCTTCTTCTTTCAGATCGTCCGCCACCAGGTCCGGGTGGCAGAGCTTGCTCGCCTGCCGCCAGAGACGCTTGAGTTCGTTCTGATCTTCTTCTGAAAGATGCTTCCCTTTGCGCAGCCGCACCTCGGCATCGTGATGCTGCTCACGATACTTCTCATACTCTTCGTTAGCGTCGTCGCGCGCCTGACGCGCAGGCTCCTCTTCGCGCGTTAAGCCGCTCTCCAGCTCCTGCGCTTCTGCCAGCAGGTTGGCAATCAGATTGCTTTGCTGCTCCAGATGCTTACGCGCCTCGGCGGCCTGCACGGAGTCGGCCGGGAGATCGCGCCAGCGCTGGGTGAGCGTCGCCAGCACCTCTACCGCCTGCGCCATATAGCGCTGGCAGCGACGGTAATCTTCCTCGCGACGACGCGCCTCCGCCTGCTGGCGACGCAGGTTCAGCTCCGCCAGCGTTTTACGCAGGGCGAGGATCTGCTGCATCAGCGGGCCCAGACGGGAGAAATAGAGATCGTTGAACTCATCAAGCTGCTGCACCCGGGCGTTGCGGCGGTCAATGAGATCGCGCAGACGCTCTTCCAGCGCCTTCAGCTCCAGCTTGCTGGCGGCCACCTGCGGATCTCGCCACGGGGTTACGGCGCGCTGACCCTGCAGCCACGCGGTAATGGCCGCCATGGCCGCGGTGTAGTTCTTCTCCTCAAGCGCCACGACGATTGCCTGTAGCTCATCGTCAAACGCTTCATTTTTCAGGCGTGTCAGCTGACTCTGGATGATGTCGTCATCTTCCAGCTCAATGGCATTTTTAATGATTTCTAGCCGTTTGATCGGTGTGCTCATGATGCCTTTCGCTTTGGCGCTTAAGTATTTGAGTTAAGGGTAGTTGTTGTAAACGCTACAGGAAATAATACACACGGATGATGATCGGCGCGATGGGGGATTTCTTTAATATTGCTTTAGTTTGCATCCCTGCAAAAATCTGAAAATGCGCCAGAAATGTCCCTATTCTCTTTATTGATATTTACACTGTTTACTTTTTGAAATAAGTTGCTCGTTTTTTAACAGTCAAGTTTGAAAACGGACTTTGAGCGGAGAGTAATCGTGTTAGGGAAAACATCTGCACGCACGCTGCTGGCGGCCATCCTGCTACTGGTGCCGGGCATCGCACTCGCCGCCCCGCTGTCACCAGCCGACCGCACTACCATTCAGCAGCAACAGCAGCAGCTGCTTGATGAGAACCAGCGCCAGCGTCAAGAACTGGAGCGCAGCGTGGTGTTACCGCGTCCCGTTTCGCCCGACAGTACCGCGACCCCACAAGGCCCCTGTTTTGCTATCTCGCGCATCGAACTGACGGGTGCCAGCCTTCTGTCTTCGTTAGCTAAAGAACGGCTGGTTGCGCCGTGGCTGAATCAGTGCCTTGATATTGCTCGTTTAAATACCCTGACTAACGCCGTATCCGACTGGTACATCAGCCGGGGCTATATCACCAGCCGTGCGTTTTTGACCGAACAGGATCTCTCAGATGGTGTTCTCCAGCTTGCGGTTCTGGAAGGTAAGCTTCAGCAAATACGCCTTGAAGGCGTTCCGGCGCGCACCCTCAGCATGACCTTCCCCGGGCTCGAAGGAAAAATTCTCAACCTGCGCGATATAGAACAGGGGATGGAGCAGCTCAATCGCGTGCGCCAGACGCCGGTTGAAATAGAAATTTTGCCCGGCGACAGGCAGGGTTACTCGATCGTTAATCTGACGGCAACGCCAGAATTCCCGCTCAGCGGAACAGTGAGTTTCGATAACAGCGGACAAAAGAGCACCGGGACCGGGCAGCTCAATGGCGCGGTGTATGGCAATAACCTGCTGGGTCTGGCGGATAAGTGGTTTGTCAGCGGCGGGCGCAGCAGCGATTTTTCGAATAGCCATGATGCGCAGAATTTTGCCGCCGGGGTCAGCGTACCTTACGGCTACGGCTTGCTGGACTATAGCTACAGCTGGAGCAATTACCTCAGCACCATCGACAATAACGGTTATCTCTGGCATTCGACGGGGGATACCGAGACGCACCGCCTGACGGGATCCTGGGTGCTGTTCCGCAATGGCGATATCAAAACCGGCGTGTCGGCGGGCATCACCCACCGCATCAACCATAACTATCTCGACGATGTCCTGCTGGCCACCAGCAGCCGCAAGCTCTCCAGTTTCTCACTGGGCTTGAACCACACGCAAAAAATCGCCTCCGGCGTGGCGACTCTGAACCCGACCTTTACTCAGGGGGTACCGTGGTTTGGCGCAGAAGATGATAACGACAAGCATGGCGATGTGCCGAAAGCAGCGTTTCGCAAATGGAGCGTGAACGGAAGCTTTCAGCGCCCCGTTGCAGACAGGCTGTGGTGGCTGACCAGCGTCTACTTTCAGTGGTCGCCGGACCGGCTATACGGCAGCGAGCGGTTGACGCTGGGCGGCGAAGCCTCCGTGCGCGGCTTTAAGGAGCAGTACATCTCCGGCGATAACGGCGGCTACTGGCGAAATGAGCTGAATTATTCCCTCTTTACGCTGCCGTGGGTGGGAGATGTTGGCCTGCTGGCGGCAATCGATGGCGGCTGGCTAAAGAAGGACGGTTTTGATCGTTACGCCTCCGGCACGCTGTGGGGCGCTGCACTGGGTCTTACGACGGCTCATCGTAACTATTCTGGCCAGTTTACCGTTGGCACACCGATGGCGTATCCGGACTGGCTGGAGCCGGATCGCCTCACGATTTCTTACCGCGTATCAGTGGCTTTCTAAGGGACAGGGATGATGAAAAAGGATCAGGTTCGTTTTTCGCAGCGCGCGCTGAGCGCGTTACTGAGCGTGCTGCTGGCGACGCAGCCGCTGCTGCCCGCGATGGCAGCAACCCTCACCCCGTCCGGCAATACGCAGATGGACAAGGCGGCCAACGGCGTGCCGGTGGTTAACATCGCCGCGCCGAATCAGTCCGGTATTTCCCATAACAAGTACAACGATTACAACGTCGGGAAAGAGGGCCTGATCCTCAATAACGCAACCGGGCAGCTCAACCAGACCCAGCTGGGCGGGATTATTCAGAACAACCCCAACCTGAAAGCCGGGCAGGAAGCCAAAGGCATCATCAACGAAGTCACCGGGACTAGCCGTTCAAATTTGCAGGGCTATACCGAAGTAGCGGGCAAGGCGGCCAACGTCATTGTGGCGAACCCCTACGGCATCACCTGTAACGGCTGCGGGTTTATAAACACGCCGAATGTGACGCTCACCACGGGTAAACCGGTGCTCGATGCCAGCGGTAAGCTGCAATCGCTTGATGTGACCAAGGGCGCCGTCACCATCGAGGGCGCAGGGCTGAATGGTAGCCAGAGTGATGCGGTGTCGATAATCTCCCGCGCGACCGAGATCAATGCGCAGCTGCATGCGAAAGATTTGCGTCTGGTTACCGGGGCGAATCGCGTCGCGGCGGATGGTAGCGTCAGCGCGTTAAAAGGTGAAGGCGAAGCCCCGAAGGTGGCGGTAGACACCGGCGCGCTGGGTGGCATGTATGCCAACCGCATTCGTCTGGTTTCCAGTGAAGCGGGGGTGGGCGTTAACCTGGGCAACCTTAACGCGCGTCAGGGCGATATTGCGCTCAACAGCGCGGGGAAAGTGGTGCTGAAAAATTCCCTTGCCAGCGGCAGTACCACGGTTAGCGCGGCGGACGTGACGTTACGTGGTGAACATAAAGCGGGTGAGAGTTTAACCATCTCCGGTCAGAGCGCCCTGACGCTTGACCAGGCCCGCATCGCCGCCGATAAAAACCTGCAGTTAACAACCGGCGGCACGCTAACGCAGAGCGGCGGTGCGTTCACGGCGGCAAACGACGCGACGCTTGTGGCAAAAAGCGTTATCCAAAGTGTGGACGCCCAGGCAGGGGCCGGTCGTCACCTTGCCGTGAACATTGCGGAAAACGCGGTGCTTAACGGCGCTGTCGTCGCGGGTCAGCAGCTGTCGGTTCAGGGCGGCGAACTGGTGCAGCGCGGAAATCTCAGTGCCTCAGAGATTGCGCTCAGCGGTCAGACGTTGACTCAGGAGAGCAGCAGCACCACTAATGCCAGCGGGAATATCACGCTCACCACGTCCGGCCACAGCCAGCTGAACGGCAGCAATGTCGCCGGACGATCCGTCGCCGTCAGCGCGGGCAGCCTCACTCAACAGGGCACGCTTGCAGCCGCTGCGGATACCCGGATTACCACTGGCACATTCAGCAATACCGGCACCGTTCAGGGCAACAGCCTGACCGTCTCGGGGACCGATATCACCAGCTCCGGTACGCTCAACAGTGCCTCCACGCTGGATATCCGCGCACGCAACGTCACCCTTTCCGGCGATACCGGCGCGAAAGGCAAAACCACCGTTATCGCGAGCGGTAACCTGAACAACAGCGGCAGTCTTATCAGCGATGACGCGCTGACGCTGAACGCGGCGCAGATCGTTAACAGCGGTACGCTTTCAGGTGCCCGGGGGCTCACGACCTCCACGGAGACGTTCATCGCCAGCGAAAAGTCAGTCACCCACAGCGACGGGGATCTGTTGCTTAACAATACCGGGACTACGCTTGCCGGTGAAACCAGCGCGGGTGGCATGATTACCCTTCAGGGGAACAGCCTCAACACCACGGCAACGGCACAGACGCAGGGCAACGTCGTCAGCGTGGACGTGCTCAATGCAAAGCTTGAAGGAACGCAGGCTGCCAAAGGCAGCCTGATTCTGAAGGCGGATAACAGCCTCAACCACGAGGGAAAATCCTCGGCCTCAGAGCTTAAGATTGAAACCGGTCTTCTCAGCAATAGTGGAACCCTGACGGCTTCCTCGCTCGCGATCGACAGCCCTGACGTTATTAACAGTGGCCTGATCCACGCCGAAACGACGCTTTCACTGGTTACCCGTCTGCTGGATAACCGCAGCAGCGGGGTGCTGTACAGTCCGGCCGCGCTGTCGCTTTCACTCGCTGAACTGAAAAACGCCGGCATTATCACCAGCGATGCCGCGCTTTCCCTGTCTGGCTCAACCCTGAACAATAGCGGCGAGCTGAGCGGTGCCTCACTTCTTGTTGATTACGACACGCTGAATAACAGCGCGGGTGGACTGCTGCTGGCTCACGGGGCAAACCGCATTACGGCGCAGTCGGTTTCCAGCGCGGGCAGCATCGTGGGCAACACGCTGACGCTGAATGCCGATCGCCTCGAAAGTGCCGGTCTGTTACAGGGCGATAGTGCGCTGTCCCTGACCGCCGGAATGCTGGATTTACTGGCAGGCTCCCGCACGCTCACGGCCGGCGAACTCAGCCTTTCAGGAACCTCGCTGACCACCGCAGGCCAGCTACAGGGAGCGAACGTCAGCCTCCGCGGGCGTGACTGGACTAACCGCGGAAGTTCACTCGCGACCGGCTCACTGGACGCCTCAACCAGCGGAACGCTCAGCAATACCGGCGAACTGATGAGTCAGGGCGACATCACGCTGAATGCCATCAATACCGTGAATAGCGGCAGCCTGCTGTCGGCGGGCGATCTTTTACTCACGGGAAATATGCTGCGCAACAACGGCACGGTTCAGGGGAACCGCGTTACCGCACATCAGGACAGCATCACGAACAGCGGAACGCTGATCGGGATCGCCGCGCTGACGCTCGCTGCTCGCCTGGAGATGGCGGCGCCGTTACTGACGTTGGTGAATGACGCGCCGGGGTCGTTGCTGACCGCGGGCGACCTGTCCGTAACGGGCGGCGATCTGAGTAACGTAGGGCAATGGCAGGGGAAACGGGTACTTATTGATGCGCAGGCGCTTACTAACGGCGGTGCGATCCAGGCAGAAAATTTACTAGATGCGCAAATCGACAGCACCCTTACCGGCACCACGGGGAGCAAAATCACCTCAAATGGTGAGCTGGCGCTCTCAGCACTGACGCTGGCAAACAGCGGGCAGTGGATTGCGAAGCACCTCACGCTGAAGGGGAAGACGCTGACCAACAGCGGTGAAATCACCGGCGTTGATGCGCTTTCCGCTACCATGGATCAGGAGCTGAACAATCTGGCCGGTGGAAAACTACTGAGTGCAGGCACTCTGAAGCTTGATACGGGCAATGCGACCAACGCCGGGCAAATCCAGGGGAAAACGACCGCCGTTACGACCGGGCAATTTATCAACAGCGGACGCCTTCAGGGGGAAGGGCTGACGCTGAATGCGGCCGATGCACTGAGCAATACCACCAGCGGCGTGCTGCTGAGTGAGAACGCGCTGACGGTGTCGGCTGCCACGCTGAATAATCAGGGAACGATACAGGGCGGCGGGGAGTCTGCGGTGAAAGCCACCACCCGCGTGCAGAACAACGGCAAAGTGCTCTCTGGCGGCAGCCTCACGCTGACCGCACCGGAGCTGGAGAACAGCAGCAGCGGGCTGGTTCAGGCGGTGAGGTTGCTGCTGGATGTGGTGAACGCCGTAAATAATGGGCGGATACTTGCGAGCAACAACGCCGAGCTACGGGGAACGACGCTCACCAACGACGGCTCGCTGCAGGGTGCAGACCTGCTGATTAACTATCAAAAACTGAATAACCGCGGTACGGCGCTCGGCACCGCTTCGCTTACGGTGAAGGGTGATGCGATGACCAATGCCACCAGCGGCAGGTTGTTCAGCGCGGGTAACCTCACGCTCAACAGCGGCACGCTGGAAAACGCGGGTCAGATTGTGGCGCTGGGGGATGTCACGCTTCATCTGTTAAGTGCGCTGGAGTTCAGTGGAACGCTGGCCGCCAGTAACACCCTTTCTCTCACCACTGAAGGTAATATCACCAATAATGGCACCCTACAGGGAAACAGCCTCGTTCTGAGCGCCGGAGGGGTGTTAACCAACAACGGCCAGTTCACTGCAGGTAAGGGTGACAGCACGTTCAGCGCGCAACGTATTTTGCTCAATGCAGCCGGGAGCCTCTCTGCAGGCGGCGACGTGGCGTTTAACAGCCTGAGCGACATTACCGTAAATGGCTTTACCGGTACGGCAGGCGGCCTGACGATGAATGCAGCGGGCACCTTGCTTAATACCGCACTGATTTATGCCGCGAATAATATGCAGCTTTTCGCTGACCGTATCCATAACGTCTACGGCGATATTCTGGCAGGGAATAGCCTGTGGATGCAGAAAAACGCGGCGGGGGCGGCGAACAGCGAAGTGGTGAACACGTCCGGAAATATTGAGACGCAGAAGGGTGATATTACGATTATTACAGCCCACTTATTAAATGAGCGGGATGGAAGCAATTCGAATACTCAGATAATTGATTTGGATAACCCTTCCTGGGTTGGTGATGCATCTTTTATTGTAAGCCTGGATGATATGGAGGAAGGAAGCTATTCAACAGTAAAAAAACGCACGGATGTCTGGGTTGGAAGCTGTATGAGTTTTCCAACCTATCCAGGTGCGTGCAGCATGGATGAGCCTTTCTTCACCACCTCTTACCGGATTAATGATTCGGGTCAAACCAGGCGTTTTGCTATTAAACGAACTGAGGTTGACGTAAGCAGTGCTGGCCAGGCAGCGCGCATAGCATCAGCTAATAATCTAACTATCACTGCAAATTATCTCGACAATAGCGGTAGCAATTTACTTGCTAATCGCAACATTAGCCTAAAGGGTGCGCAGCTCAACAACCAAAGCTATCAGGCCAGTTCTGAGACGGAGTATCTTGTTTACACGGCATCAACCATTAATGCCGGGGGGATAACCTATACTCTGACTGGGCGTGAGGTCGAATCAGAAAATACCGCTAACGTTGTTAGGGCAGTAATACAGGCTGGCGGCAATGTCTCCGCCACCTTCACTAACGACATCAGCAACACGCTCGTCACCGCGAACACGGACGGCTTTAGCAATACGATTGCCGCCCCACCGCTGACCCCGCTCAGCAACCAGTCCATCGCCAACGGCGAGCAGGCGCAGTCTCTTGTCGAAACCGATACGCAGGACATCACCACGCCGCAATGGCGTGATGCGTTAAGCGAAGCCCTGAAAGATATCTCCGGTGGTTCATCACTTTCCGACCAAAACGGCAGCAGCGGTAACTATCCGCTGCCGTCCGGCAACAACGGCTATTTTGTCCCGTCAACCGATCCCGATAGCCCGTATCTGATTACGGTGAACCCGAAGCTCGATGACCTCGGCAATATGGACGACAGCCTGTTTGACGGACTGTATGACCTGCTCGGCATAAAACCCGGCAATGCGCCGCGTGAAACCAACAGCGCGTACACCGATCGGAACCAGTTCCTTGGCTCGGCCTATTTTCTTGATCGTCT
Organism: Enterobacter sp. 01-M-03-SI-ECC; assembly: GCF_047530215.1. Lineage (NCBI taxonomy): Bacteria > Pseudomonadati > Pseudomonadota > Gammaproteobacteria > Enterobacterales > Enterobacteriaceae > Enterobacter > Enterobacter sp. 01-M-03-SI-ECC. The sequence goes on from NZ_JBLKDA010000049.1 coordinate 16,894, forward strand.
TGGGCTAAACCCGGACCGCGATTATCGATTCCTCGGTGACGCGGCATTTGATACCCGTTACGTCAGCAACGCCATTCTGAACCAGACCGGCAGCCGCTATATCAACGGCATCGGTTCCGACCTCGATCAGATGCGCTACCTGATGGACAGCGCCGCAGAGCAGCAGAAAACGCTGGGGCTGAAATTCGGCGTGGCGCTTACGGCGGCTCAGGTTGCCGCGCTTGACCACAGCTTGCTGTGGTGGGAAGCGGCGACCATTAACGGCCAGACGGTGATGATCCCGAAAGTCTACCTTTCACCGAAGGATGTGACCGTTCACAGCGGCAGCGTGATTAGCGGTAATAACGTCCAGCTGGCGGGCGGTAACGTTATCAACAGCGGCAGTACAATCGCGGCGCACAATGGCCTGACAATCGACAGCAGCAACAGCCTGATTAACCTGAATTCCGGGCTGCTGAGCGCAGGCGGCGGGCTGAACCTGAGCGCGCTGGGGGACATCAACAACATCGGCTCCACCATCAGCGGTAAAACGGTGGGGCTGGAGAGCGTCACGGGCAGCGTTAACAACGTTACCCGCGCGCAGCAGTGGAACGTCGACGCGGGCAATGTGCATTTTAGCGGCACGGACGTGGGCAGGACGGCCTCCATCACCGCCACCGACGGGCTGACGATGCGCGCCGGACAGGATATCAACGTGACCGGCGCAAGCGTGTCGGCGGGCGGCAGCCTGGCCATGGCGGCGGGAAATGACATCAACATTACCGCCAACGAGATGGCGACGAGCGAGGGACGTGCCGGGCGCAACCGCGCGACCACGGAGACGGCGTCGGTCACGCATCAGGGCAGCACCCTGAGTGCGGGAGGCGATCTAACCCTGCTGGCGGGTAACGACGTGAATGCCCGTGCGGCGGCGATGGCCGCAGAAGGGGATTTGGGGATTCAGGCCGGGCGGGACGTAAACCTGCTGGCGGAAGCGTCAACGGAACGCGCCAGCAGCCAGGCGAAGAAAAAAACCGCCATCGATGAATCTGTTCGTCAGCAGGGAACGGAGATTGCCAGCGGCGGTAATACGACGATCATCGCCGGGCGCGACGTGACCGCGCAGGCGGCTGGCGTGACGGCGCAGGGCGATATCGGCGTGGCGGCAGGCCGCGACGTGAACCTGACGACGGCAACGGAGAGCGATTACCGCTACCGCGAGCAAACCAAAACCAGCAGCGGTTTCCTCAGCAAAAAGACCACCCACACCATTGAGGAAGACAGCGCGACGCGGGAGAAAGGCTCGCTGCTGAGCGGCGACAACGTGACGGTGTCGGCAGGGAACAACCTGCGGGTTTTAGGTTCGGCGGTCGCCGGAGACGGCGACGTGGCCCTGTCCGGAGGCAATAACGTGGACATCGTCGCGGCCACCAACACCGATACCTCGTGGCGCTTTAAGGAGACCAAAAAGTCCGGCCTGATGGGCACGGGCGGCATCGGCTTCACCATCGGCAGCAGCAAAACCACCCACGACCTTCGCGAGAAGGGCACGACCCAGAGCGAGAGCTTCAGCACCGTCGGCTCAACGGGCGGTAGCGTCAGCATTACGGCAGGCAAACAGGCGCATATCGGCGGGGCGGATATCATCGCGCAGAAAGATATCAGCCTCACCGGCGACAGCGTGGTGATTGAACCAGGGCATGACAAACGCACCCGCGATGAAACGTTTGAGCAGAAGAGCAGCGGGCTGACGGTGGCGCTGTCGGGAGCGGCGGGAAGCGCGGTGAATAATGCGGTCACCACGGCACAGAGCGCGCAGCAGAGCAGCGACTCACGTCTGGCGGCCCTGCAGGGCACGCAGGCGGCGCTGTCCGGCGTACAGGCCGGCCAGGCCGTGGCGCTGGACCAGGCGAAGGGCAGTTCTGACAAAGGGAATAACAACACCATCGGCGTCAGCGCGTCGATTGGGTCACAGTCGTCCAAATCCTCATCGCACACAGAGAACGAGACGACCACGGGCAGCACCCTGAGCGCGGGCAATAACGTCACGATAAAGGCCACCGGAAGCGACATCACCGTGGCGGGCAGCCAGATTAAGGCCGGAAAGGACGTGACGCTGGATGCGGCACGGGACGTCAACCTGATTGCTTCGCAGGACACGCAGCAGATAACGGGTAAAAACAGCAGCAGCGGCGGCAGCCTGGGGGTCGGGGTGGGTGT
>NZ_JBLKDA010000004.1:0-73545 GCF_047530215.1 Enterobacter sp. 01-M-03-SI-ECC
GAAGTGGCAATGGCGTTCGCCAGCATTTAAATGGAGAGCCGGATGCGCTGAAAGGTGCACGTCCGGTTCGGGGAGGAGAGGCAGGGAAATAGTCCGACTACGCCCTGCCTCTTACTCTACTGGATGAGTCGTAACGAAATGCAGAAGCATATAACGACACGTAATGACACAAGTCCGGTGCGAGCGCGGAAAAACTAATGACTTTACAGTGTGTTAAATGATACTCTACGTTCTTCTAAGCCGTAGGTCGTAGGTTCGAATCCTACAGGGCGTGCCATTTCATTTCATTGAGTTACGCCTCCTTCACATCCTGTGGGTTCCGTTGTGGGACATATTTGGGACATCGACCCTAAAATTTCTCGGTCATGAAGGACATTTATGTGGTATCTACTCGCAACTTCGCTTGCCGCGCTTTCCCTTAATAAAAGCCTGGCTTATCTGATGCTTGGATTAACGGCATTTCTCGGCTGGAAACAGAGTATTCTCGACGCCCCGGCGCTGCTGGTGATTGCAACAATCGTTGTTGGCTGGTCTGTCGTTGAATGGCTGCGTCATAAAAATAATAACGCTATTTATCTGGTTGAAGGCCTGTGCGTGGCCATCGCCGTTGCCCTGGTTCTGCATGCGATCCCCGGCTTCCATAACCCGAAAGTGCTGGATGGGGTCGTCGTTGGGCCGCAAAGCAAACCGTTCAGTATGTACTTTAATATGGACAAGGCACTGGTGCCGTTCTTTTTAATTACGTGCATGCCAACGTTATTCGTAGCAACCCCCCTCTATAAAGCTGGCAGGGTCGGCTGGGGAATATTGGCTCTTGCCATACCCGCGCTGTTACTGCTGGCGGTTGCGTTAGGCGGGTTGAGAATTGAGTTGCATGCGCCAGAATGGTTCGCTCAATTTGCCCTTGCGAATATTTTCTTCGTCTCTTTGGCCGAGGAGGCCTTGTTCAGAGGCTATCTGCAGCAGCGCTTGTCCCGAATTGTTCATCCTGTTGTGGCGCTGCTGATTGCCGCAGTTATTTTTGGCCTAATGCATTATAGCGGCGGTTTACTCCTGATTATTTTTGCCAGCCTCTCCGGTATTATTTACGGCATCGCGTGGATGTGGAGCGGCAGGCTCTGGGTTGCAACGTTATTCCACTTTGGGCTGAACTGCGTGCATTTATTGTTCTTTACCTATCCGATGTATGCTCCTCACGCGGCTATGTGATTCATTTTAAAATAGTAGCCTTATCCATTTGGCTACTTACGGATAAGCAAAAAAAGCCCCGAAAGCTCGGGGCTTTTTTATATATACCGGGCGCACGAATAACAGATTTATCTTCGCGTCAAAATGAATAGAAGGCTAATGAGTTTCATTGCGGGTAGTCTTAAGGTTTTCTTAATCTAAATATCATCCCGAATTAAAATGTGGGTTTTTATCATTCTAAAATCTGCAATTAAGAAATTTTACACTTTTACGCGCAAACTTGATTGATACTAATTATCATTAGCGTTGTTGTATGCTTTAATCCTGTCCCACAATGCTGTGCGTCATTATTCCCGTTGCTCTGTTAAGGATATGTTCATGAATTCTCGCCTGCTGTCCTGCTTCTCGCTTGCCTTGTTGTCTTCATCCCTTTTCCTTTCCACACAATCAGTTGCCGCCGATAACAGCGAAGGTATCGTTGTCTATAACGCGCAGCATGAAAACCTGGTGAAGTCGTGGGTGGACGGTTTTACCAAAGAAACCGGCATCAAGGTGACTTTGCGTAATGGTGATGACAGCGAGCTGGGTAACCAGCTGGTTCAGGAAGGCAGCGCCTCGCCGGCCGACGTATTCCTGACGGAAAACTCGCCGTCAATGGTGCTGGTGGATAACGCCAACCTGTTTGCCCCGCTGGATGCAGCCACCCTGGAGCAGGTACCTGCAGAGTATCGTCCCGCTCACGGCCGCTGGATCGGGATTGCCGCCCGCAGTACCGTATTCGTCTACAACCCGGCAAAACTGAGCGAACAGCAGCTGCCTAAGTCGCTGATGGATCTGGCGAAGCCCGAGTGGAAAGGCCGCTGGGCGGCATCGCCGTCAGGCGCGGATTTCCAGGCCATCGTGAGCGCGATGCTGGCGCTGAAAGGCGAAAAGGCCACCCTGGAATGGCTCAAGGCGATGAAAGCCAACTTCGTTGCCTATAAAGGCAACAGCACCGTGATGAAAGCGGTCAATGCCGGTCAGATTGATGGCGGCGTGATCTATCACTACTACCGCTTTGTCGACCAGTCCAAAACCGGCGAAAACAGCAAAAACACCCAGCTCTACTACTTCAAACACCAGGATCCGGGCGCGTTTGTGAGCCTCTCTGGCGGCGGCGTGCTGGCCTCCAGCAAGCACAAAGCGCAGGCGCAGGCCTTCGTTAAATACATTACCGGTAAAGAAGGTCAGGAAAGCCTGCGCACTAACAATGCCTTTGAATATGCAGTGGGTGTGAACGCGGCCTCAAACCCGAAGCTGGTTCCGCTGAAGGATCTGGATGCCCCGAAAGTTGAACCTTCAACGCTCAACAGTAAAAAAGTTATCGAGCTGATGACGCAGGCCGGTCTGCTGTGATCCTGAGAGTGAAGTGAAGGTCTTATGTCTGGTCTAAGTCTCGACATCGGAAAAAACAGCGTGCAGGAGCCTGCCCGCAGGCGTCCTGCACTGCCGATGGTTGCGTTAGCTGTATTGTTTTCATTAATGGCGCTTCTGCCTCTGGGTTTTATCATTGCCATTGGCATTGAGACCGGCTGGGAAACCATCAAGACGCTGGTGTTCCGCCCGCGCGTGGCCGAGCTGCTCAGCAACACGCTGTGGCTAACGGCCTTAGCGGTTCCGCTCTGTATCATGACGGGCGTGGCAATCGCCTGGCTCACCGAGCGCACGCAGCTTGCCGGGCGGGGGATCTGGTCCGCGCTGGCGGTTGCGCCGCTGGCGATCCCCGCGTTTGTGCAAAGCTACGCCTGGGTGAGCGTGGTGCCGTCCATGCATGGCCTTTCCGCGGGCGTGTTCCTCTCCGTTCTGGCCTACTATCCGTTTATTTATATGCCGGTTGCGGCGGTGCTGCGTCGCCTTGACCCGACGCTGGAAGATGTCGCCGCCTCGCTCGGCACGCCTCCGTGGCGAGTCTTTTTCCGCGTGGTGCTGCCCCAGCTCAAGCTGGCTATCTGCGGCGGCGCGCTGCTGGTGGCGCTGCACCTGCTGGCGGAGTACGGCCTGTACGTGATGATCCGCTTTGATACCTTCACCACGGCCATTTATGACCAGTTCCAGTCTACCTTCAGCGGCCCGGCGGCGAACATGCTGGCGGGCGTGCTGGCCTTGTGCTGCCTGGCGATTTTAGTGCTGGAAGGGGTGACGCGCGGCAAAGCACGCTACGCGCGCATTGGCGCCGGGGCCGCGCGCGAGCAGAGGCGCTGGCCGCTGAAGCCTGCGGCTGCCGCGCTGGGCCAGCTGTTTTTCATTGTGCTGATCGTTCTGGCGCTGGGCGTGCCGTTGATTGTCCTGTGCCGCTGGATTTGGCTCGGCGGCGTGCAAAACTGGATGAATGCCGATCTCTGGCACTCGCTGCGCCAGACGCTGATGCTCGGCGTGGGCGGCGCACTCCTGACGACGGCGTGCGTGATCCCCATCGCGTGGCTCGGGATCCGCTATCCCCGCCGTATCTTCCGGATGCTGGAAGGGTGCATCTATATCACCAGTTCGCTGCCGGGGATTGTCACCGCGCTGGCGCTGGTCACGGTCACCATTCATTACGCCCGTCCGATTTACCAGACGGAAATTACCCTGTTCCTGGCCTACCTGCTGATGTTTATGCCCCGTGCGCTCATCAACCTGCGGGCGGGCATTGCGCAGGCGCCGGTTGAGCTGGAAAACGTGGCGCGCAGTCTGGGCAGCACGCCCGCAAAGGCGCTCTGGAGCGTCACGATGCGGCTGGCCGCGCCGGGTGCGGCTGCGGGGGCGGCGCTGGTTTTCCTCGGCGTCAGCAACGAGTTGACCGCCACGCTGCTGCTCTCGCCGCTGGGCACGCGCACCCTCTCCACCGGATTCTGGGCGCTGACCAGTGAAATTGACTATGTGGCCGCCGCGCCTTACGCGATGCTGATGATCCTGATTTCACTCCCGCTGACCGCCATTCTCTATATGCAGTCGAAAAAAATTGCAGGGCTATGACATGCTTGAATTAACCGCCATTTCTAAATCGTTTTCTGACGTGCAGGTGCTCGACAGCTTAAACCTGAGCGTTGCGCCGGGAAGCAGGACGGCGATTGTCGGGCCGTCCGGGTCGGGGAAAACCACGCTGCTGCGCATTCTTGCCGGGTTCGAAACGCCTGACGCGGGGCGCATTGTCATGCAGGGGAACACGCTGTTTGATGAAAACAATTTTGTTCCCGCCCACCTGCGCCGGATTGGCTTTGTGCCTCAGGAGGGCGCGCTGTTCCCGCATCTCAACGTGGCAGACAACATTGCCTGGGGGCTGGAAGGCTCCCGCCATGAGAAGCGCCAGCGCGTAGAGGCGCTAATGGAGATGGTCTCTCTGGACCGGCAGCTCGCAACGCACTGGCCCCATGAGATTTCCGGCGGACAGCAGCAGCGCGTGGCGCTTGCCCGTGCGCTGGCCCAGCGTCCTTCGCTGATGCTGCTTGATGAACCGTTCTCGGCGCTGGATACCGGCCTGCGCGCCATGACGCGTAAGGCAACGGCAGACCTGCTTGCCGACGCGGGCGTAGCCTCGATTCTGGTCACCCACGATCAGAACGAAGCGCTGTCGTTTGCCACGCAGGTGGCCGTCATGCGCGCCGGGCGCTTTACGCAGGTCGGTACGCCCTATGACGTATACACCCGTCCCGTTGACGAAGAGACGGCGCTGTTTCTTGGCGATGCCGTGATCCTGCCTGCCCGGCTGGGCGCCGGGTATGCCGTATGCGCGCTGGGTAACGTGCCAACGGATAACGCGCATGCGGCTGGAGAGGGCAAGGTGATGATGCGCCCTGAGCAACTACGCGTGACGGCATGTGCATCGCACGAAAGCCCGATTTCGATTCTTGATGTGGATTTTACCGGCCAGCTGTCGACGCTCACCCTGGGGCTACCCGGGCAGCAGCAGCCCGTGATCGTCAAGACCGTCAGCCAGCCAGGATGGAACCCGGGCACGGCGGTACGCATTGACGTTACGGGCACCGCGCGCGTTTTATGATTCTTACCACATCGTTATCCGGGGCACGGATGCCCCAATCCCTTGCTACCTCCAGCATGAAGTGTTAAAACGTGCCCCTTCTAAAAAAGAGACAGGGGTAGGACGTGAAAGACGCGTCATCCGCTTCAGGCCAGGCTAGTGCCGAAGCCACGTCGGATCAGAATCCGACGCTGCAACGTGGTTTGCAAAATCGACATATTCAGTTAATTGCCCTCGGCGGCGCCATCGGTACCGGGCTGTTCCTCGGCATCGGCCCCGCGATTCAGATGGCGGGCCCGGCGGTTCTGCTGGGCTACGCTATCGCCGGGATTATTGCCTTCCTGATCATGCGCCAGCTTGGCGAGATGGTCGTTGAAGAGCCGGTTTCAGGCTCCTTTGCGCACTTTGCCTATAAATACTGGGGCCCGTTTGCCGGCTTCCTCTCCGGCTGGAACTATTGGGTCATGTTCGTGCTGGTGGGGATGGCGGAGCTGACCGCCGCAGGCATCTATATGCAGTACTGGCTGCCGGATGTCCCGACGTGGATCTGGGCGGCGGCTTTCTTCATCATTATTAACGCGGTTAACCTCGTCAACGTGCGCCTGTACGGCGAAACCGAGTTCTGGTTTGCGCTGATCAAGGTGCTGGCGATTATTGGGATGATCGGTTTCGGCCTGTGGCTGCTGTTCTCCGGCCACGGCGGCGAGCGCGCTACGATCGACAACCTGTGGCAGCACGGCGGCTTCCTCGCTACCGGCTGGAAAGGACTTATCCTCTCCCTGGCCGTGATCATGTTCTCTTTCGGTGGATTAGAGCTGATTGGCATTACCGCCGCTGAGGCGCGCGACCCGCATAAAAGCATTCCAAAAGCGGTTAACCAGGTCGTGTACCGTATCCTGCTGTTCTACATCGGCTCGCTGGTGGTGCTGCTGGCGCTCTATCCGTGGGTAGAAGTGAAGTCCGACAGCAGCCCGTTCGTGATGATTTTCCACGATCTGAACAGCAACGTGGTCGCCTCTGCGCTCAACTTCGTCATTCTGGTGGCGTCGCTGTCGGTCTATAACAGTGGGGTTTACTCCAACAGCCGCATGCTGTTTGGCCTCTCCGTGCAGGGCAACGCGCCGAAGTTCCTCACCCGCGTCAGCCGCCGCGGCGTGCCGATCAATTCGCTGCTCCTTTCCGGGGCGATTACGTCTTTAGTCGTGCTGATCAACTACCTGTTGCCAAAAGCGGCGTTTGGCCTGCTGATGGCGCTGGTTGTCGCCACGCTGCTGCTGAACTGGATTATGATCTGCCTCGCACACCTGCGCTTTCGCGCCGCGATGCGCCGCAAGGGACGCGAGACACAGTTCAAAGCGCTGCTTTATCCTGCGGGGAACTACCTCTGTATCGCCTTCCTGGGGCTGATTCTGGTGCTGATGTGCACCATGGACGAGATGCGTCTTTCGGCGATGCTGCTGCCGGTGTGGGTGGTGTTCCTGTTTATTGCGTTTAAGCTCTCTCGCAAAAAGTAGCGTGTCTTTCTCCCTCTCCCGGTGGGCTGAGGGCACCAGACCGCGCCCGGTGGCGCTGCGCTTACCGGGCCTACAAAATCAGGGTAGGCCGGGTCAGGCGAAGCCGCCACCCGGCAACTCACCTCACCGAGGCTGAGGCGTCAACGAGCGAATATCGTTTCCGGTCGGTGACTGGTGAATACGCAGTCCAAATTCATCCACCACCGCGAAAATATGGTCGAAGATGTCGGCCTGAATCTCCTCATATTCCGCCCACACCACCGTGTTGGTGAAGGCATATATTTCAATCGGCAGACCGTTCGCGTCAGGCGCGAGCTGGCGCACCATCAGCGTCATATCTTTTCGAATGCGCGGGTGGTTGCGCAGATATTCGTTCAGGTAGGCGCGGAAGGTGCCAATATTGGTCATCTTGCGCAGGTTTAATACTGACTCCCCCTCGCCGTTCTGCTGGTTCCACAGGTTTATTTCCTCGTGTCGTGCGGCGAGATAGGGCTTCAGCAGTTTTGCCTGAATAAGTTTCTGCTGCTCCTGCTCGTCGAGAAAATGAATGCTGGTAGTATCAATGTTCAGGCTGCGCTTAATGCGACGCCCGCCGGAGGCCGACATCCCGCTCCAGTTGATAAAGGCGTCGGAAACCAGCGCCCACGTCGGAATGGTGGTAATCGTATTATCGAAATTGCGCACCTTAACGGTGGTCAGTCCAATGTCCGTCACCGTGCCGTTGGCACCGTATTTCGGCATCTCCAGCCAGTCGCCAAGCTTGAGCATGTCGTTGGCGGAAAGCTGAATGCCTGCGACAAGCCCCAGTATCGGGTCTTTGAATACCAGCATTAACACCGCCGCCATGGCGCCCAGACCGCTGATCAGAATCGCCGGGGACTGGCCGATCAGCAGGGAGATAATCAATATCCCCACCAGGATCGCGCTCACCAGCTTGATGCCCTGGAAAATCCCTTTCAGCGGCAGCTGAGACGCGGTGGCCATTTTCTGCGACAGATTAAAAATCACGTCCAGCAGCGAGAAGAAGGAGAGCAGGGCGTACACCATCACCCACAGCTTCGCGCAGGTGGTGAGTATTTCCGCCGCTTCGCTGCCTTTTTGCAGCCACAGTACCGCCTGGACGTTGACGATTATCCCCTGAAGGGTAAACGCCAGACGGTGAAATAATTTATTCTGGGTAATGATCTGCAGCCATAAATGGCTGCTGGCCTGCGCGCGCTTTTCGAAAGCGCGAAGCACCACTTTGTGGAGAATAAAATGAACGATGATGGCGGTAAGAAAAATAATACCAAAGATAATCACTAAAGAGGTGGTGTGATTAATTTCAATGCCTAACTCTTCAACCTGAGCAATTAATTCCTGCATAACGTCTCCTGTATTGTTGCAGCCCCATAATGGCGGCTGCGGATCTATTATGCAAATTCACTGGCCTATTTGGCGGTCTGACAGACTTTCGCGACAGTCAGGCACAGGCGATGGCGCATACGCAGCGTCGCCAGGGCCAGCACGACCATCATGACCGTTTCCACCGTCAGGAAGACGTTCACCGCCTGGGTGTAATCCCCGTGATGGTTTTGTAGCGCGTGCAGCAAAATGGCGCCAAAAATGGCCGGTCCAAGCCCCAGCGCGGCCTGCTGCAGCGTGCTGAGAATGGCGCTCGCGGCCCCCGCGTCGTCAGGCTTGATATCGCGCATCCCGATGCGGTAAAAGCTGTTGACGATCAGCGCCTGCCCATAGCCAACCAGCCCGGTGGCAGGTGCCAGCGTCAGGGCCGTATTTTGCACGCCCCAGTAGCGAAACGTGGCGATCAGCGCCAGCAGGCCGGCAATCTGGATCGCCAGCCCCGTCAGCAAAATGGTGCTGGTGCTGTAGCGAGCAATCAGCCGCGGCGCAAACCATGCTGAGATAAAATAGGTCACCCCGAGGGCGATAAAACTGTTCCCGGACTGCCAGGGCGCCATCCCCAGACCGGTTTGCATGGTCAGCGCCATACAGAACATAAACCCGGACCAGACGCTGAAAAAGAGCATAGCAATCAGCGTGCCAAAGCGGACGCTGCGAAGCGCAAGCAGGCGCGGCGGGATCAGCGGGTGGGCATTCTCGCGCTCTTTTTTACTCGCATTGAGCGCCATCAGCCAGGCCAGCGGGACGAGTGCGAGCAGCATCGCCTTCAGCGGCCAGGACCAGTGCCACTGCGGACCGAGCGCCATCGGGAACAGCAGGCAGCAAAGCATTATCGCCAGCAGCACGGTACCCGTCCAGTCGATGCGTGACGGCGTCTCGCGACGGGTTTCCGGCACGTAGCGGCGGCTCAGCGCCAGCACCGCCAGGCAGATCGGCACGTTAATAAAGAAGGCGTTACGCCAGCCCAGTCCGGCGATATCCGCCGACACCAGCCAGCCGCCGCCCATCTGGCCCACGATAAACGCGATCCCACCGATGCCGCCAAACAGGCTGATGGCCTTCGCGTGCGCCGTACCTTTCAGCGTCACGTGGAGCGTGGCAAGAATTTGCGGCACGATCAGGGCGGCTCCCGCGCCCTGTACGATGCGCGCGGCCAGCAGCTGCGCGATGTTCCCCGCCAAACCGCACAGCAGCGAGGCCAGGCCAAAGCTCGCCACGCCCCACATAAACAGGCGACGACGGCCAAGGTTATCTCCCAGCTTGCTGCCGAGCGCGAGGCAGACGGCGAAGGCTACGCCGTAGAGGGCGACAATCAGCTCCAGCTCGGTGGCGGTGGCGTGCAGCGAGTGGGTGATGGCGTCCAGCGCCACGTTGGTGATTGAGGTATCAATCATCGGCAGCATCTGGCCGGTAAGCAGCAGTATCAGGCCAGCGCGGCCCGGTGAAACAACTGACGTATTCATGGTAACTCCATTGCGTCATTCATCAGATGGTCGTAGCATCAACCATCTGATAAACGGGTACCAGTTCTTACTTATACTGGTACTGGCACTACCATGCAGGGGGAGTTATGGCCTTGATGTCTGAACCTGTTACCTCACGTCAGGATGACACGCGAAAGCAGCTGGGCGCATTTTTACGCGCCCGGCGTGAAAGCCTCGACCCGCAGCGACTCGGGCTGCCGCGCAGCGGTCGCCGCCGCACGCCGGGTCTGCGCCGGGAAGAGGTGGCGATGCTCGCTGACGTGGGTGTGACCTGGTACACCTGGCTTGAGCAGGGCAGGGACGTCAATCCGTCCAGCGCGGTGATGGCCGCGGTGGCAAAGGCGCTGCAATGTACCCCAACCGAGGCCCGGCACCTGTTCGTGCTGGCCGGGCTGCCGCCGGGTGAAGCGCCGCAGGCGGTCTGCTGCGAGGGGATCAGCGAAGGCACGCGCCGCCTGCTGGATACGCTGATGCCGAAACCCGCCAGCATCCAGAAACCGAATTTCGACATCGTGGCGTGGAACGACAGCTTCGGGCACCTGATGGGTGTGGATTTCAATGCAATCCCGCCGGAAGATCGCAACTGTATTTACCTGTTCCTCACCCATCCGGCGTGGCGCGCGCGCCTCGGCAGGCGCGACGACGTGCTGCCCATCTTTGTCTCCTATTTCCGCGCGGCGATGGCCGAACACCGGGGTGACCCGCTGTGGGAGGCCAAACTGGCGCGCTTCTTTGCGGTGTCCGAAGAGTTTAAAACCCTCTGGCACCAGCGCAACGACGTGCGCGGCGTGGAGAACCAGCTCAAGCTGTTTACCCATCCCGAGCTGGGGGATTTTACGCTGCAGCAGATGTACTGGTACTCCGCGCCGCGAAACGGCTCGCGGCTGCTGGTGTACCTCCCGGTGGATGACGCGGGGGAGCGGGCAATGGCATGGCTGGCGGCGCAGGGGAAATAGGTTTTCTGCGAGGGGCTTTCAGGTAATCAGCACGGATCCGGTAATGCCTGTTAAAAGCAGGTAAGGTTAGTCAGAAAACGTAAAAAAACACCCTCTGCTGAACTCCGACTGGCATTGAAACGACAACAGGAGATGTTGGATGAGCAAAAAGATTATTGACTGGGATGAACTCAGAGCGGAACTGTTAAGCAATTCAGAAGTGCAGGCTTCTTTTGATGCAGAAGAGCGCAAGGAACGCCTGCGAGCGATGCTGGCGCAATGGCGCGACCACGCTGGCCTGACCCGTGCCCAGGTGGCAGAGCGGATGGGGGTCAGTGCACCCACTGTATCAAGAATGGAAGCGAATATTACCCGGGCGAGCCTCGATACGTTAACGCGCTATGCACTGGTGTGTGGGATTAAGCATCCGCAGATTACGCTCTATTGATGGCTGGCACGCCAGGATCCAGCGTGCCAGTACTCTTTAGCACTCGGTCACAATCGTGCTCAGCGGCAGGCGAGACTTCGGCAGCGTGGCGTTGAAATCTTCTACGCTGTGATGCCCAACCGGTACCACCACCAGGCTGGTGAAGCCTTTCTCTTTCAGGCCAAACTCTTCGTCGAGAATGGCGGCGTCGAAACCTTCAATCGGTACCGCGTCCAGACCCATCGCGGCCACGCCCAGCAGGAAGTTACCGACGTTCAGGTAAACCTGCTTCGCCATCCACTGGTCGTCATCTTTCAGATCCACGCGGTGCATGTCGGCGAAATAGGTGCGGCCCTTGTGGTTCGCCGCTTTGGCTTCCGGCGTGTTGAAACGGCCATCGGCCTCTTCCTGAACGACAACGCGCTCCAGCCAGGCATCGTCCATTGCGGTTTTCGCACAGAACACCACCACGTGAGACGCATCCAGCATTTTGCGTTCGTTGAACACATAGGTGCCCGCGGCGGATTTCGCCACGCGCGCTTTCCCTTCCTCGGTGCTGGCAACAATGAAGTGCCACGGCTGGGAGTTGGTGCTGGACGGGCTGTACTGCAGCAGGGTTTTGATTTTTTCCGCTTCTTCTGCGGTCAGTTTTTTGCTTGCGTCGAACGCCTTGGTTGAGTGGCGTTTCAGGGCGACAGAAATGATATCCATAACAACTCCTGGTGATGAAATTCGCCCGCTCGCGGGCGCGAAAGGAGAGCAGATTACAGCGGGACGCGAAAAAAGATAAGTGCAATTCGAGCGTTTAATCTGTTCGTCCCAGACGAACAATCAGGCCGGGCGTATCCACTTCTGGTCTTTTTTCGGCAGCTTATCGACGACCAGATTCCAGGAATCATTAATGAGGTCGGCAACCAGTTCCGGCGTCATGTCGTCGGTGCCGTAAAGCGAAATCCAGTGCTTTTTATTCAGATGGTAACCCGGCTCAACGCCCCGGTAGATCTGCTGATTTAACAGGGACTTTTCCGGATCGGATTTGAGGCTAACGTGCGCCCGTCCGTGTGCGGTTGCCATCAGCATGAAAATTTTCCCGCCGACTTTGAAGACGTCGTACTCCGGGCCGAACGGCCAGCAGTGTTCGGTAAAAGGCATCTCCAGCGCGACGCGCTTCGCGTATTCCTGCAGGGATTTACTGTCCATCGCTCTCCTCCTGAGCCAGCCCGCGCCACATGGCCTCAAAACCCAGCGATTTAAAATCAACGGCACGGGAAGGATCGCGGGTGGCAAACTCCATGGTGGTTTCCGCCAGCGATAAGAACAGCGCATCGCCAAAGGTCTTAAATTCATCCGACATAAACACCGGGCGCACTGAACGACGACACAGTTCATGCAGCTCCGGGAACATCTCTTTCACCGCCTGTTCCGTTTCGGCGCTCAGCTTTTCACTGACGCCAATCTGGCGGATCGCCGCATGCGCAACCGGGTTACGAATGCCCCAGTCCACATAGCTGTTCCAGATATTGCGGGTATGTTCTTTAGGCAGCGTGATGGTGCGATCGAGGTTCGCCAGCATGGTCTGGCAGAGATCCTGCTTCAGGTGCAGATAGAGGGCATTCAGCAGATCGTCTTTCGTAGCAAAGTAGCGGAACAGAGTGCCTTCGGCGACGCCCGCCTTGCGGGCAATAAGCGCCGTTGAGGCGGCAATGCCTGACTGTGCAAACGCCGCCGTTGCGGCTTCCAGTAAGGCCTGTTTTTTATCTTCACTCTTCGGACGTGCCACTAAATTTTTCCTCCTGTCAATTATAAAAACCCTGATTGAAACACGTGCTTTGACACGCTGCAACGCGGAATGTCAAAGATCGAAAACGTCTTGACGACTTTATCATCATATCTATAATGAGTGCTTACTCACTCATAATCAAGTTTACCCTGCGCACACTGTCGGATGGGGCGCGTTTTCGGGTCAGGATATGAAAAAACCTCTCTTCATCTGCGTGGTGTTAATCATGATTATTGCTTCAGCCGCGAGTTTGCCGTTTGTTCTGAATGCCGGATTCGGCCAGCCGCCTCAGGGTGAACGGCTCACTGAAGTGGAGGCCTCCCCACAGTATCGCGAGGGGAAATTCCACAATACGCTGCCGACGCCTGGCTTTACCGGGCAACAAAATATGCTGGTGGCGTGGTGGCAATTTCTGACCCGTAAAACCGAAAACGCCCGCCCGGCTCAGCCGCTGCCGCTGGTGAAAACCGATCTGGCGAGCCTGCCGCGGGAGCAGGACATCCTGGTGTGGCTCGGCCACTCCTCGTGGTACCTGCAGCTCGCGGGCAAACGCATTCTGATCGATCCGGTCCTCGGTAACTATGCCGCGCCGTTCTCGTTTCTCAATAAAGCCTTTGCCGGCGAGTATCCGTGGCGCGCTGACAGCATGCCGGAGATCGACCTGCTGATTATCTCGCACGATCACTACGATCACCTGGATTACGCCACCATCAAGGCGCTGCTGCCGAAGGTGAAGCGCGTGGTGACGCCGCTTGGGGTAGGGTCACACCTGCGCTACTGGGGGATGAAGCCTGAAATTATTGACGAGCGCGACTGGAACCAGTCGGTATGCATCAGCGATGAATTGACCGTGCACGTGCTGCCGGCGCGCCACTTCTCCGGGCGCGGCATCAAGCGTGACCAGACCCTGTGGGGCAGCTTTATGTTCGTCACGCCAGCGCAGAAGGTTTACTACAGCGGGGATTCCGGCTATGGCCCGCACTTTAAGGCCATCGGCGAGCAGTTTGAGGGCGTGGACGTCGCCATCATGGAAAACGGCCAGTACGACCAGGACTGGAAGTACATCCACATGCTGCCGGAGGAAACGGCTCAGGCCTCGGCGGATCTGAACGCGAAAGCCGTGGTGCCCGGTCATAACGGACGCTTCGTGCTGGCGAAACACGCGTGGAACGATCCGCTGATCCAGCTGGCAAAAGCCAGCCAGGATAAAAATTATCGGTTGCTCACGCCGGAACTGGGCGAGCCCGTCCGGGTGAGTGATACCACGCAAACCTTTCGTGCGTGGTGGGAATAATGTTTAAGCGAGAAGCAGAGGGGGACAGCTGTATGACCATTTCCGCTCAAGTCATCGACACTATCGTCGAATGGATCGACGACAACCTGCACCAGCCATTGCGCATAGAAGAGATTGCCCGCCACGCGGGTTACTCGAAGTGGCACCTGCAGCGGTTGTTTATGCAGTACAAAGGGGAGAGTCTGGGGCGCTATATCCGTGAGCGGAAGCTGCTGCTGGCGGCACGCGATCTGCGTGAGTCCGACGCGCGGGTGTACGACATCTGCCTGCGTTACGGGTTTGACTCGCAGCAGACGTTTACCCGCATCTTTACCCGGACGTTCAACCAGCCGCCTGGCGCGTACCGCAAAGAGAACCATAGCCAGACACATTAACATGTCGCATCCAGGCCGGGTAAGGCGTAGCCGCCAGCCGGCTTTTTTGTGCGCTCACGACGCCAGTGAAAACCAGCGGCGCCAGACGAAACGCAGTACGAAGAATTCGATGGCGCCCAGCAGTAAAAACCACACGCAGAACAGGATGGTGTAGAGCTGGTTCAGATCGACCATGTGAAAGGTCTGAACCAGCTTCTGCGCCAGCACCAGGCCCAGCGATGGCGCGGGTAACAGCAGGCAGGAGAGCAGGGCCAGCAATAAAATGCCGCCTGCCGTAAGCAGCGATTCTAACGGGTGTTTCATCGTAATGTTAATCGTCAGTTAAAAATGTCATTGTCCGGCATCCTGTAACGTAAAGCAATATCAGCCACTCTGGCGTTGTTGAATAAAATAACGCTATTATTTTGCGAATAAAAAACAAAACGCGGTCAGATATTCATATTACTATCGCGTTATGTAAATAAACGTCTTTATCAGGAAAATAATTTTACAAATGTATAGGTGCTATAACCAATTAACGTAGCAATAACAATGGCCGCGATGACATATAACACCAGTCGGCGTCCGCGATAAATACCCCACATGGTTCCCCCTCGTTTAGTATTGGTTTAGAAATATTTTGTAAAAATCAGGTCGTCGAATTAGTTTTAATCAGTTTTGAATAACCGTGAAGTCATTATATTGCGGTAGATCAAATTTACCCGCAAGACTTTAAAATGAATTTATTTAAGCCAGAAAGGAATTCAGGCTTCTGTTCACCGGATATTGAAGGAAAAATACGATGACCGAAAAAAAACGCTCCCCAAACATGCCGCCTTCCGGCGGGTTGGCATACCAGCAGACCGTAGAGCAGGTGCTCGCTCACGCGCAGAGCCAGGCCAGCGGTCTCGATCGTGCAGAGGCGCTGGCGCGTCTGCAAAAAACAGGGCCAAACGCGCTGCCGGAGAAAAAAGGCAAACCTGCCTGGCTGCGTTTTTTAGCCCATTTTAATGATGTGTTGATTTATGTCCTGCTGGCCGCCGCCGTATTAACGGCAATAATGGGCCACTGGGTGGATACGCTGGTTATTTTAGGCGTAGCGGTAATCAATG
This sequence comes from Enterobacter sp. 01-M-03-SI-ECC, assembly GCF_047530215.1. Classification (NCBI taxonomy): domain Bacteria; kingdom Pseudomonadati; phylum Pseudomonadota; class Gammaproteobacteria; order Enterobacterales; family Enterobacteriaceae; genus Enterobacter; species Enterobacter sp. 01-M-03-SI-ECC. The sequence goes on from NZ_JBLKDA010000004.1 coordinate 15,489, forward strand.
CCTTAATTGGCCATATTCAGGAAAGCAACGCGGAAAAATCGCTGAAGAGTATTCGGAATATGCTCGCCAGCGAGGCGCGCGTTATTCGCAATGGCAACCATGAAACCATACCGACGACTGATATAGTCCCGGGCGATATTATTGTATTACGCGCCGGGGATCGTATTCCGGCGGATATGCGCTTAATCGAGGCGCATAATCTACGCGTGGAAGAGGCGATTCTGACCGGCGAATCCACCGTGGTGGATAAACACGTTAACCCGCTGAGCGGCGAATTACCGCTGGGCGATCGCACCAACATGGTCTTCTCCGGGACGACCGTGAGCGCGGGCGGCGGCGTCGGCGCGGTCACCGCGACCGGTCAGGAGACGGAACTCGGCCACATCAACCAGATGATGGCGGGCATTGAAAAACACCGCACGCCGCTGCTGGTGCAGATGGACAAGCTGGGTAAAGCGATCTTCGCGATTATTCTGGCGATGATGGCCGCGCTCTTTGTCTTCAGCCTGGCGTTCCGCGAGATCCCGATGGGCGAGCTGCTGCTCTCCCTGATTAGCCTGGCGGTGGCCTCCGTGCCGGAAGGTCTGCCTGCGATTATCTCCATCATCCTCTCCCTGGGCGTGCAGGCGATGGCGCGCAAGCGGGCGATTATCCGCAAGCTGCCGACGGTGGAAACGCTCGGCGCGATGACCGTGGTCTGCTCGGATAAAACCGGCACCCTGACGATGAACGAGATGACGGTTAAAGCCATCATCACCGCCGACGCCTGCTACCGCGTGGACGGCAACAGCTACGAGCCGGTAGGCAATATCTACCTGGAAGGCAGCGACGAGGCGGTCCACATCCAGCCGGGCACCGTGCTGGAGCAGTACCTGCGCACCATCGACCTGTGTAACGACAGCCAGCTGATTCAGGACGAGCGCGGCCTGTGGGGCATTACCGGCGGCCCGACCGAGGGCGCGCTGAAGGTGCTGGCGGCGAAGGCCAGCCTTGAGCCGGTCGTGAGCACGCTGGTCAATAAGATCCCGTTCGACTCGCAGTACAAGTACATGAGCACCCACTACCAGATTGGCGGTGAGGAGCAAATCCTGATCACCGGCGCGCCGGACGTCATTTTCGCCCTCTGCGCGCAGCAGCAGACCCGCCACGGTGCGGAGGCCTTCAACCGCGCGTACTGGGAAAGCGAGATGGAGCGCTATGCGCGTCAGGGGCTGCGCATGGTTGCCGCGGCGTTCAAGCCGGCTAACGGCGAGCAGGCGCTGACGCACGACGACCTGAGCCACGGCCTGATCTTCCTCGGCATCGCCGGGATGATGGATCCGCCGCGCCCGGAAGCGATTGACGCCATTAACGCCTGCCAGCAGGCCGGGATCCGCGTGAAGATGATCACCGGGGATCACCCGCAGACGGCGATGAGCATCGGCCAGATGCTGGGGATCAGCAACAGCGAGCAGGCGGTCACCGGCTACGAGCTGGAGAAGATGGACGACGCTACGCTGGCGGACGCGGCGGTGAAGTACGACATCTTTGCCCGTACCAGCCCGGAGCATAAGCTGCGCCTGGTGAAAGCGCTGCAGGACAAAGGTGAAATCGTCGGCATGACCGGTGACGGCGTGAACGATGCTCCGGCGCTGCGTCAGGCGGACGTCGGCATCGCCATGGGCATCAAGGGCACGGAAGTGACCAAAGAGGCGGCGGACATGGTCCTGACGGACGACAACTTCGCCACCATCGCCAGCGCGGTGAAGGAGGGGCGTCGCGTTTACGACAACCTGAAGAAGACGATTCTGTTCATCATGCCGACCAACCTGGCGCAGGGGCTGCTGATTGTGATTGCGCTGCTCGCCGGGAACATCATTCCGCTGACGCCGGTGCTGATTCTGTGGATGAACATGGCGACCTCCGCCACGCTCTCCTTCGGCCTGGCCTTTGAGGCCGCCGAGCGCAACATTATGCGTCGTCCGCCGCGTCAGACCGGGCAGCACGTGATGGATGCCTATGCCGTATGGCGCGTGGCCTTCGTCGGCACCATGATTGCCATCGCCGCCTTCGCGCTGGAAGCCTGGCTTGCCCCGCGCGGCCACAGCGCGGAGTTCATCCGCACCGTGCTGCTGCAGATGCTGGTCTGCGCCCAGTGGGTGTACATGATTAACTGCCGCAACACCGAAGGATTCTCCCTCAACCGCGGCCTGCTGGCGAACAAAGGGATCTGGCTGGTGACGGGCGTGCTGTTCCTGCTCCAGGCGGCGATTATCTACCTGCCGTTTATGCAGATGCTGTTCGGCACCGAAGCGCTGCCGCTGCGCTACTGGTTTGTGACCCTGGCGGTTGCAGGAGCGATGTTCTTCGTCGTCGAAATCGAGAAGCGACTGACCCGCAGGTTCCGTAAGGCTGCATAACGAAAACCTTGAAACCTTACCCCTCACCCTAACCCTCTCCCCAAACGGGAGAGGGGACTGCCCGGTGCGGATTTTTCCCTCTCCCCTTTGGGGAGAGGGCCGGGGTGAGGGGTGAAATCACGCTGAGGTACTCCCATGAAACTCCCGCTCCTGTTCGTTCTCCTCGTCTGCACGCTGCCACCCGCATTTGCCGCCGCCATTCCCGTACGCGTTGCCACCGTAGAGCAGACCGCCCACGCCGCCGAACGGCAGATCCCGGGCCGCATCGAAGCTATCCACACCGTTGAGCTGCGCGCGCGTACGGAGGGCGTCATTACCAAAATTCACTTCCGCGACGGGCAGTACGTGAAAAAAGGCGACGTGCTGTTCGAGCTGGACGACGCCGAGCCGCGCGCCGCCCTGCGCCTGGCGCAGGCCGAAGTGAAAAGCGCCGAAGCCACGCTGCGCCAGGCGCAGCAGCAGCTTTCCCGTTTTGAAAGCCTGGGCAGCAGCAACGCCATCAGTCGTCACGACGTGGACAATGCCCGCATGCAGCGGGACGTGGCAAGCGCCGCGCTGGAGCAGGCAAAAGCCCGGCTCGACACCCGCAGCGTGACCCTGACCTACACCCGCATCACCTCGCCGATTGACGGTCGCGTGGGGCACAGCCAGTTCCACGTCGGAAGCCTGGTGAATCCCGCCAGCGGCGTGCTGGTGGAGGTGGTGCAGCTTGACCCGATCCGCATCGCCTTTGCGCTGGAAGAGGGGGCGTTCGCCACCAAAGCCGGAGAGCATGCGGATATCCGCGCCATGAAGCAGGCCTGGCAGGCGCTGATCGACAGCAACGGCCAGCGCGTCAGCGGCGAGCTGACGTCGGTGGATAACCGCATCGACCCGCGCACCGCCAGCGTGATGCTGCGCGCCGAGTTTGCCAATCCGCGCCACCAGCTGCTGCCCGGCGGCAATGTGAACGTGTTTTTGCGCCCGGCAAGCGAGCAGCCGGTACTGATCCTGCCCGCCGCTGCCGTACAGCAGAACGGTGACGGATTCTTTGCCTGGATGGTCAATGCCGAGGGCAAAGCCGAAATGCGCCCGCTGAAGGTGGCCGGACAGATCGGGCAGCAGTTTCAGATTGCCTCCGGCGTAAAGCCCGGTGAGCGAGCGATTACTGACGGCGCGCAGCGCGTGCAGCCCGGCGCTGCCGTCCAGATACTGAATTAAGGAGCCATCATGCTGACGTTTTTCATCAAACGCCCGCGCTTCGCGATGGTGATTGCGCTGGTCATCACCCTGCTGGGAGCCATCGCGCTGAAGATTATCCCGGTAGAGCAGTATCCGCAGATCGCGCCGCCGGTGGTGAACGTCTCGGCCAGCTGGCCGGGCGCCAGCTCGGCCGACGTGGCGGAGGCTATCGCCACGCCGCTGGAGACCCAGCTGAACGGCGTGGACCACATGCTCTATATGGAGTCCACCAGCTCGGACGAAGGCTCCTATAGCCTGAACATCACCTTCGCGGCGGGCACCGATCCGGACCTCGCCGCCATCGACGTGCAAAACCGCGTGGCGCAGGCCGTGGCGCAGCTCCCGACCGAGGCGCAGCAAAACGGCGTGCAGGTGCGCAAGCGCGCCACCAACCTGATGATGGGCGTAAGCCTTTACTCACCGAATAAGACCCACACGCCGCTGTTCGTCAGCAACTACGCCAGCACCCAGGTGCGCGAGGCGCTGTCGCGTCTGCCGGGCGTCGGGCAGGTGCAGATGTTTGGCGCGCGCGATTACAGCATGCGCATCTGGCTGCGTCCGGACCGCATGAACGCCCTCAACGTCACTACCGATGACGTGGCGCAGGCGCTGCGCGAGCAGAACGTGCAGGGCGCGGCAGGCCAGGTCGGCACGCCGCCGGTGTTTAACGGCCAGCAGCAGACGTTGACCATCAACGGGCTGGGGCGCTTAAGCCAGGCCGAAGACTTTGCCGACATCATTATCCGCGCGGGCGAGATGGGCCAGCTGGTGCGCCTGAAGGACGTGGCGACAATCGAACTTGGCTCGCGCAGCTACAGCTCCGGCGCGCAGCTGAACGGGCACGACTCCGCCTACCTCGGCATCTACCCGACGCCGTCCGCCAACGCCCTGCGCGTGGCCGACGCGGTGCGCGCGGAGCTGGACCGCCTCTCAACGCGCTTCCCGGACGATCTGGCCTACGAGGTGAAATTCGACACTACCGCCTTTGTGGCCGCCACCATCAAAGAGATCGGCGTCTCGCTGGCGCTGACGATGCTGGCGGTGGTGGTTGTGGTGTCTCTGTTCCTGCAAAGCTGGCGCGCGACGCTGATTGTCACACTCGCCATTCCGGTGTCGCTGGTGGGCACCTTTGCGGTGCTCTATACGCTCGGCTACTCCGCCAACACCCTCAGCCTGTTCGCCATTATTCTGGCGCTCACCATGGTGGTGGATGACGCCATCGTGGTGGTGGAAAGCGTTGAAACGCTGATGGCGGAAGGGCAGAGCCGCACGGCGTCGACCGCGCTGGCCCTGCGCCAGATTGCCGGGCCGGTGATCGCGACGACGCTGGTGCTGCTGGCGGTGTTTGTGCCGGTGGCGCTGCTGCCGGGCATTGTCGGCGAGCTGTACCGCCAGTTCGCGGTGACGCTTTCCACGGCGGTCACGCTTTCAAGCCTGGTGGCGCTCACCCTGACGCCCGCCCTGTGCGCGATGCTGCTGCGTCCGCGCCCGGAGAAGCCTGCGGCCGTTTATCGCGCCTTTAACCGCGGGCTGGACGCCACGCGCAATCGCTATAGCCGGATCGTGAGCGTATTCACCCTGCGCCCGTGGCTGGCGCTGCTGGCTACCGCAGGCGCGGCGGCCGTGGTAGCGTTCAGCTTTACGTCAATGCCAAAAGGCTTCCTGCCGCAGGAGGACCAGGGCTACTTCTTCGCCAGCGTTCAGCTGCCGGAAGCGGCCTCGCTGGAGCGTACCGAAGCGGTAATGACCACCGCGCGCGCGCTGATCGCCAACAATCCGGCGGTGGAGGACGTGATACAGGTCTCCGGGTTTAACATCCTCAACGGCACCAGCGCGTCCAACGGCGGGTTTATCTCCATCATGCTCAAAGACTGGAGCGAGCGTCCGCCGCTGGACGAGGTGATGGGCACCCTGCAGCGTCAGCTGCTGGCCCTGCCGGAAGCTACCATCATGACCTTCGCGCCGCCGACGCTGCCGGGGCTTGGCAACGCCTCCGGCTTCGACCTGCGCATCCAGGCACAGGCGGGGCAAAGCCCGGCGGAGCTGGAGCGCGTCACGCGCGGGGTGCTGATGAAGGCCAACCAGCACCCGCAGCTGAGCCGCGTGTTCACCACCTGGAGCAGCAGCGTGCCGCAGCTGACCCTGACCGTTGACCGCGAGCGCGCTGCCCGCCTCGACGTGCCGGTGTCGCGCATCTTCAGCAGCCTGCAAACCGCCTTCGGCGGCACGCGCGCCGGGGATTTCAGCATTAACAACCGCGTCTACCACGTGGTGATGCAAAACGAGATGCAGTGGCGCGAGCGCGCCGAGCAAATCAGCGAGCTGTTCGTGCGCAGCAACAGCGGCGAGCGGGTGCGCCTGAGCAACCTCGTCACCATTACGCCGGGCGTTGGCGCGCCGTTCCTGCAGCAGTACAACCAGTTCCCGTCCGTGTCGGTGAGCGGCTCTGCCGCGCCTGGCGTGAGCAGCAGCACCGCGATGGCGGCGATGGCTGAGATTCTGGCGGAGAGCCTGCCTGCCGGGTACGACTACGCCTGGAGCGGCATGTCGTATCAGGAGCAGCAGACCGGCAACCAGGCGATGTGGATCGTGCTGGCGGCGGTGGTGATGGCGTGGCTGTTTCTCGTCGCCCAGTACGAGAGCTGGACGCTCCCGGCGAGCGTCATGCTTTCGGTGCTGTTTGCCATCGGCGGGGCGCTGGTCTGGCTGTGGACGGCGGGATACGCCAACGACGTGTACGTGCAGATTGGTCTGGTATTGCTGATCGCACTCGCGGCCAAAAACGCGATTCTCATCGTAGAGTTCGCCCGCGCGCGGCGCATGGACGGGATGACGATTGCCGATGCCGCGCGGGAAGGGGCGTCGCGCCGCTTCCGCGCGGTGATGATGACCGCCGTGTCGTTCATTATCGGCGTCCTGCCGATGATGCTGGCGACTGGCGCAGGCGCCCAGAGCCGACGGATTATCGGCACCACGGTGTTCAGCGGCATGCTGGTGGCGACCGTGGTAGGGATTGTGTTCATTCCCGCGCTGTTCGTGCTGTTCCAGCGCCTGCGCGAGTGGGGCCACGGCCTTACGGACTCGTCGCCCACAGCTCGCAGTGCTTCTGAACCAGAGAAATAAGCGAGCCGCCGTCGGCGATAAAGTCCCGCATGCGCTGCGCCTCGCTCTTGCCCTGCTTTAACAGCAGGGCAATTTCATTGATTGCGCTCGTCGCGCCGAGCTTCTCGGCCGACGGCGCAACCTGCTCCAGCAGCCAGGCGATATCTTCCGCCACGGTTTTGTGCTCGCCGGTATGCACGTCCGTCAGGATCCCCTCCAGCCCGTAGCGGCAGGCCTGAAAACGGTTAAAACGGTAGAGCAGAAAATCCCGTTCCTGATGCTTATAGGGCCGCGCGGTCAGCAGCCAGTGCGACGTCGCCTGGATCAGCCCGGCGATGTTAATCGCGTGGCCGAGCGTCAGCGGCGTATCCATCACCCGCACCTCCACGGTGCCAAAGTGCGGGCTGGGGCGGATGTCCCAGTGCAGATCCTTAATGCTGTCGATCATGCTGGTAGCGCTCAGGCGGCGGAACAGCCCCTCGAACTCCTGCCAGCTGTTGACCCACGGCATCAGGCCGTTATCCGGGAATCCGGAGAAGATGTTGAGCCGCGACGAGGCGAACTTTGTGTCCGTGCCCTGCATATAGGGCGACGCGGCGGCGAGAGCGATAAGGTGCGGCACGAAGCGCGACAGGCCGTGCGCCAGGTAAATGGCGTCGTCCCCGGTCCGGCAGCCGACGTGCACGTGCTGGCCAAAGACCGTTGCCTGCAAAATCAGGTAGCCAAAGCGCTCCAGCGTGACGTTATAGCGCTCGTCGTCGCACACCTCCTGTCGCTGCCACTTCTGGAACGGGTGCGTCCCGCCGCCGCAGATCTCGATATGCTGCTCCGCCGCCGCGCGCAGGATGCTCTGCTGCATCACCGAGAACTGCGCCGCCGCCTGGTCGATGGTCTGGCACACGCCGGTGGCGATTTCGAGCATGCTTTCGGTGATGTCGTGTTTGACCTCGCCGCCTTTGATGTCGTCCTTAACGGCGGCGATGAGTGCGGAGGAGTCCTGGCTCAGATCGTAGCCCGGCGGGTTAACCACCTGCAGTTCGAGTTCGATGCCGAGGGTAAACGGTTCAGAGGACTTGAAATCGGGTAAAGGCATGGCGCACTCCGTTGTCAGTTGTGTGTTGAGTATAGACAACGACGTGGCGCTCACTTTTCAGGGTGGTATAACTGTTAGCAGGCTTAGCGAAAAGGGGGAGTTAATCATGTCTGACAATCCAGTGATTGCGCTGATAGGTCCCGGTGCGATTGGGACCACCATTGCCGCGGTGCTGCATGACGCGGGCCGCACGCCGCTGCTGTGCGGACGTACCGCACATCCGGAATTACGCTTGCGTTATGACGAGGGCGAAACGGTGGTACCCGGTCCGGTATTAACCGATCCTGCCGTCATTACGCGTCCCGCCAATCTGGTTTTTATCGCGGTAAAAACGACGCAAAATGCCGACAGCGCCGGATGGCTGCGCGCCCTGTGCGATGAGAACACCGTGGTCTGCGCCCTGCAAAACGGCGTTGAGCAAAAAGCCCAGCTTGACCCATGGGTCAGCGGCGCGACGGTGCTGCCGTCGGTGGTGTGGTTCCCGGCACAGCGCGAGCCGGATGCCTCCGTCTGGCTGCGGGCGAAGCCGCGCCTGACGCTGCCGGACGTAACGCAGGCGCAGCGGGTAGTCGAGGCGCTTCGCGGTACGCGCTGTGACGTGGAACTCGCGACCGATTTCGCCACCGTCGCCTGGCGCAAGCTGCTGCAAAACGCGGTTGCGGGGCTGATGGTGCTCGCCAACCGCCGCGCAGGCATGTTCAGGCGCGAGGATATAAGCGAGCTTGCGCTGGCCTATCTGCGCGAGGGGATTGCCGTCGCCCGCGCCGAGGGGGCGAAGCTTGACGATGCGGTGGCCGATGAGATTCTGGCGAACTTCCAGCGCGCGCCAGTGGATTTGGGTACGTCGATTCTCGCTGACCGTCAGGCGGATCGCCCTATGGAGTGGGAGATTCGCAACGGCGTGATTCAGCGCTACGGGCGCAGGCACGGCATTGCGGTGCCCATCAGCGACGTGGTGGTGCCGCTGCTGGCGGCGGGAAGCGAGGGGCCGGGCTAACGGCGGCGGGCGTGCGATCCCATCTTTAGCTAGGTGCGGCTGACGCAGCGCGTGCCGGTGGGGCACAGATAAGGATTTATTCTTTGTCGACGAACCCATCAGCCTCGGGGGAGTAATGCTGATAAACGCATGCAAGCTTATGTCCGTCAGGATCGCGCAGATAGGCAATATAAAAGTTGGGCCCGTATGCGGGTCGTGTACCGGGTTCGCCTTCATTCGTTCCTCCCGCCAGGAGGCCCGTTGCATGGAACCGTCTGACAAGATCCGCGTTATCTGCACTGAATGCGAACATTGTCCCGTTTCCCGCCGTCGCGGGATGCCGGTCAAAAGGAGGACAAATACAGAAGCTGAACCCCTCACCAGGATTATGTTCATCCCCCCACATTGCCCAGCTTTCTGTCCAGGCTGGCAGACGTGAGTAACCCAGGACGTTAAAAATAGCGTCGTAAAAGCTCACGGATCGCTGAAAGTCATTGGTACCGATAGTGATATAAGCCAGCATCTTTTACTCCCGTCCTTCAATATTCGATTTAACCGCCTTCAGAGTCCTTTTACGGATCACGCCGCTGCCTGCGCGTATTAGGAGCCAGTAGGCCGACATTTTTAGCTGAGTGCGTCTGTCCGGACAGGAGATGAAGGTTTCCGTAGAGAGTTCATGCTGGCCAGGCGCCAGCGTCGTTAGCTTGTAGCGCAGCAACAGCTTCGCGCTGCCCGGCGCGGCTGGCGTCTGAAAAGCACTGGCATCCGGCACGTTTTCCAGACCGAAATCGGTACGCCAGAATTGTCCTCTTAAGCCATAACAGATTTCTGAAGCTGAATTTTGCAAAAGGGTAAAACTGTGCAATCCGAAGTTGTCGATGGCCGCTGACCGCTGACTGCGCAGTAACTTTTGCGGTAATTGACGCAAAGACATTAACCGCCGGATTACGGCATCTTCCCGGACGTCAAAATTTGCAATCAACGGCAGAATATTTTCAGGGTGGGCCGTGTGGATGACGGTCAGGTGTTTTTCATGAAACTGGAACTGGGGTAACAAGTCGGAAGCATCCTGCCAGTTAGCCAGCGCTTTGCGGGTAACGAATCCCAGGTTCAGCATCTCTCTTCCTTGTCATTCCCTTGCGTCCAGCCAGAATAACAGATGGCGCGCCGCCGGCAATTACCAGGAAAAGAGAGGGGGAAACGTTGCGGCGTCGTCATTCATTTCCGCCAGGTGTATTCGCCTTGACCTGCTCTCGATCATTTCCCCACAAACGCGCTCGTCCGCAAACTAAAACAGCCCGCCAAAAGCTACCTCGTACTGACAGCAAGCTTAGCGGCGAAACATAAAAATAAGCCTCCTGTTGCTCTGTCCATGACTTTAACAACGTGACTTTTTTTCAGTATGGCTGATGCAAAATGCGTGGATAGAATGAGCGTGGCTGACCACATCGTGCCAATTGCAACGTGGATGCTAACAAGGACAAAAGTCCATATTAAAGGTGAGTGGCCGGTAGGGATAAACTGAGGCAAAAAAGAGACATAGAAAATGCCCATTTTGGGATTAAGAACATTGCCAAGCATTCCTCTAATAAACCAGTTCCCCTGAGCACTATTGTTCCCGCCGGTGTGACTAAAAGAGGACCGGGGGCGGATCAGCAGCTGTAAGCCCAGCCAGGACAGGTAGGCGGCCCCACACACTTTAAGCACGGTGTAAGCCATTTCTGAAACAGCCAGTAGCGCTCCAAGACCTAAGGCGACCAGCGCGCCCCATATGAAACAGCCAGCATCAATGCCAAGAGCAGCCTGAAAAGCTTTTTTGCCGCCCTCAGCACAAGAGGTACGAAGAATCAGTGCTGTATCAAGACCGGGAGTAAGGGTAAGTAACAGTGCTGCAAAGGAGAATGCGAGGAGGGAATCGTGAACAGTCATTTTGTTTGTCCGAAAGAGCAGATGCTAATCGTTTAACGCCACGCAATCAATCTACCAAATATCGCTTTTTAACCGTCCGCTCCTCGCGCTTAACTGACGATCAATAAACGACATTGTTCTTTGCTCTAGGTCGACATCCTGCTCAGAACCCCGGCCTCCCATCACCCGCCTCAGTGCGCCGTTATATAAGGCTCCTTCACAAACTCCGCCAGCAGCCAGACCATATCATGCAGCAGCCCGGTGAGTTCTTTCGCCACGCTCGCAGGTAATGTCCCGCCCATTACCGCCAGCGTTAACGCCACGGCATAGTCAACTTGTAGCGTCGTCTCCTGCCAGCAGTCGGGCACGCAGGAGGTGATTTTTTCACCTGCGATCAACTGTTCAACCAGATACGGCGGAAGCTCCGAGTCACAGCATTCCCGCAGTCGCTTCAGCGCAGCCAGCAATCGCTTGCAAAGCGTGGAAAACGTCACGGCATCGTCCGTTTCTACCAGCACGCTCACGCAGGCGGCACAAGCATCGGCCAGTTCAAAGAGATTCGCAGAATCGCAAATGGATGTATTAATAAGATGATGAACAGCACTTTCCTCAGAAAGCGCGTATGAAAAAACAGGGTTAGTCGCCATTTAGCATCCTCTTTGTGCAAAAAATGTCATGTTATGCTAACGGGTTCCTACGCCCGGTTACGGATGTGCCGCAACGCGGGCACTTTACGACCGTGAAGAAGGGATGAAAAGAGATGCCTGTGAATTACATAAGGTTGCTTGCAGGTTTGCGAGGCGGCTTCCAGAAGGGCATTGCCGGGTGGCAGCTACGCCTTACCCGGCCTACAAAACCGCCAACCAACCTGCCCGCGACACGAACCGTAGGCGCGCGCAAGCGCAGCGCCGCCGGGCACAGCCGCACCGCTACTCCTCACTCATCATCGTCAAAAATCGCTTCACCGTCCGCGAGCGCTCAAACCGCCGCCAGCAAAGCGCGATATCGGTGTAAAGCTCCGGTGAACTCAGCGTGTGATAGGTGACGTTCGGCGGAGAAATGGCCGCCATGGATTTTGGTACCAGCGCGAAGCCGCCGCCGGCGGAAACCATGCTCAGGGAGGAGGAAAGCTGCGACGACTGCAGCGCGTGCTGCACGTCAATCCCGGCCCGTTCGCAGCAGCCGTGAACACGTTCGTACAGGCCCGGCGCGACCTCCTGCGGGAACAGCACCACGGGCGTATCACGCAACTGCTCTAACGCCAACGCATCGCACGCCGCCAGCGGATGATCGCGATGCAGCGCCACCACCATCGGCTCCCGGTCGAGGATTTTTAACTCGAATGCCTTGCTGCTCTCGCACGGCAGGCGCACGAAGGCGATATCCAGCTCGCCCTCCGCCAGCATCGTTGTCAGCGACGACATATTGGCTTCCACCTGGTGAACCTGCACCGCCATGTTCTGCACCTGAAACTGGCGAATCAGCGCGAAAATTTTGGGATGGAAAGCGTCGGAGCTGGTGATGCCTATCGACAGGTTGCCGTTCAGCCCGCGCGCGATGCCGCGGGCCTTTTCCAGCGCGGCATCGCTCAGCGCCAGAATTTTGCAGGCATCTTCATAGAAGGCTTCTCCCGCTTCGGTCAGCTCCACGCCCCGCGTCAGGCGTCTGAACAGCGGGGTACCCACTTCCTCTTCGAGCCGTTTGATCTGCTGACTCAGAGGAGGCTGTGAAATACCCAGCGCTTCGGCCGCCCTGGTGAAGTGTCGCTCCCGTGCAACCGCAACAAAATACCGCAGATAACGAAGTTCCATATCTAAAACGTCTCAAACCAGCATGGTTTCTATATTGGAACTCTCTGCTGAATCGGGTCAACATTTATTTAACCTTTCTAAATAAAGTTGAAGAGGACGAGCACGATGATGCATTCATCTGCCTGCGACTGTGAGGCCAGCTTGTGCGAGACCCTGCGCGGGTTCTCCGCCCAGCATCCTGACAGCGTGATCTATCAGACATCGCTAATGAGCGCCCTGCTAAGCGGCGTGTACGAGGGGGAAACCACCATCGCCGATCTGCTGGCACACGGTGATTTTGGTCTGGGCACCTTCAACGAGCTGGACGGCGAAATGATTGCCTTCAGCAGCCAGGTGTACCAGCTGCGCGCCGACGGCAGCGCCCGGGCCGCGAAGCCGGAGCAGAAAACGCCGTTTGCGGTGATGACCTGGTTCCAGCCGCAGTACCGTAAAACCTTCGATGCGCCGGTCAGCCGTCAGCAGATCCACGACGCGATCGACCAGCAGATCCCCTCCGATAACCTGTTCTGCGCGCTGCGTATCGACGGCACTTTCCGCCACGCCCATACCCGCACCGTACCGCGCCAGACGCCGCCGTACCGCGCGATGACCGACGTGCTGGACGACCAGCCGGTGTTCCGCTTTAACCAGCGCGAAGGGGTGCTGGTAGGGTTCCGCACGCCGCAGCATATGCAGGGCATTAACGTGGCCGGCTATCACGAGCATTTCATCACCGACGACCGTCAGGGCGGGGGACATCTGCTCGACTACCAGCTGGAGAGCGGCGTGCTCACCTTCGGTGAAATTCACAAGCTGATGATTGACCTGCCCGCCGACAGCGCGTTCTTACAGGCCAACCTTCACCCCAGCAATCTGGATGCCGCGATCCGTTCCGTCGAAAACTAACAGGAGAACTACCGTGAACAGTGAGAAACAGTCGCGTCAGTGGGCGCACGGCGCCGATATGGTTGTCGGCCAGCTGGAAGCGCAGGGCGTGAAGCAGGTGTTCGGCATCCCGGGTGCGAAAATCGACAAGGTTTTTGACTCCCTGCTGGACTCCTCCATCGACATTATTCCGGTGCGTCACGAAGCGAACGCGGCGTTTATGGCGGCCGCGGTAGGGCGATTGACCGGCAAAGCCGGGGTGGCGCTGGTCACCTCCGGTCCGGGCTGTTCCAACCTGATCACCGGCATCGCCACCGCCAACAGCGAGGGCGACCCGGTGGTGGCGCTGGGCGGGGCGGTCAAACGCGCGGATAAAGCGAAGCTGGTTCACCAGAGCATGGACACCGTCGCCATGTTCAGTCCGGTGACAAAATACGCCGTGGAGGTCAGCTCGCCGGACGCGATTGCCGAGGTGGTATCGAACGCGTTTCGCGCCGCCGAGCACGGCAGGCCCGGGGGGGCATTCGTCAGCCTGCCGCAGGATATCGTCGACCAGCCTGCGACGGGGGCGATTTTGCCCGCCAGCGGCGCGGCGCGGATGGGCCCGGCACCCGAGTCAGCGATTAACGACGTAGCGAAGCTTATCGAAAAGGCCGAAAACCCGGTCATTTTACTCGGCCTGATGGCCAGCCAGCCCGCGAACAGCGCCGCGCTGCGCAAGCTGCTGGAGAAAAGCCGCATTCCGGTGACCAGCACCTATCAGGCCGCCGGGGCGGTGAACCAGGAGCACTTCACCCGCTTCGCCGGACGCGTCGGTCTGTTCAATAACCAGGCGGGCGACCGGCTGCTGCATCTGGCGGATCTGATTATCTGCATCGGCTACAGCCCGGTGGAATACGAGCCGTCCATGTGGAACAGCGGCGACGCGACGCTGGTGCACATTGACGTGCTGCCTGCCTATGAAGAGCGCAACTACGTGCCGGATCTCGAGCTGGTGGGGGACATCGCCGAAACGCTGAACCTGCTTGCAAACCGCATCGAGCATAAGCTGGCGCTGAGCCCGCGGGCCTCTGAAATCCTGGTCGATCGCCAGCATCAGCGGGATCTGCTCGATCGCCGCGGCGCCTCGCTCAACCAGTTTGCCCTGCACCCGCTGCGCATCGTGCGCGCCATGCAGGACATCGTCAATAACGACGTCACCCTGACCGTGGATATGGGCAGCTTCCACATCTGGATCGCCCGCTACCTCTACAGCTTCCGGGCGCGTCAGGTGATGATCTCCAACGGCCAGCAGACCATGGGCGTCGCGCTGCCGTGGGCGATTGGTGCCTGGCTGGTCAATCCGGGCCGCAAGGTGGTGTCGGTCTCCGGTGACGGCGGCTTCCTGCAGTCGAGCATGGAGCTGGAAACCGCGGTGCGCCTCAACGCCAACGTGCTGCACATCATCTGGGTGGATAACGGCTACAACATGGTGGCGATTCAGGAAGAGAAAAAATACCAGCGCCTATCCGGCGTGGAGTTCGGCCCGGTTGATTTTAAAGTCTATGCCGACGCCTTCGGCGCGAAAGGCTTTGCCGTGGAGAGCGCCGAGGCGCTGGAACCGACGCTGCGCGCGGCGATGGATGTGGACGGGCCTGCCGTGGTGGCGATCCCCGTCGACTACAGCGATAACCCGCTGCTGATGGGCCAGCTCCATCTCAGCCAGATTTTGTGACTTAACATAAGGACAGAGAAATGCAAAAAGTTGCTCTCGTAACCGGCTCAGGCCAGGGGATTGGTAAAGCGATCGCGCTTCGTCTGGTGAAAGATGGCTTTGCCGTCGCCATCGCCGACTATAACGCGGAGACGGCCAGAGCCGTCGCCGATGAAATCATCCGCAACGGCGGCAAGGCCGTCGCCGTGAAGGTCGATGTCTCTGACCGCGAGCAGGTGTTTGCGGCTGTTGAGAAGGCCCGCACCGCGCTGGGCGGCTTTAACGTGATCGTGAACAACGCCGGGGTCGCGCCGTCCACGCCGATCGAATCCATCACGCCGGAGATTGTCGACAAGGTCTACAACATCAACGTGAAAGGGGTGATCTGGGGCATTCAGGCCGCGATCGACGCGTTTCGCAAAGAGGGGCACGGCGGCAAGATCATCAACGCCTGCTCCCAGGCGGGCCACACCGGCAACCCGGAACTGGCGGTGTACAGCTCCAGCAAGTTCGCGGTGCGCGGCTTAACCCAGACCGCAGCGCGAGACCTTGCCCCGCTGGGGATCACCGTTAACGCCTACTGCCCGGGCATCGTTAAAACGCCGATGTGGGCGGAGATCGACCGTCAGGTTTCCGAGGCGGCGGGTAAACCGCTCGGCTACGGGACCGAAACCTTCGCCAAACGCATTACGCTTGGCCGCCTGTCCGAGCCGGAAGATGTCGCCGCCTGCGTTTCATACCTCGCCGGACCGGATTCCGACTACATGACCGGCCAGTCTCTGCTCATCGATGGTGGGATGGTGTTCAACTAAATTCTAATAAGCTCTGACATGAGTTTTCCCCTGCCCCCGTGCAGGGGCTTTTTTTTGTCTCCTCCGCCATTGTGCATTACACTGCGCGCTGCAAAACTTTAGTCATTACGATCTGACAGGCGGTAACAGCGATGAACGGTACAATCACAACGTGGTTTAAAGATAAAGGCTTTGGATTTATCAAAGATGAAAACGGCGACAACCGCTATTTTCACGTGATTAAGGTCGCGAACCCCGATCTGATTAAAAAAGATGCCGCGGTGACCTTTGAGCCGACCACCAACAACAAAGGCCTTTCCGCCTATGCGGTGAAGGTGATCCCCGAAAGCAAGCACCTCTATATTGCAGGCGAGCGCGTGAAGCTCACCTCGATTAAATCCTTCGTGGTGTTTACCGAAGAAGAACCGGTCGATACCAAAATCGACAAAGAGAACGCCGTGCTGTCGGTGGGGCTGCTGATGAACAGCATCAAGCCAAAATCTGACAAAAAGCCGGGCGAAATGCGCACGGTTAAGAAGCTGGCGATCACCACCTTCCAGAATACGACGCTGATCTTCACCGAAGATGAGATCGACATTGATGCCACGGTGAAGCTGCTGAAGTGATTTTTTGCCGGGTGGCGGCTTCGCCTTACCCGGCCTACGAAATCCGCGCGGTTTACCCCATCCTGTGCTCACCCCGCACCATCGCCTCACGATCGAACACCTTCTGAATCTCCCCGTGCGCCATAAACGCCGCCCGGTCGGACATATGGGCAATCACGTCCGCATCGTGGCTCACCAGCAGATAGGTCATCTCGTGCTCGGCCTTCAGGCGGTTGAGCAGGTTCAGGATCTCCGCCTGCACGGACATATCCAGCGCCGAGGTCGGTTCATCCAGCAGCAGAAGCTGAGGGCGCAGCAGCAGCGCCCGGGCAATCGCCACGCGCTGGCGCTGGCCGCCGGAAAGCTGGTGCGGGTAGCGCCTGCCCGCGTCGGCGGAAAGCCCCACCTGCTGCAGCGCATCCGCTACCTTTTCGGCAACCTGCGTTTCGCCGTGAATGCTTAACGGCTCCGACAGCGTGCGCGCAACGGTGTGGTTCGAATGTAGCGACGCCCACGGGTCCTGAAACACCATCTGCACGTTGCGGCGCAGCGCGCCTTCAAAACGCCGTCCGGGGCGTAACGCTTCCCCCAGTATCGAAATCGTGCCGTTCCACTCGCGCTGCAGCCCCGCCAGCACGCGCAGCAGGGTCGATTTGCCGCAGCCGGATTCACCCATCAGGCTGAAGGTTTCGCCTTTCTCAATGGCAAAGCTGGCGGCTGAGACCGCCGTTTTTTCCCCGAAGGTGACCTGAACCCGGTTAACCTCAACGAGCGCCATCGTTGGCCTCCTTCCACGGCTGCGAACGGTCGAGCGTTGGCAGCATCTGTCCATAGGTACTGGCGTCTGGACGACAGGTCCACAGGGTGCGCGTGTACGGATGCGTCGCCTGCGGGAGCTGGCTCGCCGCCATCTCATCAACTTTCTCTCCCTGATACATTACCAGCACGCGGTCGCAGTGTGCCGCCACCAGCGGCAGATCGTGGCTGATTAACAGCATCGCCATCTGACGTTCTTCACACTGCTCCACCAGCAGTTCGAGGATCTGGTTGCGCAGGCGGGCGTCCAGCGCGGAGGTCGGTTCGTCGGCAATCAGCACCTGCGGGTTGTTGACGAGCGCCATCGCGATCATCACCCGCTGGCCCATGCCCCCGGAGAGTTCGCCGGGATAACGCTGGAGGACATGTTCGCTCAGCCCGACGGCGCGGATGACGTCATGAACGCGCGCCAGACGTTCCGCGCGGGGCAGGCGCTGATGCAGGGTAAGCGCCTCATCTAGCTGGGCGGCGACGTTTTTCGCCGGATTAAGCGCGTAGCGCGGATCCTGCAGGACCATCGCGATCCCGTTGCCGCGCAGCGTCTGCCAGCGGCGGGCGTTCAGGGTCAGCAGGTCGTTGCCGAGCACGTGGAGTCGTTTTGCGCTCACGACGCCGGGTTTACGCACCAGCCCCATCAGGGCGCGGGCGGACATCGACTTGCCCGAGCCGGATTCCCCGACCAGCGCCAGCCGCTCGTTGCCAAGCGTAAAGCTCAGGTTGTTGACCACGCGCGCGGCGGGGTAGTCGATATTCAGCGCATCGACGATAACGCGGGGTTCAGTCATGATGTGGCTCCAGTACGTCGCGCAGGCCATCGCCCAGCAGGTTAAAGGCCAGGCTGGCAAACAGAATGGCTCCGCCCGGAATAGCGGCAATCCACCACTGGTCGAAAATCACCTGCATGCCGTCGGCGATCATCGCCCCCCATTCGGCCATGGGGGGACGGGCGCCAAGGCCGAGGAAGCCGAGACCGGCGGCGGCCAGAATAATCCCCGCCAGATCCAGCGCCAGCCGCACAATCGCGGAGGGCAGGCACAGGGGCAGAATATGGCCGACCAGCAGGCGCGGGCCGCGAATGCCCATCATCTCGGCGGCGGCCAGATAATCGCTGTGGCGCAGGCGCTGAATCTCGCTCCGCGCCTGCCGCGCGTAGGCGGGCCAGGTGGTTAAGGCCAGCGCCAGCGCGCCGTTGACCAGCCCCGGGCCGAGCATCGCCACAAACGCGAAGGCGAGGATCAGGCGCGGCATCGACATCACCACGTCGGTAAAGCGCATCAGGATGCGCTCCAGCCAGCCGCCGTAGTAGCCGGACAAAATCCCCACCAGCAGCCCGGCGGGCAGGGTAATTACGGTGACTAAGGCCACCAGCCCGAGCGCCGGACGGGTGCCGTAAATCAGTCGCGAGAGCAGATCGCGCCCGTAGCTGTCGGTGCCCAGCCAGTGCTGGCCGTTCGGGGCCTGCAGGCGCGCGGCGGCGTCCTGCCAGTTCGGGTCATGCGGCGCGAGCCACGGCGCGAACAGGGCGATCCCCCCCAGCAGCGCGATGGCAACCAGCCCGCACAGCGCGGCGGGGGAGCGGCGCAGGCGGCGTAAGAAGAGATAAAACGGCATCAGCGCACCCTCGGGTCGGTCGCCCGCACGAGCAGATCGGTAAGGTTATTGATCAGCACAAAGCAGACGCCAATCAGCAGCGTGCCGCCCATGACGGCGGTGGTGTCGCCGGCGAACAGAGCGGTGGTGAGGTAGCGCCCGATCCCCGGCCAGGAGAAGACGGTTTCGGTCAGCACCGCGCCCTCCAGCATGCTGGTGTAGGCGAGGGCGATCACCGTCAGCAGGGTGCCGCGAATGTTCGGCAGCACGTGGCGCAGCAGGATTGTCATCTCCCCGGCCCCCTTGGCGCGGGCAAGCAGGATGTACTCTTTGTTCATTTCGCTCAGGCAGGCGGAGCGCGTCAGCCGGGTGATGCTTGCCAGCGAGTAATAGGCCAGCAGCAGCACCGGCAGCACCAGGTGGCTGACGGCGTTGCGGAACGCCTCGCGATCGCCGGAAAGCCAGGTATCCACCAGCGCAAAGCCGGTGCGCGGCTCGACGGTAAACTGCCAGACATCGTCCAGCCTGCCGGGGCCCGCGCTCCACTGTAGCTTCGCGTAGAACAGGGCCAGCATCAGCAGGCCGAGCCAGAAAATCGGCACCGAGTTGCCGAGCAGGGTGAGCGTTCTGATCGCTAAATCGAGCGGCGAACCGGCGTAGCGGGCGCACAGCACGCCTGCCATCACGCCGAGCACGGCGCCGATGATTAAGGCCAGCGTCGCCAGCTCCAGCGTGGCGGGGAAGGCGTGCAGCAGGTCATGCAGCACCGGCTGCCCGGTGGCGCTGGCGGTGCCTAAATCGCCGTGGGCAAGATTTTGCAGGTAGTGCCAGAACTGCACGGGCAGGGGCCGGTCCAGCCCAAGCTGGTGGCGAACCTGATCGTAGGTGGACTGGCTGGCGTGATCCCCGACGATCTGCAGCACGCGATCGACCGGCGAAAACGCCGAGAGCGCAAACGTGACGAGCAGCAGCCCGAAGAGCGTGAGCAGGAGGGTCAGCAGTCCCTGCAACACGCGGGTGGAAAGATGTGGCATGGGATATCTCTTCATGCCGGGTGGCGGCTTCGCCTTACCCGGCCTACAAAACCGAGAACACAGGCCGGGTAAGCGTAGCGCCACCCGGCAACAAGGGCTACTTCGTGACGCGGTCGTACCAGACCATATCCGCGTTCAGCCCCTGCTGATACCCCTTCACGTTATCGCGCACCACGATCTGGGTTTTGCCCTGATCGACGAACACGTACGGCGAGCTCTGCTGCAGCTGTTCCTGCATCTTCTTGTACAGGTCCAGACGCTTCGCCGGATCCGGCTCGGCGACCGCCGCCAGCGTGGCCTTGTTCAGCTCCGGAATTTTCCAGCCGTTCAGACCGGCCACGGTGCTGGATTTACCGTCGTTCCACGCGAAGGCGCTGGCGTTAGAGTGCGCATCGAAGTAGTCCGGGATCCACAGCCGAATTGCCGCCTGATGCTGCTTTGCGCGAACGCGGGCATAAACCTGGCTCCCGGCGGCAGGCAGCAGATCCACCTTCACGCCGCCCTGAGCAAAGCTCGCCTGCATCGACTGGGCGATGGTGATAAACGGCGGCTTGTTCTCCACGTCCAGCGTAAAGTGTGCGTCCTTAATGCCCGCTTTGGCGAGAATGGCTTTCGCTTTTTCCGGGTCAAACTTAAATGGATTGTCCTCCAGCGCGCCCGGCAGCCCCACCGGCAGGAAGCTCTGATGAACAAAGTACTGGCCTTTCAGCAGGTTTTTGGTGATGCCGTCATAATCGACCAGCCAGCGCGAGGCCTCCCAGAACGCCGGGTTGCTCAGCAGCGGGTTGGCGCTGTTGCCGGTGTTAAACACCAGGTAATTTTGCTCGGCGGACGGAATGCTCAGCACCTTCACGCCCGGCTTGCCGTCCAGGGCGCTAATCTGATCTGCACCCAGATCGCGCGCCACGTCCGCATCACCCTGCTGGATCAGCAGGCGGCGCGATGCCGGATCGGGGACGTTTTTAATGATGATGCTTTTCAGCTTCGGCGCGCCGCCGGGGGCTGACTCGTTGGCTTCCAGCACGATGGCCTGATGCGGCTGATAGACGCGCATTTTGAACGCACCGCTGCCTGCCGAGTGCATTTTCAGCCAGGCGTTGCCGAAGTCGTTATCCTTCACGTTTGCAGCGACCTGCTTTTCATCGACGATGGAGGCAATCGGCGTGGAAAGGATATTCAGCGCCACCGACGGGCTAACGTCCGCCGTCCAGTGCAGCTGAAGGGTATGGTCGTCCACCTTTTTCAGCTGGCTGGCGATGTTGCTCGCGTCCCAGCCCAGCACGTTAAGGATAAAAGCCGGGGATTTGTTCAGCGTTACGGCGCGGGTATAAGAAAAAATCACGTCTTCCGGGCGCAGCGGGTTGCCGGAGGCGAATTTGGCATCGGGCTTAAGCTTGATGGTCAGGGTTTTTGCTGCCGCGTCCGCTTCCCAGCTTTCCGCCAGAATCGGGGTGATTTTTTCCGGATTATCGCGGTCCGGCTGTACCAGGCGCTGATACAGGCTCGGCACGGTCTGGATGCTGGAAAGCTCGTTAGCTTCCGCCGGGTCGAGGCTTACGATGTCATCAAGCCCCTGGGCAACCACCAGCGTGTTGGGTGGAGTAGCGGCGTGGGCTGCGCCTGAGAGCGCGGCCAGCACCAGTAACGGCAACAGTTTTTTCGTCATAGCGATCCCTGAGAAGAATATATTGTGATTGTTTTATGCTCCGCTACGTTAGGGCGACTGTGGCATTCCACAAAGTCGAAATTCAGCTTTGCTTATGCCATCCGGGAATATCGCATGCGCTCGTGCTATTAAAATGCGCGTCTTTTCGCCCGCTATAACGAACGGCTTTTTATTTTTGGCGGCGGAGAATTTCGACCGCTAAGGGCGGCAGATAAGGCGGCTTGAGGCGTTTCGGTTATAAGTTTTTTATGTAGGGTACAGCGTATATGCGCGGCTAATCCGCGGAAATTGCGATTTCAATCAAATTGGTTTTTCCTGACTGCAGCCCGCGCGTTACCGCTTCGGCGATATCTGCCGCCTCGGTCACCCGGCAGGAGGGGACGCCCATGGCGGTGGCAAGAGACTGAAAATCGATATGCGGGTTCACCAGGTCCATCCCGATAAAACGCCCCAGCCGCGTTGAACTGTAGTCAGCCTGGCTCTTCATAAAGTTTTTCAGGATGTTGTACTCCCTGTTATTCATGACGATAAAGGTGACCGGCAGGTTCTCGTGTGCCGCCGTCCAGAGCGCCTGCGGCGAGTACAGCGAGGCGCCGTCACCTATCAGGCATACCACCGGCTCCCGTCCGCGCCCCAGCGAGTGCCCCACTGAGGCGGGCATCCCCCAGCCCAGTCCGCCGCCGCGCATAAAGTAGTAGCGCTGATGCTGCTGGTCAGAGATGAACCGGCGGACGTGTCTGGCAGTCGCTATCGCCTCATCAACGATGGTAGTACCCGCGGGAATGGAACGGATAACTTCCCAGGCCGCGACCATCGGCGAAAGGGTTGGGCGTAGCCGCTCGGCGGCCAGACGTTCTTCCTGCTGCAGCCACTCCTTCTCGCGCTCGTCGCGGGCCGCAACCAGCAGCCGCTGGTGGGACAGACTGCTGGCGATCAGGCGCTGCTCAAGCTTCGGCAACAGTTCGTGCAGGGACAGTTTGATATCCCCCATCACTGAAAGCCGAGTGGCATACGTGCGGCCAAGCTCGTGCATATCTGCCGAGAGCTGATACACCGCGCAGGTCGCCGGAATGGCCTCGCCTTCGCTGTATAAAATGGTGATCAGGCTTCTGCCGCCGATGATAAACACGGCATCGTAGGCATTAATGATGCTGGCAATTTCGCTGGCGGTGGTGGGCATATTGCCCCGCCAGAGCGCGTGCTGGGTGGGGAAGGGTAAATTCAGCGGCCAGGAGGAGCCGTAGACGTGGGCGCTGAGCGCTTCCGCCAGCTGGACAATCTCCTGCGTCGAGCCGCTGGAGTGGACTTCATCTCCCGCCACAATCATGATCCTGCCTGGCGCGATCTCGCTGAGCGCCTCAGCCAGTTCGTCCAGCGAGCCCGCGACGGTGTGGTAGTTCACTCTGGACGCCGTCTGAATTCCGGCGTCGCTCAGTTCCTCCATGACGTTCATTGGAAGAGAAAGCAGAACCGGGCCGGCCGGAGGATAGCTGGCAGCGTGAAACGCGCGGCGCACCAGCACCGGGAGCTGGTCGGCGCTGGTGACCTCCTGCGCCCATTTCATGACCGGGGAACCAATGGAGACAATGTCATCGTACAGAAGCGGGTCGCGAACGTAGTGCCGCGTATCCTGCTGCCCGACGGTTACCACCAGCGGGGTTTTCATGATCCGCGAGTTAATGAGATTCCCCATGCCGTGCCCCAGGCCGCTGGCGGTGTGCAGGTTGATAAAACCCGTTTTACCGGAGGCTTTCGCATAGCCGTCGGCAATGGCGACCACGCTGCTCTCCTGAAGTGCAAGAATATAGTGAATATTTTCATGGCGAAGCAGGGCATCAATGAGCGGCAGTTCGGTTGTGCCGGGGTTGCCAAAAATATATTCCACGCCTTCACTCTCCAGCACTTCAAGGAGAATATCGGCGCCCGTTCGCATATTGAGATCTGATAAGGACGTTAATGATTTAATCATAATGACACCTCATTCAGTATTATTTAACGCAGGCTAAAATTCTTCCTGAGTCGGACGAACAACAATTTCATTAATATCAACGTCGCCAGGCTGTTCAATGGCAAATAAAACCGCGCGGGCAATCGCATCAGCCGGAATAGCCTGCTTATAAAATTCATGGAGAAATTTTTTACTCTCTACGTCAGAGCTGCCGAATTGAAGTTCGCTTTCGACGGCACCGGGCGAAATAAGCGTCGTGCGGATGGTTTTTCCCGCCTCCTGACGCAGGCCTTCGCTCAGCGCGCGAACGGCGAATTTTGTGGCGCTATACACCACGCCGCCAGGGGCCAGTACCTTGATGCCCGCAACGGAGGCCACGTTAATAAAATGCCCGCTGCCCTGACGCTGGAACACCGGTAATGCCGCCGCGATGCCGTACAGCACGCCTTTCAGATTGGTATCAATCATCTTGTCCCATTCGTCGGTTTTCAGCTCGCAAAGGGGGGCGATAGCCATAAAGCCCGCGTTGTTGATCAGCACATCCACGCGCTGGTATGCGGCAACGGCGGCATCAATGGCGCGCTGAACCTCTTCCTGACGGGTCACATCCGCCTGCACGGCAATGGCCTTTCCCCCTTGCTGAATTATTTGATCCACCAGGGCATTAATTCTGTCGAGACGGCGCGCCACCAGCACCAGCGAAAATGCGTTATTCGCTAAATGGAGGGCAATGGCCTGACCAATACCGCTGCTGGCACCGGTGATGACAATAACGTTGTTTCGACTATTATTCATGATCTTATCTCGCTGTTGAGTGATGCAAAAAAATAAAATGCAGATAAGCGTTGATGAATAATGACAAATTCATTAACGCGGTTTTTTGATATATTGTGTATCGGGAATAAAATGATGTTCGTTTAAAACTTAATGGAGCGCGGAAGAGTCTGTCAATGTCGTTTTTTAATAATTAAATTAATTGCAGACCTAATATTTAATTCTTATATGTAACCGAGAAGAGTATAAAAAAGAAATAGAGTGACCCTGCAGGCCCTGCGAACAGGGCCTGAGGATTATATTTTTCCACTGTAAAGCACCGGGCCTGTTGGCAGGCCAGTGGGGGATCCGCCCTCTGGTTCAAGGCTTATCGCTATCGTGGCGTCAGGAGGAAGCGTTGTGTTCCTGAGGGCCACCGTCGTTGGGATATCGCTATGCAGCAGCCCCAGCGAGACAGGGGCCTGTCCGGTCGGGATCAGCCAAAGCTGCAGGCTGTGCTGCGCCGGGACGGCGGCGGGGCCGAGAGGTGCAATACTCAGCTGCTGACGGCGGCTGTCCGCACTCACTACCCACTGCCCGCGCTGTTGGGCATCGTTGAGCACCATCAGCGGTGCGAGCGCTGGCGTGCGGGTGGAGTACCACGTCACGACGCTAAAGGCGGCAAGGCCGGCGGCCACCATCCAGCCGAGGTAAGGTCGCCAGTTGCGCACCGGCCGGTTGGACGGCAGTTCGAGGGCAATTTTTTTCCACACCGACTCAGGAGGCGTGATGGGGACGAGGTGGCTATCGAGCGTGCTGAACATCTCCTGCCAGTACGCTACGCGCGCAGCCAGCGCGGGTTCCGCGGCAATCCTTTTCTGGAACTGCAGCCGCGCGCCTCCCCGCAGGGTGCCGAGGGCATATTCTGCTGCCAGCATGTCGTCGCGTTTTTCTGCGTCATTCATAGCCCCACACACTCCCGAAGATGATCCATTGCGCGACGTATCCAGCTTTTCACTGAGCCTACGGGCTGCTGGAGCCAGTCGGCAATATCGCTGTGAGACATCCCCTGATAGTAGGCGAGCGTAATGCTCTGGCGCTGCTCGCTGCTCAAATGTTCGAGACAGTGCCTGAGCCGTTCTGCCTGTGCATCGTCGTGCCAGCTGTTCTGCTCATCGTTCTCGCCCGGGAGAAGCGCTTCGTTATACTCCGTCTCGCGCTCGGCGGCCCGGGTTTGCCCGCTGCGCAGCCAGTCTATACAGCGGTTGCGAACAATGTGCGTAAGCCAGGTCATTGGAGAACTCAGGGCGGCATTATAGGTTTCGGCTTTACTCCAGACGGTGAGAAAACAGTCGTGAAGGATCTCTTCCGCCCATGCCCGGTCACGTAGCATGCGCAGCGCGACGGCAAACAGATGCGGCGAGGTGAGTCGGTAGAGTTGTTCAAATGCACGGCGATCGCCGTTAGCGACCGCCTGCATTAATTTTTGCTGCTGTTCAGCCAGCGCGTTATCCATGTTTTCCCCGGAAGGCAGCGTCACACTTCCGAAGTATAGACAACTACTTAGGCATCAGAACGGTATCGATCACATCGATCACGCCATTTTTTTGATGAACGTCGTAGGTGCTGATGTTTGCCACGTTGCCTTTGGCATCCTTAAGCTGAATATTGTGCAGGCCGTTGCTCATGATCCACAGCGGCTGACCGTTAACGGTCTTCAGCTCCGCGCGGCCGCCACCCTGTTTAATCTTCTGCTCCAGCGCTTTCATATCGTAATTACCGGCGACCACGTGGTAGGTCAGGATGCTGGTGAGCAGGGCTTTGTTTTCGGGTTTGACCAGGTTATCGACGGTGCCGGCGGGCAATTTTGCAAACGCCGCATTGGTCGGCGCAAACACGGTGAACGGTCCTTTGCTCTGCAGGGTATCCACCAGTCCGGCGGCTTTGACTGCCGCTACCAGGGTGGTGTGATCTTTCGAGTTCACGGCGTTTTCAACAATATTTTTGCTCGGGAACATAGCCGCTCCGCCCACCATCACGGTGTCTGACGTCATGGCTGCTGATGCGCCTGCACAGAAGAGTAAAGCGCTGGTTACGAAGGCAACACGGGTTAGCTTTTTCATCATCATTCCTCGGATTGGGGAGCAAAGGAGTTGCTCACATACCCATATACGAGGGCTGGGGGGAAACTGGATGCAGGGAAATAAAAATAAATTCAGGAGACGTTTATTCCCTCTCCCCAATGGGGAGAGGGTTAGGGTGAGGGGCAACCCTCAGCGGCGAACCGGCGCGCCGTTCGCCACGTAATACGCCGCCGTGCTCTTCGCCAGCGGTTCCCGCCCGCGAATCGCATCGGCAATTTTCTCGCCGATCATAATGGTGGTGGCGTTCAGGTTGCCGGTGATGATCTGCGGCATGATCGACGCATCCACCACGCGCAGCCCTTCCAGTCCGTGAACGCGGCCTTCGCCGTCAACCACCGCCATCTCGTCATAGCCCATCTTGCAGGTGCCGCACGGATGGAACGCGGTTTCGGCGTGGTTACGCACGAACTCGTCCAGCTGCTCGTCGGTCTGGCAGTCAATACCCGGACTGATTTCACGGCCGCGGTACTTGTCCAGCGCGGGCTGGTGCATGATCTCGCGGGTGATGCGGATCGCGTCGCGGAACTCCTGCCAGTCCTGCTCGTGGGACATATAGTTGAACAGGATCGCCGGATGCTGGTGCGGATCGCGGGACTTGATGCGCACGTGTCCGCGGCTCGGCGAGCGCATAGAGCCAACGTGGCACTGGAAGCCGTGCTCTTTCACCGCGTTCGAGCCGTTGTAGTTAATCGCGACCGGCAGGAAGTGGTACTGAATGTTCGGCCATTCGAACTCCTCGCGGCTGCGGATAAACCCGCCCGCCTCGAAGTGGTTGCTCGCGCCCACGCCGGTGCCGCCAAACAGCCACTCGGCGCCAATCTTCGGCTGGTTCCACCACTGCAGGGCAGGGTAGAGGGAGACCGGCTCTTTGCACTCGTACTGGAGGTACATCTCCAGGTGATCCTGCAGGTTTTCACCCACGCCGGGCAGGTCGTGCACCAGCGGGATATCGAACTGCTTCAGCAGCTCTGCGTTGCCCACGCCGGAGCGCTGAAGGATCTGCGGGGAGGCAATGGCCCCGGCGCACAGCAGCACCTCTTTATTCGCCGTCGCTTTCGACGGAATGGTGCTTTCCCCTTCCAGCCACTCGACGCCCACCGCGCGCTTGCCGTCAAAGATAATGTGGTCGGTCATGGCGTGGGTGCGGATGGTCAGGTTCGGGCGTTGCTTTGCCTGGTCCAGATAGCCGCGCGCGGTGCTGGCGCGTCGGCCCTGCGGCGTGACCGTGCGGTCCATCGGGCCGAAGCCTTCCTGCTGATAGCCGTTGAGATCCTCCGTGCGCGGGTAGCCCGCCTGCACGCCCGCTTCCACCATCGCCTCAAACAGCGGGTTCACGCCCGGCTTAGAGGTGGTGACGCTCACCGGACCGTCGCCGCCGTGGTAGTCGTTCGGCCCCACGTCGCGCGTCTCGGCCTTGCGGTAGTAGGGCAGGCAGTTGAGGTAGCTCCAGTGCTCCAGGCCATCTTCTTTCGCCCAGTTATCCAGATCCATGGCGTTGCCGCGGATGTAGCACATGCCGTTGATCAGCGACGAGCCGCCCAGCCCTTTACCGCGCCCGCACTCCATGCGGCGGTTGTTCATGAACGGCTCAGGCTCGGTTTCGTACGCCCAGTTGTAGCGCTTGCCCTGCAGCGGGAACGCCAGCGCGGCAGGCATCTGGGTGCGGAAGTCAAAGCGGTAATCCGGCCCGCCCGCCTCAAGCAGCAGCACGGTGGTATTCGGATCTTCGGTCAGTCGCGTTGCCAGCACGTTGCCGGCAGAGCCGGCGCCGATAATGATGTAGTCAAATTGCAAATAAACCTCCCGGTTAAAATATGGACTGGAATTTACCCATCTCAACCTGGATGGACTTCACCTGGGTGTAGCTCTGCAGCGTCATCACGCCGTTCTCGCGGCCAATGCCGGAGTGTTTGTAGCCGCCCACCGGCATCTCTGCGGCGGATTCACCCCAGGTGTTGATCCAGCAGATGCCCGCTTCGAGCTGATGAATGGCGCCGTGGGCGCGGTTCAGATCGGCGGTGACGATCCCCGCCGCCAGCCCGTAGTCGGTGTCGTTGGCGCGGCGAATGGCCTCTTCATCGGTTTCATAGGTGAGGATGGACATCACCGGGCCGAAGATCTCCTCGCGCACGATGGTCATCTCGTCGGTGCAGTCGGTGAACACGGTCGGGGCCACCCACGCGCCGTTGTCGAACGCTTCGCCCTTCAGCACGTCTCCGCCGCACAGCACGCGCGCGCCTTCTTCTTTACCTTTGGCGATGTAGCGCAGCACGCTGTCGCGGTGCGGGAAGCTGACCATCGGCCCGAAGTTGGTTTTCACATCGAACAGATCCCCCGCGCGGATGCGGCCCACGCGCTCAACGATTTTCTGCTCAAACGCGGCCTTAAACTTCGCAGGCACGAACACGCGGGTGCCGTTAGTGCACACCTGGCCGGAGCTGAAGAAGTTCGCCATCATGGCGATGTCCGCCGCGAGATCGAGATCCGCGTCGTCAAAAATAATCAGCGGCGATTTGCCGCCCAGCTCCATCGTCACCTCTTTCAGGGACGAGGCCGCCGAGTTCGCCATCACCTTTTTGCCGCTGGCGACGCCGCCGGTGAAGGAGACTTTGGCGATGCCCGGATGCTCGGTCAGGTACTGACCGGTCTCCGCGCCCACGCCCGGCAGGACGTTAAACACACCGTCCGGCAGACCCGCTTCGGTATAGATTTCGGCAAGCTTGAGGGCGGTGAGCGGCGTCACTTCGCTCGGCTTGAAGATCATCGCGTTGCCCGCCGCCAGCGCCGGGGCCGATTTCCACAGGGCAATCTGGATCGGGTAGTTCCACGCGCCGATGCCCGCCACCACGCCCAGCGGCTCGCGGCGGGTGTAGACGAACGAGGTCTCACGCAGGGGGATCTGGCTGCCTTCCAGCGCCGGGATCAGCCCTGCGTAGTACTCCAGCACGTCCGCGCCGGTGACGATATCCACGGTCGAGGTTTCGGAATACGCTTTGCCGGTGTCGAGGGTTTCCAGCTTTGCCAGATCGTCGTTGCGCTCGCGCAGGATGTCCACGGCGCGACGCAGGATGCGCGAGCGCTCCATGGCGGTCATCGCCGCCCAGATTTTTTGCCCGCGCTGTGCGCTTTCTACGGCGCGGTCGACGTCTTCGCGCCCGGCGGCCTGCACGCTCGCCAGGACTTCACCGTTGGCCGGGTTGATGGTCTCGAAGGTGCGACCGCTGGTGGCGGATGTATAACCACCATTGATATAAAGCTGCTGTTCTGCCATTCGGGACATAAATTCTCCTCGGTTATTCGGTCGGTAAATGCTGGCTGATAAAGTGGCTGGTCAGCGATTGCGCCAGGGTCTTATCCAGCGGCTTGCCGCTCAGTGCAGCGCGCAGCCACAGTCCGTCGATCAGCGCCGCCAGCCCGTAGCCCGCCTCCTGGGCCTGCTCGCGCGGCAGCGCGCGGCGGAATTCGTACACCAGATTCGACAGCAGGCGACGGCTGCTCACCTGCTGCAGGCGGTAGAGCATCGGCTGGTGCATGCTGCTCGCCCAGAAGGCCAGCCAGGCCTTCATCGCCGCGCTGCTGACCTGGGTTTCATCAAAGTTGCCGCCGACAATCGCCTGCAGTCGCTGCTCCGCGCTGCCGTCCGGCAGGGCGTGCAGGCGGCTTAATACCGCGTCGCGAAGCTGGCCGGTGATGTCGCGCATGGTCGCTTCCAGCAGGCCATTTTTGTCTTTGAAATAGTGACTGATGATCCCGGTGGAAACGCCCGCCCGACGGGCTATCTGCGCGATCATCGCGTCATGCATTCCCACTTCATTTATTGCTTCCAGCGTGGCGTTAATTAGCTGCCTGCGCCGGATCGGCTGCATCCCCACTTTGGGCATTGTTGCCACTCCATTCATCAGCTTTGGTAATACATTAAAGCGGTTTTTGATTGGACGTTCAATATAAAATGTGTCTTAATTGTTGCGGATTTGGATTTTAATAGTTACAAAAACAGTGGGGATACTGGATGACAGACCTTTCACAAGACAGAGAAAAAGACAAAATCAACCCGGTCGTTTTTTATACTTCCGCCGGGCTGATTTTGTTGTTTTCCCTGACGACCATCTTCTTTCGCGATTTTTCCGCCGAGTGGATTGGGCGCACCCTGAACTGGGTGTCGAAGACCTTCGGCTGGTACTACCTGCTGGCCGCGACGCTTTATATCGTCTTCGTGGTCTGCATTGCCTGCTCGCGCTTCGGTTCGGTGAAGCTCGGGCCGGAGCAGTCCAAGCCCGAGTTCAGCCTGCTGAGCTGGGCCGCGATGCTGTTTGCCGCGGGCATCGGCATCGACCTGATGTTCTTCTCCGTGGCCGAACCGGTTACGCAGTATATGCAGCCGCCGGAAGGGGCAGGGCAGACGATGGAGGCCGCGCGCCAGGCGATGGTCTGGACGCTGTTCCACTACGGCCTGACGGGCTGGTCGATGTACGCCCTGATGGGGATGGCGCTCGGATACTTTAGCTATCGTTATAATTTGCCCCTCACCATTCGCTCCGCGCTGTACCCGATCTTCGGTAAAAAAATCAACGGACCGATTGGCCACAGCGTCGATATCGCGGCGGTGATCGGCACCATCTTCGGCATCGCGACGACGCTCGGCATCGGCGTGGTGCAGCTTAACTACGGGCTGAGCGTGCTGTTTGATATTCCGGATTCGATAGCGGCGAAGGCGGCGCTGATTGCGCTGTCGGTGATTATCGCCACCATTTCGGTGACGTCGGGCGTCGATAAGGGCATCCGCGTGCTCTCCGAGCTGAACGTTGCGCTGGCGCTGGGGCTGATCCTGTTCGTGCTGTTTATGGGCGACACCTCGTTCCTGCTCAACGCCTTAGTGCTCAACGTGGGCGACTACGTGAACCGCTTTATGGGCATGACGCTGAACAGCTTCGCCTTCGACCGCCCGGTCGAGTGGATGAACAACTGGACGCTGTTCTTCTGGGCGTGGTGGGTAGCGTGGTCGCCGTTTGTCGGCCTGTTCCTGGCGCGTATTTCGCGTGGCCGCACCATCCGCCAGTTCGTGATGGGCACGCTGATTATCCCGTTCACCTTTACCCTGCTATGGCTGTCGGTGTTTGGCAACAGCGCGCTGCACGAGATCATCCACGGCAATGCGGGTTTTGCGCAGGAAGCGATGGCGCACCCGGAGCGCGGTTTCTACAGCCTGCTGGCGCAGTACCCGGCGTTTACCTTTAGCGCCTCCGTGGCGACCATCACCGGCCTGCTGTTTTACGTCACCTCGGCGGATTCCGGCGCGCTGGTGCTGGGCAACTTTACCTCGAAGCTCAAGGATATCAACAGCGATGCCCCGAACTGGCTGCGCATCTTCTGGTCCGTGGCCATCGGCCTGCTGACGCTCGGCATGCTGATGACCAACGGCATTTCGGCGCTGCAGAACACGACGGTGATCATGGGCCTGCCGTTCAGCTTCGTCATCTTCTTCGTGATGGCGGGGCTGTATAAATCGCTTAAGGTAGAAGACTACCGCCGCGTCAGCGCCAGCCGCGACACCGCCCCGCGCCCGATGGGCGCGCAGGACAGGCTGAGCTGGAAGAAACGTCTCTCGCGCCTGATGAACTACCCGGGCACGCGCTACACCAAGCAGATGATGGAGACGGTCTGCTTCCCGGCGATGGAGGAAGTGGCGCAGGAGCTGAAGCTGCGCGGAGCCTACGTGGAGCTGAAAAACCTGCCGCCGGAGGAGGGCGAGACCCTGGGGCACCTGGATCTGCTGGTGCACATGGGCGACGAGCAGAACTTTGTCTACCAGATCTGGCCGCAGCAGTATTCCGTACCCGGGTTTACCTACCGGGCGCGCAGCGGGAAATCGACCTACTACCGGCTGGAAACCTTCCTGCTGGAAGGCAGCCAGGGGAATGATTTGATGGACTACAGCAAGGAGCAGGTGATTACGGACATTCTGGACCAGTATGAACGGCACCTGAACTTTATCCACCTGCACAGGGAAGCGCCGGGGAATAGCGTGATGTTCCCGGACACGTAAGTAACGCTGTCTATAAACGCGCACGATAAGGCAAGTGTCTACTGACACTTGCCTTTTTTTTCCCTTAAGTTTGCCGGGAGCACTCATCAGGGGAAGGGGAGAAGGAATGCGTCGGAATAATGTTAATTTTCACCAAAAAAATTGATCTGAATGCGCTTTTCCTAAAGTCATTTGATTTTAAAGAGATTTTCTTATTTTTCACGCGAGCGGCTGTTAGGCATTCGTAAAGAAACTTCAGATTTTGTAGTAAGCGTTTTACTAAAACTCAAAGTTTTGTCATGAATAATCTTAAATTAACCCTATTAAGAAAAGGTTTAATTCCCTTTCTTTACTCTACTAACTTATTGATTTGATTTATTGAATGCTTATTGTTTGGTTTTTTGTTCTATTTTGTTAAAAATAATGGATGAATATGCTTGTGTAA
This sequence comes from Enterobacter sp. 01-M-03-SI-ECC, assembly GCF_047530215.1. Lineage (NCBI taxonomy): Bacteria > Pseudomonadati > Pseudomonadota > Gammaproteobacteria > Enterobacterales > Enterobacteriaceae > Enterobacter > Enterobacter sp. 01-M-03-SI-ECC. Next base: position 48,370 of record NZ_JBLKDA010000004.1, read on the forward strand.
TGATTATGTTAAAAATTAGTGTTTAGATTATACATTTTTTTATCAAAAGGAATTATATACTTAATTATGTTTTTTATGCAGTTTAATGTTTTATAAAAATTTTAACTAATGTCTTTTTATCTTGATAAAGTTGTCTCATTGTCACATTTTCTTCATTCGAATACCATTTTCTACAAATCAGGCGAACGCTGATTTACCCGGAGCGAAGGAGGAGATGTCACAGAAATGAGAACGATAATCCCTAAGGAGTGGTTGTGCCTTTTGTCTCTGACGAACTTCTGTATGGATACACCATTTTCCAGCATCTGGAATACAGGCCAGCAACGCGCACGCTAATTAATATCAAGAATGGCCGAATCAAAAGATTTGGCACGACAAAAGCCAGATTGTTTGAGTATTTATTGTCAGGAATGGATGAAGGAATTGTCTACGATAATGACATCATCATACATGTTTTTGAGGATCATGGGTTGCGGTGCTCCAGATCTTATCTGCTGTCCATGATTAAAAAAATTCAAAATGCGTTTAATACCGTCGGCTTTGAGCGGTATCCCTTTGCAAGGGTCGATGGAAAAGCTTATGTAATCGATCGCTCTTGTTTAGAACGCATATATGTTGTCAAAACTTCATCTTAATCATGTTATGTGAATAAAAAAGGAATGAACGTTGACGACGCTACTGGTGTTTACTCGGAATTTTGCAATGAGGCAGGCCATTCAGGGTTTATCCTCAGCGGACAGAGCGGTATTCTTTTTTGATAACCGCCTTGAGTTTATTGTCTGTGCAACAATCCTGGATAAGCCTTGCATATTGATTGATGCAATAGATGAAACAACAGATAACATAGGGTGGTTATATTCTCGGCTCGCGGCCAGAGGGTTATCGCGGCGAACCTATTTTATTTCGCCAGAAGAAAATACAGGCAATAGCTATTTAAAACTCTTCTGGCTAGTTACAACGATTAAAGAGTTGAAGGCGCTTTGCGATCGTGCAGCGAAACTTCCGACAACGGAAAAATCGTGGGAAATAGCCGATGTTATTTACGACAGGTTATCGGAAAAGCTATCGGCAGAACATCTGGACTTTCTGATGACGCTGTACGATGCGTCGACCGGTGAATATCGTTGCAATGACCGTGATGACATAAATAAAAACTATTATTTAAGAAAGCGACTGGCACTAGGAAGCAGTTCAGAGATGAAGCAACTCATCGTCATTTTAACCACTCAGGCTTATCACCATCCTTGTTTAAAATCAGCCTGACTGGGCATTAAATAATATATTAACTGGTTTAGCGGACTTATTCCGCTGTTCCTGTATTGACATGACGTCAATACAGATAATGTTCAATCCTAAGGATAAAGCTATGCAAACTAAAATTACCCGTGTAATTCGGAATGTGCTGACGGCCGCAGCCGTGAGCGGAATCACCTTTGCCGCGCAGGCGGCCGATGGAAAAATTAATTTCACCGGCACAATCCTTGATTCAGCCTGTACAATTGATACCAATACGGCGAATCAGACCGTTAACCTTGGAAAAATCCCCAAAAGCTCGTTTAGCGCGGCTGGATCTGTTGCTGCCGCAACCCGCTTTAGCATTGTGCTGAACAATTGCCCCGCGGCCGTTACCTCTGCCTCCATTAAGTTTGATGGTACTGCGGACAGCTCTGACACCAGTATTCTTGCGCTGAACAGCGATCAGACGGCGAAAGGCGTAGGCGTTGCGTTTTATGAAGAGGACGGCATTACCGCGATCCCTCTGGCTACCCAGTCGAAGAGCATCACGCTTGACACCAGCGCAGGTGAAGATGCCGCAAACAGCAATAAGATGACCTTCGTGGCGAAATATAAGGCAACGCAGGCTGCCGTGGTGGCGGGTACGGCAAACGCGACGTCAGATTTTACCATTACCTATCAGTAATATCCTGGGCGTACCTGAGGTGCGCCCCGTTGTCTCTTGCTGAAATATCGGGAACGTATGATGAGTCAACTTATTCGAACAATTGTATTATTAAGCGCTTGCCTGATTTTTCTGCCGGTTCAGGCCAGCATAACCGTCGGGGGAACGCGCTTAATTTATAACGGAAATGACAATGAAGCCTCACTTCCTGTGAGCAACAGCCGAGATGCTGTTCCCTATTTAATTCAGTCATGGGTTGAGTTAGGTGAAAACGCGAAGGAGAAGGTTCCTTTTATCGTTACGCCGCCCTTGTTCCGCCTCGACGGCGGGCATGAAAATACGCTGCGGATCATTTATACCGGTGAAAAAAAACTGCCTGATAATCACGAATCTGTTTTTTGGCTAAACGTTAAGTCTATTCCCTCAATGACCCGGTCAGATGAAAATCGGCTGCTTATTGCCGTTAAAACGCGCATGAAGATTTTCTATCGCCCTGCGGCGCTGGCATCAGAAAAAGCCGGTGAAGCATGGACGAAATTAACATTTGAGCCGCGCGGTGAACGCCTGGTGATTAATAATCCCACGCCGTTCTACGTTTCTCTTTATTCGTTAACTATTGGCAATAAAACGATTGCGCAGCCGCCCATGATTTCACCCTTTAGTTCAGAAACGGTGGCTGGCAGTGGAAAACAGGTGGCCTGGAAAGCCATAAATGATTTTGGTGGCGTAACAGCAGAAAAGCGCCAGATGCTGAAATAAAAAATATTAACAATACGCATGTCACTCGCGCAGGTAAGCAAAGTGAATACTGTTCCTTTTTCTCGATATGGTTTTTTCTCTGGCTCGTGGCCTGACCGCGTAAGTCGACTCTCGACGATAGCGCTTTTTATTTCGGGCGTTTTTCCCGCAGCCGCAGGCGAACTCTATTTCATGGCCGATGCGCTTGAAAAAACACACTCGACTTCTCAGGGCATCGATCTGGGCCGCTTCGAGCGGGGAGAGCAGTTACCCGGCACCTACAGGGTGGAAATATGGCTTAATGAAAATTACATCCGAACGGAGAATATCTCTTTTGTATCTATTAACGGCGTCGGGCTGGCACCGGAGCTTAACCGTGGCGTGCTGGAATCGCTCGGAGTCAGGGTGAAGGCATTTCCTGAACTATCCATGCTGCCTGCCGAGGCGATCATTACCGACCCCGGCGCATTTATACCGGATGCCTCCAGCCGGCTGGATTTTGACAGGCAGAGACTGGACATCTCTATCCCTCAGTCGGCGCTTAACGCGCGGGCACGCGGCACCGTTGACCCGTCGCGCTGGAACCAGGGCATTTCTGCACTGCTGGTAAATTACAGCATTAACGGCTCGCGCAGCTGGAGCAGGGACGGTGAGACGCAGGATCAGCTTTACACTAACCTGCAAAGCGGTATTAATGCAGGGCCGTGGCGCCTGCGTAATTACAGCACCCTGACGAAGAACAACGGAAAACAGTCGTTTTCGTCGTTGAATACGACCCTGAGCCGTGACGTCCAGTTTTTGAGAGGGCAATTTCAGGTGGGGGAAACCAGCACCCCCGGCGACGTGTTTGACAGCGTGATGTTTCGCGGCGCGCAAATTTTTTCCGATGACACCATGCTGCCGGAGAGCATGCGCGGCTTCGCCCCTATCATTCGGGGAATTGCCCGCACCAACGCCACGGTTACCGTGAAGCAAAACGGCTACACGGTTTATCAAACCTACGTGGCGCCCGGCAGCTTTGTCATTCGCGATCTCTATCCTACGTCAGCGAGCGGCGATCTGGACATTGTCGTCACCGAAGCCGACGGCAGCGTCCAGCATTTCGTGCAGCCTTTCTCCGCGGTTCCCGTCATGCTGCGGGAAGGCCGCATGAAGTATGCACTGAGCACAGGGGAGTTTCGAACCACCAGGCATGGCGCGCATACGCCCACATTCGGCCTGGGCACGCTGGCCTATGGCCTCTCCAACCATCTTACGCTTTACGGCGGTGTTCTGGGGGCAGGTAACTATACCTCCGGCGTGCTCGGTTCCGGCCTCAGCTTTGGCGATATAGGCTCACTGTCGGCGGACGTTACCCTTGCCGATAGCCAGATCGTTGAGGAGAAAAATCGCCGCAGCCGGGGGCAGTCCTATCGGGTGCAGTATTCAAAAACGGTGGCCACGACCGACACCACCGTGACGCTCGCCAGCTATCGCTACTCCACGCAAGGGTTTTATACCTTTCAGGAAGTGAATGAATTTAGCAGCCAGCGCTACAACAAGCGAAGCCGACTGCAGCTCAACCTCAGTCAGTCGCTGCAAAGCTGGGGGAACTTTTATATTTCAGCATACCAGCAGGACTACTGGAGCAGGCAGGGCTATGAGCGCAACGTCAGCACCGGCTTTAACACCAGTATTCGCGATATCAATTACTCGCTCGGCTACACCTATAGCGAAACGCCGGGCAAAGACCGTAAGGACCAGATTCTCGCCTTTAACCTTCAGGTGCCGCTGAGCAAATGGCTGCCGCAAAGCTGGGCCAGCTATAGCGTGAATATGCAAAAGAACGGCCCCGAAACGCACCAGGTGGGTCTGAGCGGCACCGCCCTTGCCGATAATAACCTGAGCTACCTGGTTCAGCAGGGCTATACCTCGTCTGGCGGGGAATCGAGAAGCGCCCTGAGTGGAACCTATAAAGGCGGCTACGGCACCGTAAGCGCAGGTTACAACTACAGCCGACAGAACAGCCAGCTGAACTTTGGCCTGCAGGGGGGGATTGTCGGCCACGAGCATGGCGTGACGTTCTCTCAGCCGCTGGGGGATACCGTTGTGCTGCTGGAAGCGCAGGGCGCGTCCGGCGTGAGCGTGCGCAATAATCCTGGCGTTAAAACGGACTGGCGTGGATATGCGGTAGTGCCCTATGCCAGCGCCTATCAGGAAAACCGGATTGCGATAGACACCGGTTCGCTGGGGCCGGACGTGGATGTGGCCGAATCCGTCGTTAACGTTGTACCTACGCGCGGTGCCGTGGTGCGCGCGACGTTCAAGGCGAGAACGGGATTCCGGGCACTGATAACGCTGCTGTACCAGAACTCGCCGGTGCCCTTTGGAGCCATGGTAAAGCTCAACGGAAGCGATGCGATGAGCATTGTCGGGAGCGACGGAGAGGTCTATATGAGCGGCCTGAACGACGGTGACAGTATAACCGTACAGTGGGGAGCGAAAACCTGCCGCGCCAAAATAAACGTGAACGCCTTGCCGGGTAAAATTCAGCGTACCACTGCGGCGTGTCGTTAAATTTCTCATTGCGTTAATGCGCGTGATGACTTTGCGAGAGAAGGCCCACGCCTCGCCTGAAATAAAGGAACATATTATGCCCACTGTATTTAAAATCGCGACGGCAGCCGTGGGGTGCGCTGTCTCTCTGAATGCCTTTGCGCTGTGTTCTGCAAACGACGTAGCGGTCAACTTCGATCACAATATTGTCGTTCAGCGGGATGCGCCCGTTGGAACGGTATTAGCAACGATAGTCACCAGTAACCCCATAACATGTGATCCTCAGGGTCAGCAAATTGGATACGATGGCTCGTGGTTTATTCAGCTCTCCGGGGCAAATGCGGATTACGGCGCCTCGCCGCTGGTAAACGTGCGGGCGACTGAGGTCCCCGGCATCGGCATCCGGTGGAAGAACTTTTCCAGCACCACGCAAAGCAGCGAGTTTGTCACCAGAATGAGCCTCAATAATCCGAGCTGGCGGCGAGGGATCCTCCAGAATGGCGTATCAACGTTCACGGATACCTTTGAGCTGATCAAAACCAGCGCCACCCCGGCGACGGGCTCTATACCCGCTCTGACGCTCAATACTGAATACAGTACACCGAGGAGCAATAACATTATGCGCCTTCCGCTTTTTAAATATATTTTTTCGCCGATGAATATCAGCACCGCATCCTGTCAGATTGAAGATAAAAATTTGAATATTAATATGGGGATTGCGTTATTACCGAAGTTTAACGGCGTCGGTAGCACCCAGAATCCGGTGACATTTTCCATACCGCTTATCTGTAGTGAGCAGACCGCAGTGAATGTGACGCTGGATAACGTCAGCCCGCTTGCCGATGCCGCTAACGGCGTGTTGGGCTTAAACAGCAGTTCGACGGCTACAGGTCTGGGCATTCAGCTGAAATATAATGATTCGCCCGTGCAGTTCGGCAAGCTTATTAAATACGGCACGACGACTTCGCCAGGGGAAGTTGTCAATATTCCCTTTAAGGCCGCGTATTACATGACCTCAGCAAATGCGCAATCGGGTTCGGTGAGCGCCACGGCGTCGTTTACCATGACCTATCGTTAGCGCTTTATTTGAAATGGCCTCGCATCCGGTCTGTTCTGCGCGGCCCCCACTGAATACCTGAAAGATAACAGCCGAATCAAGCAGGATACGTTTATGGGGAACATTTTTTCCGGCAGGTTCGGTACCCGCTGGTGGCGATCGGCGTTAAGGCACGCCGACCGGAGAGCGTGGCAGCAGGGTGATCGCCTGTTCGCCGTGCTGTTGCCAGTAAAGGGTGAAGACGGTGCCTTTGGCATAGCCCGCGCGTTGACGGGTCAAGGCCAGCGTAAGTGACTTATCGTCGAGCTGTGTGACGCGAGCGCTGTCAAAACCCATCCATGACCGCACCTGCGGAAAGAGGGCCTTGAACAGGCTCTCCTTAGCGCTGAATGCCAGCGTCAACGCCAGCGCAAAGGGGTACCCCGAGCGCGTCAGGCACATCGCTTCCTGCTCGTCAATGATGCCGTCCTGGATTTCGCGGGCTTCACGGTCTGGAAGAACGGCTTCGCAATCAATACCCACCAGTGCATCTGGATGATGGACGACAACCGCCATCGCCCGCGTGCCGCTGTGGGTGATACTTCCTGAAAATCCCTCCGGCCAGAGCGGTTCACCGCTGGGGCCGATACCGGGCACGGTATGATCGGGCAAGGCATGCGCGGCGGCGATGCGGCCTGCAAGATGCTCAGCTTTGCGCTTGCGTCCGGCGTTTGAAAGCTCAGCGTGGTGAGGGAGCCAGAGGAGATCGGCATCGGTGAAGGTGGTGGGGGCGAAGGTGACATGGTGGACGGTGTGGCCGGCGAGAATGAACGTGGTGTGGGTGGTGTGCATGTTTTCCCTTCAGAATTGTGCAGCTGATGCCCTCACCCCGACCCTCTCCCACAGGGAGAGGGGGAAGTGACTGCCTGTATCAGAATCTTGTGTTGACGCTCATATACCACGTGCGGCCCGGCTCATTATACGTATACGCCCCTGCACCATACATATACGCCCCGGTGGTAGCATTTCCGGTCGTCTGGGCATTACCCGCGCGCCACTGGCGCTTGTCGAAGACGTTGTCCACGCCGCCGGTCAGGCTGACGTTTTTGGTCATGTCCCAGGTCGCGCTCAGGCCAACGATGCTGTACGGGCTGACTTCGTCTTTTTCAGACCCGGTCACAGGCTGACCTTTGTAGTTGTATTTCTTCGGCTGCTGCTTGCCGTACCAGGTAAAGGTCGACTGGAGCGACACGTCCTGATGCACCTGCCAGCTCAGGGTCGAGTTCAGCGTATACTCCGGAATGATCGACAGGCGGTCGCCGGTCTCCTTGTTCTTGCTCTGCAGCATGTAGGTGATGTTATTGGTCCAGTTAATCGTGTCGCTGACCGGCACGTTCAGGGAGCCTTCCAGCCCTTCCACCACCGCCTTCGGCACGTTTTCCCACTGGTAGATATCCGTCTGCACCTTACCGGAAGAGGTGTGGCCAATCGGCGCGTAGCCCGCTTCAATCTTGTCGCGGTAGTCGTTGCGGAACCAGGTCACGCCCGCCAGCCAGCCGTCGCGCTTCCACTCCAGACCAATCTCTTTGTTGATGCTGGTTTCCGCCTTCAGGTCGTCGTTGCCCATCATGTAGCAGCCCACGCCGTCGGAGCTTGCGTAGCAGCCCTGGCCTTTGCTGTAGAGCAGGTAGTTCGGGTTGGTCTGGTAGAGGCTCGGCGCTTTGTAGGCGCGCGCGATCCCCATCTTCAGCGTGAAGTCATCACCCAGGCCCTGCGACAGGTTCAGGGACGGGCTCCAGTTGTTGCCGACGATGGTGTGGTGGTCGAAGCGCAGCGCCGGGGTCAGCATGGTGCTGTCGGTCAGCTCCATGTTGTTCTCGGCGAACAGGGAGAAGATCTCCGCCGACGTATACGGGCTGCGGTCGTTGCTCATGCCCGGAATGGTGCCGCCCTGCTGGGTTTGCGTGAAGGAGGTCGAGTCCTTCATGCGCTGCTGGTTCCATTCGGTGCCCAGGGTCAGATTCTGGTTAACGACGAAATCAATCGGCAGGTTGATTTCGCTGTGCAGCATCACGTCGGCCAGGTCGGTGTCGGTGAATTTATTGCTGTTGAACAGGCCTTCCAGACCGCCCGCCAGCCCTTCGCCCAGACGCGAGTTGCGGGTGTGCTCGTACTGCGCCCAGCTGCTGGTGGTGATGCCGTTATCCCAGCCGCCGTTCCAGGTCACCGCGAAGTTCTGACGATAAATACGGTTGGTCTCTTTGCCGTAGTTTTTCTTCACCAGACCGCTGGAGCTGTTGTCGTTGTTGGTGTTCTGGGTATCACCGGCGTAGAGGTTATTCTGACGGCTGTAGCCGGCCTCAAACTCCAGAGACTGCATTGGCGCGAAGTCCCAGCGCACCACGCCGTTGATGTCTTTATTCTCCACACCCTCACGGCCCGCCGGCAGCGTGTCGGCGTAGGCTCCGGTACGATCGGACTGATGGCCCTGGTTGATGTCCCAGGCGTCGGCCTGGGTTTTGTCCAGATTGCCGAACATGCGGAAGCTGAAGTCGCCGCCCAGCGGGCCGCTCAGGCTGAAGTTGGTGCGTTTGGTTGAACCTTCGTCCTTGTGTTCCGGCGCGTTCAGGTAGGTGTTCCAGGAACCGTGCCACTGGTCGTCGAATTTTTTGGTGATGATGTTGACCACGCCGCCTGCCGCACCGTTGCCGTAACGCGCTGCTGCCGGGCCGCGGATCACTTCGATACGTTCGATCATCTCTGGCGGCACCCAGCCGGTATCGCCGCGGGTGTCGCGCTCGCCGCGCCAGCCCAGACGGATGGAGTTACGGCTGGTGACCGGCTTGCCGTCGATCAGGATCAGCGTGTTTTCCGGCCCCATGCCGCGGATATCAATCTGACGGTTATTCCCGCGCTGGCCGCTGGTGGAGTTCCCGGTCAGGTTAACGCCCGGCATGGTGCGGATGATTTCAGCCACGTCGCGCGCGGGCGGGTTTTTACGGATCTCATCGGCGGTGATGGTTGATACGCCCGGCGCCTGCAGATTCTGCTCGGCGGCGGTAATCACCATCGTGTCTTCGTGCTGCGCAGAGGCGGTGTTGTCGGCTGCCATGGCGGGCAGCGCGACGCCATAAATCCCTAAATTGACCAGCAAGGCCAGAGAGTGAATCTTCTTATTCATTGTACGTCCCGCTTTTGTGGTTGTTTTATGAGCGCTTCCCACAGCGCGGGCACTACGCTATTGCAAATGCAAATAGTTATCAATAATATTATCAATAAAATTTGTCCTGAGACAAAAAAGACTGTTAAACATGAGGTTATAAGGGTGACGGCGTTAACAACGGGAAGTGATGCGTGGTGGCAGTCGAAAAACGGGCCTGAATGGACGCCGGAAAAGGGAAAATATCGCGTCACGTTCTGGTGGCGCGACCCGAAAGGAACGCAAGATTCGTCACCGATCAAACGCGTCTGGCTCTACGTCACCGGCGTGACCGATCACCATCAAAATGCCCGCCCGCAGTCCCTCGAACGCATTCCCGATACCGACGTCTGGCAGTGGCAGGGCGAGTTCAGCCCCGAGTGGCGCGGGAGCTACTGTTTTATCCCTTCCGAAAATGAAAACGATTTTGCCAGCGTTGTGTTTGAAGGCGCGCAGCCGGACCGCATGGCGCTGCGCGAAGGCTGGCGCAAGCTGTTGCCGCACGCGGTTTCCGACCCGCTGAATCCGCAGAGCTGGCGCGGCGGGCGCGGTCATGCCGTCTCCGCGCTGGAGATGCCGCAAGCGCCGGTTCAGCCGGGCTGGAATCATCCGGATACGCCCTACGACGCGCCGACCTGCATTGAATGGGAAAGCGCGCGCCTTAAAAATCGCCGTCGCGTCTGGATTTTTACCACCGGGGACGATAACCCCGAGCGCCCGCTGGCGTTGCTGCTCGACGGCCAGTTCTGGGCCGAAAGCATGCCGATCTGGCCCGCGCTGGCGTCGCTCACCGCCGGGCGCAAATTACCGCCTGCTGTCTACGTCTTAATCGATGTTATCGACATGGCGCATCGCAGCCGCGAGCTGCCCTGCAATCCCGATTTCTGGCTGGCGGTGCAGGAAGAGCTTCTCCCCCGCGTAAAAAATCTCGCGCCGTTTAGCGACCGCGCCGACCGTACCGTGGTGGCGGGCCAAAGCTTTGGCGGCCTGGCGTCGCTTTATGCTGGCCTCAACTGGCCGCAGCGCTTTGGCTGCGTGCTCAGCCAGTCCGGTTCGTACTGGTGGCCGCACCGCGGTGGGCAGCAGGACGGGCTGTTAATCGAACAGCTTAAAACAGGTGAAATATCCGCTCACGGGCTACGCGTCATCCTTGAAGCCGGGCGCAACGAGCCGCTCATCTTCCGCGCGAACCAGGCGATTTACGCCGAGCTGCACGCCCGGCAGGTTTACTGGCGTCAGGTTGACGGCGGGCACGACGCGCTGTGCTGGCGCGGTGGGCTGACGCAGGGGCTGATGACCCTCTGGCAGCCGCTCATTCACTAACGGAGTCTGTATGGAATTCAGCAATCCTTTCGATAATCCGCAGGGACAGTTCGCCATTTTGCAAAACGACCGGGGGCAGTACAGCCTGTGGCCGCAGCAGTGCGGGCTTCCGGCAGGGTGGCGCGTGGTGTGCGAGGCGCAGTCTCAGGAGGCGTGCCAGCAGTGGCTGGCCGCGCGCTGGCAAACGCTTGAACCGTCTTATTTTGCGGGGGAGATCGCATGAACCGTCTTCCTCTCGTCGCCGCCCAGCCGGGCATCTGGATGGCGGAGCAGCTGTCCACGCTGCCCAACGCCTGGAGCGTGGCGCACTACACCGAGCTGAAAGGCGATATCGACGCGCCGCTGCTGGCAAAGGCCATTGCCGCTGGCATGATGCAGGCCGATACCCTGCGGATGCGTTTTGCCGAGGAGAACGGCGAGGTGTGGCAGTGGGTCGATGACGCCGTCATGCTGCCGGAGCCGTCCGTTGTTTGCGTGGATTCCCACGCCGCCGCCGTGGCGATGATGGAATCCGATCTTAACCAGAACCTGCGCGTCGACAGCGGTCAGCCGCTGGCGTTTCACCAGCTGATTCAGGTCGGTGAAAACCACTGGTACTGGTATCAGCGCTATCACCATCTGGTGGTGGATGGCTTCAGCTTCCCGGCCATTACCCGCCAGATCGCCACAATTTATGCCGCCTGGAAGAAGGGCAACCCCACCCCCGAATCCCCGTTTACGCCGTTTGCCGGGGTGGTGGAAGAATATCAGCGCTATCGCGACAGCGAGGCGTACCTGCGCGACGGCGCCTTCTGGGCCGAGCAGCGCAAACGGCTGCCTTCGCCGGTCTCGCTCTCCTCCGCGCCGCTGCCGGGACGCGCCGCTACCACCGATATTTTGCGCCTGAAGATTGCCGCCGACGGTCGGGCGTTTAGCCAGCTTGCGCAGGCGGCAGGGGAGGTGCAGCGCACCGACCTGGCGCTTGCGCTGGTGGCGCTGTGGCTGGGCCGCCTGACCGGGCGGCTGGACTACGCCGCCGGGTTTATCTTTATGCGCCGCATGGGCTCCGCGGCGCTGACCGCAACCGGACCGGTGCTCAACGTCCTGCCGCTGGCGGTCAATATCGATCCGCAGGAGAGCCTCCCGACGCTGGCGCTGCGACTGGCGAACCAGCTGAAAAAAATGCGCCGCCACCAGCGCTACGACGCCGAGCAGATCGTGCGCGACAGCGGGAAAGCGGCGGGCGACGAAGCGCTGTTTGGCCCGGTACTGAACGTCAAGGTGTTCGATTATCAGCTGGATATCGACGGCGTGGAGGCCATTACCCACACGCTGGCAACCGGCCCGGTGAACGATCTGGAGCTGGCGCTGTTCCCGGACGACGAGGGCGGTTTGAACATAGAGATCCTCGCCAATAAGCAGCGTTACGATGAAGCGACGCTTTTCCGTCACGTGGCGCGCCTGAACGCGATGCTGGTGCAGTTCGCGGCCAACCCGGACCTGCGCTGCGGCGAGGTGGAAACGGTATCTGAGCAGGAATACGCGCAGCTGGCGCGGATCAACGATACCGGGCTGGCGCTGCCGTCAACCACGCTGGCAGGGCTGGTGGCGGAGCAGGCGAGCAAAACGCCGGACGCCCCCGCGCTGGCGGACGCGCACATTGAACTCAGCTATCGCCAGATGCGCGAGCAGGTCGTCGCGCTGGCAAACCTGCTGCGCGAACGCGGCGTGACGCCGGGCGACAGCGTGGCGGTGGCCCTGCCGCGCTCGGTGTTCCTGACGCTGGCGCTGCACGCCATCGTTGAAGCCGGTGCCGCGTGGCTGCCGCTCGATACCGGCTACCCGGACGACCGCCTGCGGATGATGCTGGAGGACGCGAAGCCCTCCCTGCTTATTACCACCGACGAACAGCTTCCGCGCTTTAGCGATCTTTCCGTTGAGACGTTTAGTTACAACACACTATTACCGACCACGGGTGCTGAACCGCTGCGCCTGGCGAAGCCGGAGCAGACGGCGTACATCATCTTTACCTCCGGCTCGACCGGGCGTCCAAAAGGGGTCATGGTCGGCCATACCGCCATCGTTAACCGCCTGAAGTGGATGCAGGATCATTATCCACTGACGGCGTTTGACGTCGTGGCGCAGAAAACGCCGTGCAGCTTTGACGTGTCGGTGTGGGAGTTTTGGTGGCCGTTTATCGCCGGGGCGAAGCTGGTGATGGCCGAGCCGGACGCGCACCGGGACCCGCAGGCGATGCAGAGCTTCTTCGCCCGCTACGGCGTGACGACAACCCACTTCGTGCCGTCGATGCTGGCGGCGTTTGTCGCCTCGCTGACGCCGGAAAACGTGGCGTGTTGCAAAACGCTTAAGCAGGTGTTCTGCAGCGGCGAAGCGCTGCCGGCCGAACTGTGCCGCGAGTGGGAGCAGCTCACCCGCGTGCCGCTGCATAACCTCTATGGCCCGACCGAAGCGGCGGTGGACGTCAGCTGGTATCCGGCTTACGGCCCTGAACTGGCGGCGGTTGCAGGCAACAGCGTGCCGATCGGCTTCCCGGTGTGGAACACGGGGCTGCGCATTCTGGATGCGATGATGCGCCCGGTGCCGTTCGGCGTGGCGGGCGATCTCTACCTCACCGGCATTCAGCTGGCGCAGGGGTATCTGGGACGTCCGGACCTCACCGCCAGCCGCTTTATCGCCGACCCGTTTGCCCCCGGCGAGCGGATGTACCGAACCGGGGACGTAGCCCGCTGGCTGGACACCGGCGCGGTGGAATATCTGGGCCGCAGCGACGATCAGCTGAAAATTCGCGGCCAGCGCATCGAGCTGGGCGAAATCGACCGGGCGATGCTTGCCCTGCCGGACGTCGCCCAGGCCGTGGCGCACGCCTGCGTGTTCAACCAGGCAGCGGCAACGGGGGGGGATGCCCGCCAGCTGGTGGGATACGTTGTCTCTGAATCCGGCTTACCGCTGGACCGCGACGCGCTGCTCGAATTGCTGAAGGCGCAATTGCCGCCGCATATGGTGCCGGTGGTGCTGCTGCAAATCAGCGCGCTGCCGCTCAGCGCGAACGGCAAGCTCGACCGCAAGGCGCTGCCGCTGCCGGCGTTAACGAGTAAAACGTCCGGCCGCGCGCCGGAAAGTGAAACCGAAATCGCCGTCGCGCAGGCGTTTGCCGCGCTGCTGAGCTGCGAGGTGAACGACATTGAGGCCGACTTCTTTGCCCTCGGCGGACATTCGCTGCTGGCGATGCGCCTGGCGGCGCAGCTCAGCCGCACGTTCGCCCGCAAGGTCACGCCGGGGCAGATAATGGTCGCCTCCACCGTGAGCAAGCTTAGCGCGCTGCTGGACTCAACGCTAAGCGACGAGCAGGTGCAGCGTCTGGGATATGAAACCCTGCTGCCGCTGCGTGAGAGCGACGGTCCGACGTTATTCTGCTTCCATCCGGCATCCGGCTTTGCCTGGCAGTTCAGCGTGCTGGCGCGCTATCTCAGCCCGCGCTGGTCCATTATGGGCATTCAGTCTCCCCGACCTGACGGGCCGATGCAGCAGTGTGCGGATCTGGACGGGGTGATCGAACATCACCTGAATACGCTGCGCGCGCGGCAGCCGCAGGGGCCGTATTACCTGTTCGGCTATTCCCTCGGCGGCACGCTGGCGCAGGGGATTGCGGCCCGCCTGCGCCAGCTGGGTGATGAGGTTTCATTCCTCGGCCTGCTGGATACCTGGCCGCCGGAAACCCAGAACTGGGCGGAAAAAGAGGCCAACGGCCTCGACCCGGCAGTGCTGGCGGAAATCGAGCGCGAGCGGCAGGCGTTTATCGCCGCCCAGCAGGGGCAGGGGAGCAGCGAGCTGTTTAACGCCATCGAGGGCAATTATGCCGATGCGGTGCGGCTGCTCACCACGGCGCACAGCGCACGCTTTGACGGTAAGGCGACGCTGTTTGTTGCCGAACGCACGCGAACGATGGATCCGCAGGTCGCCTGGGCACCGTGGGTGGCGGCGCTTGAGGTATACAGCCAGGACTGCGCCCACGTGGACATCATTTCACCGCAGGCGTTTGAGAAAATTGGGCCAGTGTTGAAGGATATCTTGAGGTAACGTCAAAAGGGCCGGGTGGCGGCTACGCCTTACCCGGCCTACATTCGGATCCCGTAGGCCGGGTAAGGCGTAGCCGCCACCCGGCAATTACCGCCGACCTAACGGCACCACCAGCGGCGTGCCCGCCACCGGATCGTCGATAATCATGCAGCGCATCCCGTAGATCCGCGCGATCAGCTCCGGCGTCACAATCTCCTTCGGCGCGCCCTGGGCCACAATCTCCCCGTCGCGCAAGGCAATCAGGTGCGTGGCGTAGCGGCACGCCTGGTTTAAATCGTGCAGCACCGCCGCCAGCGTGTACCCCTGCGTGCGGTTCAGATCGCTCAGCAGCTCCAGCAGGTCTATCTGATGGCTGATATCGAGCCAGGTCGTCGGCTCGTCCAGCAGCATGATCGAGGTCTCCTGCGCCAGCACCATCGCGATCCACGCCCGCTGGCGCTGCCCGCCGGAAAGGGTGTCCACGCTCTGCTGGGCCAGATCGGTCATCCCCGTCGCCTGCATCGCGCGGTTCACCGCCTCGTCGTCCTCTTTACGCCAGCGGGTGAACAGCGGCTGGTGGGGGTAGCGCCCGCGCGCAACCAGCTCCTGCACCGTGATGTCCCCCGGCGTGGTGGCATTTTGCGCCAGCAATCCGATGCGCCTGGCCACCTCTTTGCTGGCGAAGCGCTGGATCTGCTCTCCATCAAGGAGCACGCTGCCTTCAACCGGCGTCATCAGGCGGCTCAGCGTGCGCAGCAGGGTCGACTTCCCGCAGCCGTTTGGGCCGATAATCGCCGTGAAGTGGCCGTCCGGAATAGTGACGGATAAGTCACGGGCAACGATTTTTTTGCCGTAGCCAAGGGTAAGTTTTTCGCCGCGCAAGCGGGTGGTTGAATCGGTCATTTCTTGCGTGACTCCTGAACGAGCAAGACGATGAGGTAAATCCCGCCGAGGCTGACGGTTACCACGCCCACCGGCAGTTGATAAGGCATAAACAGCCGCTGGGCGCAGAGGTCGGCGGCCAGCAGCAATAACGACCCGCACAGCGCCGCCTGGGCGAGTCCCCAGCGCGCGGTGCCGCTAAGCCGCCGCGCAATGTGCGGGGCGACGAGAGCAATAAAGGAGATTGGCCCGGCGATGGCGGTGGAGGCGGCGGTCAATAATACGGCGACCAGCATCAGCATCAGGCGCGAGCGCTCAACGCTTACCCCCAGCGCGCAGGCGCTGTCGTCGCCCATCTCCAGCAGGCGCATGCGGCGCACCAGCAGCAGCGCGCCGATAAACATCAGCAAAATGAGCGGCGCAGCGGGCCAGGTTTTGCCCCACGTCAGGCCGTTGAGGGAACCGGCATACCACAGCCCGGCGGAGAGCGCGGTGTCCAGCGAGGCCTGCAGCAGGAGCCAGGTGTTAAAGGCCATCAGCATCGCGCGGACGCCAATGCCGATAAGGATCAGACGGAAGGTGTCGATACCGTTGCGCCAGGCAAGCAGCCAGATCAGTAAGGACGTCAGAATGCCGCCCGCCATTGCCGTAAAGGTAATGGCCGTCAGGTGCTGACCAAACAGCACCATCGCCACCAGCACGCCGCTCCAGGCCCCGGTATTGAGGCCCATCACGTCCGGGCTGCCGAGCGGGTTACGCATCAGCGACTGGAATATCGCACCGCTCACCCCGAGCGCCGCGCCCACCAGAATCGCCATCGCCACGCGCGGCAGTCGCCACTCCGTCACCACCAGGGTGATGTTGCGCGGCGCGCTGCCGAGCAGGGCGTTAAAGACCTGGGTGAAATCGAGCATCACCGCGCCGCTGCGCAGGCTCCAGACCGCCAGCAGCAGAATGGCAATGCTCAGCAGCGAGACGCTGATGGTTAAGCGACGGGACGGAGCCATCATGCGCCACCTCCGCGTTTACGGCGTACCAGGAAGATGAGCACCGGCGCGCCGATAAAGGCGCTGACCACCGAGACGCGCAGCTCGCCGGGCACCAGCAGGCGCCCCAGCACGTCGGCAAACAGCAGCAGGGCCGGGGTGGCCAGCAGCGTGACCGGCAGCGACCAGCGGTGATCCGCTCCCACCAGCCAGCGCGCCATATGCGGCATCATCAGGCCGATAAAGGCGATTGGCCCGACCACGGCGGTCGCGCTGCCGCACAGGACGGTGATGGCGAGCAGGCCAATGAGCTGCGTGCGCGCCACCCTATTGCCGAGAGCGGTGGCGGTGTCGCTGCCGAGGCTCAGGCTGTTGAGCGCCCGGCTTAAAAGCAGCGCCACGGCGGCGGCGATCATCACCGGAAGCGCCACCACTTTCAGGGTTTCAAGGGTGCGGATATCCAGCGATCCGGCCTGCCAGAAGCGCAGCTGGTCGTAAACGTCCGGGTTGAGCAGGGCGATGCCGTTGGATAGGCCTTCCAGTACCGCCGCGAGCGCCACGCCCGCCAGCGTCAGGCGTACCGGGCTTAGCTGGCCGCCGCCCTGGCTGCCGGTAAACGCCACCACCAGCGAGGCGGCCAGCGCGCCGCAAAAGGCCATCACCAGCTGTTCAGTAGGTGAGCTCAATCCGAACAGCGCCGCGCCGAGCACGATGGCAAAGCTGGCACCCGAATTGACGCCGAGAATGCCCGGGTCCGCCAACGGGTTGCGGGTGAGGGTTTGCATCAGCGCACCGGCAAGGCCGAGCGCGCCGCCGGCCAGCAGCCCGGCGAGCGTGCGTGGCAGGCGGGCGTCGAGCACGATGACGCAGTCGGCGCTCTGGCAGCGTCCAATGAGTGCATCAACGACAACGGACGCGGGCAGCGGCTTCGCGCCGACCAGCAGGCTGAGCGCAACCGCAAGGATCAGCAGCAGCAGTAAAACGGGCACGGCAACGGCGCGCACCGCAGAAGAGGAAAACGACATAGCAACATCCATGATTTGATAATGATAGTGATTATCGTTATCTATCTTATTTGGCTATGTTAGCATGTGCGCCCATGGAAAGGGTAGAATTACACTCAAGGCTTTGTCATGAATCAAAAATCCTGGCTGCTCAACCTCAGCCTGCTCAAAACGCACCCGGCATATCGCGCCGTGTTTATCGCGCGCTTTATCTCCATTTTGTCCCTCGGCCTGCTCGGCGTGGCCGTGCCTGTCCAGATCCAGGCCATGACGCACTCCAGCTGGCTGGTGGGCTTGTCCGTCACCTTAACCGGTAGCGCGATGTTTATCGGCCTGATGGTCGGCGGCGTGCTGGCGGACCGCTACGAGCGTAAAAAGCTGATCCTGCTGGCGCGCGGCACCTGCGGCGTGGGCTTTATCGGGCTGTGTCTGAACGCGATGCTGCCGGAGCCGTCGCTGATCGCGATTTATGCCCTGGGGCTGTGGGACGGCTTTTTCGCCTCGCTGGGCGTGACGGCGCTGCTGGCAGCCACCCCCGCGCTGGTCGGGCGCGAGAACCTGATGCAGGCGGGGGCGATCACCATGCTCACCGTGCGTCTGGGCTCGGTGATTTCGCCGATGGTGGGCGGCCTGCTGCTGGCAACCGGCAACGTGGCGTGGAACTACGGCCTGGCGGCAGCGGGAACCTTCATCACCACGCTGACGCTGCTGCGCCTGCCGCGGCTGCCGCCTCCGCCGCAGCCGCGCGAGCATCCGCTTAAGTCGTTGATGGCGGCCATTCGTTTTCTGTTCAGCAACCGGCTGATTGGCGGCATTGCGCTGCTCGGCGGCCTGCTGACCATGGCGAGCGCCGTGCGCGTGCTCTACCCGGCGCTGGCGGGCGAGTGGCGGATGAGCGCCTCGGAAATAGGCGTGCTGTACGCGGCCATTCCGCTCGGCGCGGCGTGCGGGGCGCTGACCAGCGGCAACCTGGCGCAGAGCGCGCGTCCGGGGATGATTATGCTGCTTTCCACGCTGGCCTCGTTTATCGCCGTGGGCTTCTTTAGCCTGATGCCGGTGTGGGCGCTGGGCGTGCTGTGCCTGGCGATCTTCGGCTGGCTTAGCGCCATCAGCTCGCTCTTGCAGTACACCCTGATCCAGACCCAGACGCCGGAAGGGATGATCGGACGTATTAACGGCCTGTGGACCGCGCAGAACGTCACGGGGGATGCCATTGGTGCTGCGATCCTCGGCGGGCTGGGGGCGATAATGAGCCCGGCGGCATCGGCGAGCAGCAGCGGGTTTGTACTGGCGATTATTGGCGTGATTTTATTGGCGGTTTTGGTGGAGTTGCGTCGGTTCAGGCAGGAGAGTGCTCCGGCGTGATTTGCCGGGTGGCGGCTGCGCCTTACCCGGCCTACATTTTGCACTCGCCTGACCCTGTAGGTCGGGTAAGGCGAAGCCGCCACCCGACAAAAGGCCCGGTGGCGCTGCGCTTATTTAAACATTGAATCTAAACGCTGCAACACCAACATCGCGCTGTAATAATCCAGGCGGAACGTCTCCGTACCCAATGCCCAAACCCGTTTGTTTTTCACCGCCGGCAAATGCGCCAGCAGCGGGTTGGCGTAAATCGCCGCCACGTCTTTCTCATCACCGGCAAACAGGAAAAGCCCTTCGCCGTTCAGCCCCGTCGCCAGGTTTTCCCCGCCCAGCTGAATGATGTCGTGGCGTTTCCCCTGGCTTTGGGAGGTGTGCAGCCCGGCGGGCAGCTGCGCCAGCGTAAAGCCCAGCTGGTGCAGCAGCTTGCCCTGCGCGGATTCTGCGGTCCACAGGTTGGCGCTGCGCGCGGCGGCGGTGTAGACGATGGCGTTGACCGGCTGCGGCGGCAGCGTCATCTGCTGTTTCACCTGGGCGAGCTGTTTATCAAACGCGGCTATGCGCCCGGCAGCCTGTTTTTCCTGTCCGGTGATGCTGCCCAGCTGGGTCAGCAGTTCCTGCCAGCTCTTGTCGTCGTAGTTGATGATAAGCGTCGGGGCGATGGCGGAGAGCTGATCGTACAGCGCCAGCGCGGAATCGCCGCCGGTGGCGCCGATCAAAATCAGATCCGGCATTTGCGCGGCGACCGCTTCGGCGCTCGGCTCGCCAATGTACAGCCGCGCCACCTTGCGCTGTTTCGCAATATCCCCCCACTGGCGCAGGAAACCTTGCCCGTCCGCCACGCGGTTGTTCGGCGTGGTCGCGCCGCTGGCGATGACCGGTGCGTCAATCGCCAGCAGGGAGCCGGTTAAGGTCACGCTGGTGGAGACGATGCGCGTCGGTTTGCTCTCAAGCGTGTGCACGCCGCGGCTGTCGGTCACCTGACGTGGCCAGTCGGCGGCAACGGCTGAGGCAAGTCCTAAAACAAAAAGTCCAGGTAAAAGCAGGGTATTACGGAAAAGAGCGGGGAATTTCACAGCGCGACGTCCTGTTTCAGTTGAAGATAATGCTTCTCATTTTCATGGTTGCTGCCACGGGATGCAAGCGTTTGTCGCAGAAGTTATTTGTCCGACGGTTGACAGCGAGGCGATGTGGGATTAGGTTAGCCGACGAAAATATAAATGATAATCATTATTGCTTCTTTTATCGTTTGTGGAGGATGATATGGACACGTCCCTGGCTGAGGAAGTTCAGCACGCCGCGACCACGCTGCCGTCAGACAGCTTTTTCTTTATGTCGCCTTACCGCAGTTTTACCACGTCCGGCTGTTTTGCCCGCTTCAGTGAACCCGCCGTCGGCGGCGACGATCCGGCGGGTGGCTTCCAGCAGAAATTAGCCCAGGCTTTTCGCAATGCAAAAGCCAGCGGTATTGCTCACCCGGTGATGGTAGGGGCGATCCCGTTCGATACCCGCAAGCCCTCGTCGCTGTTTATTCCGCAGCGCTGGCAGAGCTTTTCCCGTCCAGCGCGACAGCAGTCCGCACGCTATTTTTCCGCCGCGCAGGCGCTGAAGGTGGCACAACGCACCGAGATCCCCCCGCAGCCCGTCTTTGAAGAGATGGTCGCTCGCGCCGCGTCGCTCACCGCCACGCCGCAGGTCAATAAGGTGGTGCTATCGCGCCTGATTGATATCGCGACCGACAAAAACATGGACAGCGGCGCGCTGATGGAGCGCCTGATCGCCCAGAACCCGGCGAGCTTCAACTTCCACGTGCCGCTGGAAGACGGCGGCGTGCTGCTGGGGGCCAGCCCCGAGCTGCTGCTGCGCAAAGAGGGCGCGCACTTTAGCTCGCTGCCGCTGGCGGGCTCCGCGCGCCGTCAGCCGGACGACGTGCTGGACCGCGAGGCGGGCAATAAGCTGCTGGCCTCTGAAAAAGATCGCCACGAGCACGACCTGGTGACTCAGGCGATGAAGGCCATTCTGGCACCGCGCAGCCATCATCTGAGCATGCCGTCTTCCCCGCAGCTCATCACCACCCCGACGCTGTGGCACCTGGCGACACCGGTGGAAGGCGAGGCGCGTGAAAACGAGAACGCCCTGACCCTGGCCTGCCTGCTGCACCCGACTCCGGCGCTGAGCGGCTTCCCGCATCAGGCGGCGAAGGAACTGATTGCCGAACTGGAGCCGTTCGACCGCGAGCTGTTCGGCGGCATCGTCGGCTGGTGCGACAGCGAAGGCAACGGCGAGTGGGTGGTCACCATCCGCTGCGCGCGTCTGCATAAGAATACCGTTCGCCTGTTTGCCGGGGCGGGCATTGTTCCCGCCTCCTCGCCGGTTGGCGAGTGGCGCGAGACGGGCGTGAAGCTCTCCACCATGCTCAACGTGTTTGGCCTGCACTAAGGAAGACTGATGACGATTCCCTTTACCCGCTGGCCTGAAGATTTTGCCCGCCGCTATCGTGAAAAAGGCTACTGGCAGGATCTGCCGCTGACCCACATCCTGACGGATCGTGCGGACAGCGATGCGGTGGCGATTATCGACGGCGAGCGGCACATCACCTACCGCGCCTTTAATCAGGCGGTGAACAGCCTGGCGTCAGTCCTTCAGTCGCAGGGGCTGCAGCGCGGCGAGACCGCGCTGGTGCAGCTTGGCAACGTGGCCGAGTTCTACATCACCTTCTTTGCGCTGCTGCAAATCGGCGTCGCGCCGGTCAACGCGCTCTTCAGCCACCAGCGCAGCGAGCTGAACGCCTACGCGATGCAGATCAAACCCGCCGTGCTGATTGCCGATCGCGACCACGCGCTGTTTGCGGGCGATGACTTCCTCAATGCTTTCGTGGATGAACACCGTTCGGTACGCGTCGTGCTGCTGCGCGGCGATAAGGGCGAACACGCCCTGGAAGCGGCGATTGCGCGCCAGGCGGACAGCTTCATCCCGAACCCGACGCCCGCCGACGAGGTGGCGTTCTTCCAGCTCTCCGGCGGCAGCACCGGCACGCCGAAGCTGATCCCGCGCACGCACAACGACTACGACTACAGCATCCGCCGCAGCAACGAGATCTGCGGTATCACTGCGCATACCCGGTATCTGAACGCGCTGCCCGCGGCGCATAACTACGCCATGAGCTCGCCGGGATCGCTCGGCGTCTTCACCGCGGGCGGCTGCGTGGTGCTGGCGAACGATCCGAGCGCCACGCTCTGCTTCCCGCTGATCGAACGGCATCAGATTACCGTCACCTCGCTGGTTCCCCCGGCGGTGAGCCTGTGGCTGCAGGCGATTGCCGACGGCGCGGGGAGCGCGCAGCTTGCCTCCCTTAAGCTGCTCCAGGTGGGCGGCGCACGGCTCTCCGCCACGCTCGCGGCGCGCATTCCGCTGGAGATTGGCTGCCAGCTGCAGCAGGTGTTCGGCATGGCGGAAGGGCTGGTGAACTACACCGCGCTCGACGACGCGCCGGAACGCATCATCAACACCCAGGGCCGACCGATGTGCCCGGACGACGAAGTGTGGGTGGCGGACGAGCACGGCAACCCGCTGCCGCGCGGGGAGGTCGGGCGTCTGATGACGCGCGGGCCGTACACCTTCCGCGGCTATTTCAACAGCCCGGAACACAACGCCAGCGCCTTCGACGCCAACGGCTTTTACTGCTCCGGCGATCTGATCGCCATCGACGAGCAGGGCTACATTACCGTGCAGGGGCGCGAGAAGGATCAGATCAACCGCGGCGGCGAGAAGATCGCCGCGGAAGAGATCGAGAACCTGCTGCTGCGCCACGAGTCGGTGATCCACGCCGCGCTGGTGAGCATGGACGATGCCCTGCTGGGCGAGAAGAGCTGCGCGTATCTGGTGGTGAAACAGCCCCTGCGCGCGGTGGAGGTGCGCCGCTTCCTGCGCGAGCAGGGCGTTGCCGAATTCAAGCTGCCGGACCGCGTGGAGAGCGTGGATGCGCTTCCGCTGACGCCGGTCGGCAAAGTCGATAAGAAACAGCTGCGCCTGTGGCTCGCGGAACGCGCACAGGGCTGAGGAAAAAGAGTATGGCTATCCCAAAATTAACCGCATACGCGCTGCCAACAGCGGCAGAGCTGCCGACCAACAAGGTGAACTGGGCGTTTGAGCCTGAACGCGCGGCGCTGCTGATCCACGACATGCAGGAGTATTTCCTGAACTTCTGGGGCGAAAACAGCGCCATGATGCAGCAGGTGGTGGCGAACATCGCCAGACTTCGCGCGTACTGCAAAGCGTACAATATTCCGGTGTACTACACCGCGCAGCCGAAAGAGCAGAGCGACGAAGACCGCGCCCTGCTGAACGACATGTGGGGGCCGGGCCTGACCCGCTCGCCGGAGCAGCAGCGCATCGTGGCTGAACTGACGCCGGACGAGGCGGACACGGTGCTGGTGAAGTGGCGCTACAGCGCGTTCCACCGTTCGCCGCTGGAGCAGATGCTGAAGGAGACGGGCCGCAACCAGCTGCTGATTACCGGCGTGTACGCCCACATCGGCTGCATGACCACCGCCACCGACGCCTTCATGCGCGACATCAAGCCCTTCTTTATCGCCGACGCGCTGGCGGATTTCACCCGCGACGAGCATCTGATGTCCCTTAACTACGTGGCCGGGCGTTCTGGTCGCGTGGTGATGACCGACGAGCTGCTGCCGTCCGTTCCGGCCTCGAAGGCCGCGCTGCGCGAGCTTATCCTGCCGCTGCTGGACGAGTCCGACGAGCCGATGGATGACGAAAACCTGATCGACTACGGTCTGGACTCGGTTCGCATGATGGCGCTGGCCGCCCGCTGGCGCAAAGTGCACGGCGACATCGACTTCGTTATGCTGGCAAAAAACCCCACCCTCGACGCCTGGTGGGCGCTGCTCTCCCGCGAGGTGAAGTGATGGGACTGGATTTCACCGGTAAAACCGTCTGGGTGACGGGGGCGGGCAAGGGCATTGGCTATGCGACGGCGCTGGCGTTCGCCGAGGCGGGCGCGCAGGTGACCGGTTTCGATCTGGCGTTTCCGCTGGGTGATTATCCGTTTACCACCGAAACCCTGGACGTGGCGGATGCCGGGCGGGTGCAGGAGGTGTGCGGGCGCGTGCTGGCGTCGCTTGAACGCCTGGACGTGCTGGTCAACGCGGCGGGCATTCTGCGCATGGGGGCGACGGACCAGCTCTCGCAGGCGGACTGGCAGCAGACCTTCGCGGTCAACGTTGGCGGCGCGTTCAACCTGTTCCAGCAGACGATGGGCCAGTTTCGACGCCAGCAGGGCGGGGCGATCGTCACCGTGGCGTCCGACGCGGCGCACACCCCGCGCATCGGCATGAGCGCCTACGGTGCGTCGAAAGCGGCGCTGAAAAGCCTCGCCCTGACCGTGGGGCTGGAGCTGGCGGGCAGCGGCGTGCGCTGTAACCTGGTGTCGCCGGGCTCAACGGACACCGACATGCAGCGCACCCTGTGGAAAAGCGACGATGCGGAACAGCAGCGCATTCGCGGCTTTGGCGAGCAGTTCAAGCTCGGCATTCCGCTGGGTAAAATCGCCCGTCCGCAGGAGATCGCCAGCACGGTGCTGTTCCTGGCCTCCGATGCTGCCAGCCACATCACCCTGCAGGATATCGTGGTGGACGGCGGCTCCACGCTGGGGGCATAAATGATCTGGAAACGTCATTTATCGCTTGAGGCGCTGAACGCCACCAGCCTGAACACAATGGTGGCGCATCTCGGCATTGTCTATACCCGCATCGGTGACGACACGCTGGAAGCGGAGATGCCGGTGGACGCGCGCACCCACCAGCCGTTTGGCCTGCTGCACGGCGGCGCCTCGGCGGCGCTGGCGGAGACGCTCGGCTCGATGGCCGGGTTTCTGATGACCCGGGACGGGCAGAGCGTGGTGGGAACGGAGCTGAACGCGACGCACCACCGGGCGGTATCCCACGGCAAGGTGCGTGGGGTGTGCCAGCCGCTGCATCTGGGGCGTACCAGCCAGAGCTGGGAGATTGCGATCTTCGACGAGCAGGGAAGGCGCTGCTGCACCTGTCGGTTGAGTACGATGGTGCTGGGCTAGAGCTGAATTGCCCGGTGGCGCTTCGCTTACCGGGCCTACGTGTTAGATGTAGGCCGGGTTAGGCGAA